>JBMFLH010000067.1:0-8725 GCA_049971295.1 Candidatus Ratteibacteria bacterium | reverse complement strand
AGGAATGTTTATTTTTACCTGTCCAGCACAGGCGACTGGTTTCAGAATGAGGAAAGTAAAATATGGAACTGGATGAATCAGTAAAAGGGAGCAGTCATGAAAGCAATTTCAGATGTGGTACTACCGGTGCCAAAAATTTATTCAGGAAAGATCAGAGAACTGTTTGAAATTGACAGTAAAAGAATTTTAATTGTTACCACTGACAGGATTTCTGCGTTTGATTTTGTACTTCCAAATCCAGTTCCTGAAAAGGGCATCATTCTTAATCAATTATCCCTTTTTTGGTTTGAAAAACTGCAAAATGTATGCGAGAACCATCTTGATATAATTGATTTTGAGAAATTTCCGCAAAATCTCAAAGGTTTTCGCAATGTTCTTGAGAAAAGAAGCGTGATTGCAAAAAAGACGAAAAAAATTCCGATTGAATGCGTGGTGCGAGGGTATCTCAGCGGAAGTTGCTGGAAGGAATATCTTGCGTCCCGTACTGTCTGTGGAATAAAACTTCCTGATGGCTTGAAGGAAAGTGAAAAATTGCCTGAACCAATTTTTACTCCTGCGACAAAAGAGGAAAAAGGAGCACACGACAGAAATATTAGTTTCGATGAAATGGTGGAAATTGTGGGAGAAAAAGTAGCTTTTCACTTAAAAGAAGTTTCTCTCTCTCTCTACAGGCAGGCATCTGAATATGCTGAGCGCAAGGGAATCATCATTGCAGATACGAAGTTTGAATTTGGTTTGTATGATGGCAGAATTATCTTGATAGATGAAATTTTAACACCTGACTCTTCCAGATTCTGGGAAAAGTCAATTTATCAGGTTGGCAGGGGTCAGGACAGTCTTGACAAGCAATTTGTGCGTAATTACCTCGAGAGCATTAACTGGAACAAGCAACCACCTGTGCCAGAATTGCCTGCGGATGTAATAGAAAAAACAAGGGAAAAATACTGGCAAATTTACAATATTCTCACTCGCTGAATCGTGTGGGTTTAATGAAAACCAAATCTGGAAATGTTTATATCGTAGAAATTGGCTTGAAAAAGGGATTGTTTGATGCTTTTGGTAATGAAATCGGGCAATCTATTAAGGAATTAGGTATCGATAATATTGAAAGCGTTAATGTATACGATGTTTACATGGTTTACGGAGATGTCAATTTTTCTCTTGTCCGGCGAATTGCAAAAGATCTTTTGCTGGACCCTGTTGCGCAGACGATGAAAATATACCGTTCTGGTGAAAAACAAAAATCCAGCTGTATTTCTGTTGAGGTCTGGTACAAAAGGGGAGTTACTGACCCTGTCGCGATGACAGCCCTTAAGGGTATAAGGGATCTCGGTATCAAAAATGATGTAAGGATTAACTGCGGTAAAAAATATGAATTTCATACTTCCAGACCTGATAGAAAACTTATTGAAATGGTATGTACAAAGATTCTCGCAAATATCCTGATTCAGGATTACATTATTAAGGGAATTTGAAATGGCGAAGGCAAAAATCATAGAAGTTCTAAATGCAACGGACGCTGAACTTATTGATATCAGTAAAAAGGGGTTGTTGTCTTTAACTCTGGACGAAATGAAAAAAATTCAAAAGTACTTTCTTGCTGCCGGTAGGAATCCAACTGACCTTGAACTTGAGATGATAGCACAAACATGGTCTGAACATTGCTTTCATAAAACATTCAAAAGCAGGATTCATCTAACTGAAATCGTTGGTTCAAACTCACCGGTCATGGAAGAAATTCCATCTCTGTTTTCTCTTATCAAACAGGCAACTGAAAAAGTCAGAAAAAACTGGTGTTTTTCTGTTTTTAAGGACAATGCCGGCATTATCAGGTTTGACGAAAACAATTGTGTTTGTTTCAAAGTTGAGACCCACAACCATCCTTCAGCTCTTGAGCCTTATGGCGGTGCTGGCACCGGCATTGGCGGAGTTATTCGCGATATCCTGGGAGCAGGACTTGGCGCAAAGCCAATTCTTAATACTGATATATTTTGTTTCGCGCCGCTTGATACCAGCCACGAAGAACTTGAAGAGGGTATTTTTCATCCACGTCGGCTATTCAAGGGCGTTGTGTCAGGCGTGAGGGACTATGGCAACAGAATGGGTATTCCAACAGCAAATGGTGCAATTCTGTTTGACCCTGGATATCTTTACAATATTCTGGTTTATTGCGGTACTGTTGGAATTATGCCAAGGTGGGCTGTTAACAAAAAGGTTAAACCAAAAGACCTGGTGGTTGTGATTGGTGGAAGAACCGGAAGAGATGGAATTCACGGAGCCACATTTTCTTCAGCAAGCCTTGAAAAGGATATTCCTACCAGTGTGGTCCAGATTGGCAATCCTATTGTTGAAAAAAAGGTGCTGGATGCATTGATGATGGCAAGAGATGAGAAACTTTATTCAGCAATCACTGACTGCGGAGCAGGCGGACTTTCATCTGCAGTGGGAGAGCTTGCTCAAAATTGTGGAGCAGAACTCCATCTGGATAAAGTACCCTTGAAATATCAGGACCTGGAACCCTGGGAAATATGGGTTTCTGAATCCCAGGAGAGAATGGTGCTTTCTGTGCCACCTGCAAAGTTCAGTCGTTTGAAAGAAATACTTGAATCTGAAAGTGTGGAATATGCCTGTATCGGTAAATTCAATTCAACGGGGAAAATTAGAATTTACCACGAAAAAGACCTTGTTGGAGAACTCGACCTGGAATGGCTCTTTCAAAAAAGCCAATTACCTGTCTTGAAGGCGTTGTACGAAAAGAGGGAAACTGTAAACATTATTCCTGAAAATGTCAATCTTGAAGAGACACTTTTGCAATTGTTGTCTGACCCTAATATCGCTTCAAAGGAAATTGTCGTCAGGCAGTACGACCACGAAGTTCAGGGGCACACCATTATTAAACCTTTTGGGGGTACTGATGGTTGCAGCGCTTCTGACGCTGTGGTTCTTGCTCCGATCTACGGAAATTATCGCGGTATTGTGGTATCGTGTGGTATCAATCCGTGGTATGGAATGCTGGACCCTTATTTTATGGCAGGCAATTGCATTGACGAGGCATTGCGCAATATCGTTGCCAGTGGCGGAAACCCTGAAAGGACAGCCATTCTTGATAATTTTTGCTGGGGTAAGATTGACGACCCGGTTGAACTTGGAAAGCTGACAAGATGTGTGAAGGGTTGCCATGATTATGCAATAAAATATAAAGTTCCTTTCATTTCAGGCAAGGACAGTTTGAATAATTATTTTACCAAAGAGGATGGCTCCATTGTTTCAATCCCGGGAACCCTTTTGATTTCTGCCATCAGTGTGATAGATGATGTAAGAAAATCGGTTACTTCTGATTTTAAAGAGACCAGCAATCTGATATACATACTTGGAGAAACTTCTGACGAACTTGGCGGCTCAAGATTTTTCAATGTATTCAATCTGGAAGGTGGCAGGTGTCCTGCCCCAGTTCCTGAAATAAGTTTAAGGATAATGAAGAACCTTTATCAGGCAATAAAAAATAATCTTGTAATGTCGTGTCATGATTGCTCAGAGGGTGGACTTGCCATTGCGATTGCTGAAATGGTGATTGGAAGCGGTTATGGCGCCGAAATATATCTTGAGCAGATGCCTGCGAGAACAGCAGAGCCAGTGACTCTATTGTTCAGTGAAAGTCAGGGAAGATTTGTGGTTGAAGTTGATGAGTCCTGCGTTGAAAAATTCGAAAAATTGTTTAAAGGATTGCCCTGTAAACAAATTGGAAGAGTGATACCGGATTTTCGCTTAAAGATAAATTACAGAGATAAAACCATACTTGACGTTGACGGTGAATTGATGAGGCAGAGGTGGTGTGGAGCGATTTCATGGTAAAAGTGATTATTCTTCGTACTGGCGGAACAAATTGCGACCTTGAAACAGAATGGGCGTGCCAAATTGCCGGCGCAAATGCATCAAGGGTCCATATATCGCAGATTACAACTGGCATGGTCAAAATTGTTGACTTTGACATTCTGATTATTCCTGGGGGTTTTTCTTACGGGGATGACCTTGGCGCTGGTAAGGTTCTGGCAAACGAAATAATGCTGAAGTGCTGGGAACAGATAGAAAAGTTCAGGGAAAAGCAAAGACCTATCATTGGAATATGCAATGGATTTCAGGTGCTGGTAAAATCAAAAATGTTACCATTCTGGAGAAAACATACTGCCAGTCTTGTCTGGAATGATTCTGGAAGATTTGAGGATAGATGGGTGTATCTCAAAGTTGAAAATAGCATTTCTCCATTTTTCAAAAATATGCCAGAAATTATCAGATTTCCTGTAGCTCACGCTGAAGGAAAATTTGTTTTGAGGTCAAATGTTTTGTTGAAAAAAATTGAAAAAAATCGACAGATTATTCTGCGATATGTCAATCCATCTGGAGAACCGCAAGGATATCCGTACAATCCCAATGGTTCTATTGCCGGGATTGCTGGCGTGTGCGACGAGAAAGGACTTGTTGTTGGGATGATGCCGCATCCTGAACGGGCATTACTCAAAATACACCTGCCTGATTGGACAAGATTGAAGCAACAGTGTGAATTCTCTTACGGGTATCAGTTTTTCAAAAATGTGATAGAATATTGTTCGTAAATTTTTTCCTGTGAAAGGAGTTGAAAGTGGCAGACAACAGTATTTATTTGAAAGCAGAAGCGCTAATAGAGGCGCTTCCATACATTCAAGATTATAAAGGCAAGACATTTGTCATAAAGATTGGCGGCGCGATATTGAGACTGCCTGAATCAAAAAAATTCGTTCTTCAGGATATCGCCTTTCTCAGCGCTGTAGGAATAAGGACTGTTGTTGTGTGTGGAGCAGGTCCTACGATTACAGGAGAGATTGAAAAGCGTGGTAAAAAGGTAAAATTTATTGAGGGCCTGCGGGTGACTGATCAGGAAACCCTTGATATTGTTGTTGAAATTCTCGGCGCTGCGAGGGATGAAATTGTTGAAACATTAAAAAAGGACTTCAGAACAGAGGCATTTTCTTTAAAGCCAGAGGACAGGCACATCATCGCAAAAAAGATTCACTGGCAGAAAGGCGATGAAATCATTGACCTGGGATTTGTGGGACAGGTAGAAAACGTTCAGGCAGATGTGCTGCGTTCTTTTCTTGAAAGAGGCGTGACTGTCTTTGCTCCCATTGGCATTTCAACAGATGGACAGAAGTATAATATTAATGGTGATTCAGTTTCTTCAGCGGTTGCGCAATCTCTTGGTGCAGAAAAATTGATTTTTGTCACTGGCGTCAGGGGAGTAATGAGAAATCCTGATAATTCTGATACATTACTGTCAGTAATTACTGTGTCGCAGGCAGAAAATCTTATTAAGGAGAAAGTAATTACAGGCGGTATGATACCAAAGGTACGGGGCGCGATTGCGAGCTTGAAGGGAGGCGTGAAAAAGACTCACATCATCAGTGGAAATGTGGCGCATTCAATCATACTTGAAGTGTTCACGGAACAGGGTATTGGCACAGAAATTATACTTGACGAGGCAAACAATGGATGAGATAACAGTCAAACAATATTACAATGATTATGTTATCGGCTGTTATGGCAGAGAAAATTTCGTTTTTGTCAGGGGTAAAGGTCCCTGGCTATGGGATATCAATGGAAAAAAGTATCTTGATTTTTTCCCTGGCTGGGCAGTCAGCGGACTTGGTCATTGTCCGCCAAAAGTTGTAAAAGCCCTGACAAAACAATTAAAAACTTTGATGCATGTGGCAAACAATTATTACATTGATGTTCAGGCAATGTGCGCAAAGAAACTGATAGAGATTTCCTTTGATGGAAAGGTGTTTTTTTGCAATAGCGGCGCTGAAGCAAATGAAGCCGCGATTAAACTGAGCCGTCTTTATGGCACAAAGACAGGCAGGTACAAAATCATTTCCATGCGTAATTCGTTTCATGGAAGAACCCTTGCCACTGTGACCATGACAGGACAGGAAAAATACTCAGCACCTTTCAAACCGCTTCCTGATGGTTTTGCGTATGCTCAGTTTAACGATATGAGCTCACTTCAGGCGACTTTTGACGACAAAACAGTCGCTGTGATTGTTGAGCCGATTCAGGGAGAAGGTGGTATCAATGTTGCTGATAGGTCTTACCTGCAATCATTGCGGGAATTTTGTGACAGGCATGATTTGCTTTTGATTTTTGATGAAGTTCAAACAGGTATGGGTCGCACGGGAAAATGGTTTGCATTTCAACACTATGGGGTACAGCCTGACATTATGACTCTTGCGAAAACCCTTGGTGGCGGATTTCCCATTGGAGCGATGATTGCCCGAAAAGATATCTCAGATCTTCTTGTCCCGGGAACTCATGCTTCCACATTTGGTGGAAATCCGCTTGCGTGCGCTGCTGCGATTGCTGTAATGGAGACCATAGAAGAAGAAAATTTATGTGAAAATGTTTCAAATCTTTCTGGCTGGTTTATGTCTGAATTAAAAAAATTGCAGGAAAAGTTCCAGGTTATTAAAGAAATCAGGGGAATTGGCTTTATGATAGGAATGGACCTTGATGTAAGTGGCAAAAGTTTTGTTGAAAGATGTAGAAACAAAGGGCTGCTTTTGAATTGCACCCACGACACAGTAATCAGAATTATGCCGCCCCTCGGCATCACAAAGTCCCTTTTGAAAAAGGGTCTGGCTATTATCAAACAATCCCTTCAGGAGGAGTTCCCAATAAATGAAGAAAAAAAGAGACCTGCTTGATATTAGGGACCTGAATAAAACAGAGATCTATCAAATTTTTGAGCAGGCAAAATTTTTCAAGTATCAGAGAAAAAAACAGATTACAATTTCAGATACCTTAAGGGGTATGTGCATAGGGCTTTTATTTCGCAAGCCATCAAGCAGAACAAGAATTTCTTTCGAGGTTGCAATTATTGAGCTTGGAGGAAATCCGATTTTTCTTGAATCAGGGCAATTACAGATTTCAAGGGGGGAAACAATTCAGGACACAGCAAAAGTCCTCAATCTATATTTGAAAGGCCTTGTGATAAGAACATATCAGCAGTCAGAAGTTGAAACATTTGCAAAGCATGTTGATTTTCCTGTTGTCAACGCACTTACAGATTTTTTGCATCCTTGCCAGATTCTTGCCGACTTTTTTACAATCTGGGAGAAAAGAAAAAATCTTGAAAATCTTGTAATTACCTATATTGGCGATGCCAACAATATCTGTAATACATTAATTCTTGGTGCAGATATTCTTGGAGTAAGAATCAATGTTTCCTGTCCACCGCAATATCCAGTGAAAGATGATATTATGAAATCAATGAAAAATCCATCTCTTTTGAAAATCAGCCATGATCCTTGTCAATTTATTTCTGAATCAGATGTGATTTACACAGATACCTGGGTGAGTATGGGAAATGAACAGGAAAAGCAGAAGCGGCTTGAAATTTTCGCTCCTTATCAGGTCAATGCAGAACTTGTTAAGAACGCACCAGTAAATTTTCTTTTTATGCATTGCCTTCCAGCACATAGGGGACAGGAAGTCACCGATGAAATAATAGATGGGAAAAATTCTGTTGTCTGGCAACAGGCCGAAAATCGTCTTCATGTCCAGAAAGCAATACTTCATTTTCTTTACGCAGATGAAAGGAAATTGAATGCCTGTTGAAGACAGAATAAAAAAGATTCTGAAATATCTTAATTCAAAAAAAATTGACTGTCTGATTACTTTAAATTCTGCGAATATCTTCTACCTGACAGGAATTTATAATCTTGAAGGTTATTTCTGCATCAGCAAAAAAGGTTTGAAATTTTTTACTGGCGGAATTTATCATCAATATGCAATTGATAGACAGAATATTTTGAACATTTTTGATTTTTCCATTGAACAAATCAACGAAAAAAATTTTTATACCTTTCTAAAATCGTTCAAAAACCCTTCATTGATTTCATCAGAGGTTTCCGCGGGAAAATGGAAGCAACTCTGTCAAAAAATCGACAGACAAATCAATCTTGCTGATAATATGATTGCCAGTATGAGAATGGTAAAGGAAAAAGAAGAAATTGAAAAAATTAAAAAGGCAGAGGAAATTGCCTGGTCAGTATTAGAAGGAGTGAGAAATCTTATTAAGCCAGGGGTTTCAGAATTGGATATTGCTGCTGAAGTTCTTTATCAAATACGAAAGAAGGGTGGAGATAAAGAAGCATTTCAGCCAGTCATTGCTTCTGGTATCAACTCATCTTATCCCCATCATCAACCAACAACAAGAAAATTCAAAGATAATGACATCGTTCTTATTGATATGGGAGTTTGTTTTGATGGTTATAATAGCGACATCACAGATACCACCATTATCGGAAAAATTGAGAAAGAAGCAAAAGATGTCCTTCTTGCAATTGCTGACGTTCACAAATATGTTGAAGACAGAATAGAAAAAGGAGAAACATCCTGTAAGAAATTACACGATGGTGCTGTGAAAGTTCTGAAAAAATACGGACTTGAAAAATTTTTTACTCATGGCCTTGGACATGGCATTGGAATTGAAGTTCACGAACTACCGCAACTGTGTTCTGCAAGCAGGGATACACTGAAAAGGAAAACAGTATTTACAATAGAACCTGGTATTTATCTTCCTGGAAAATGGGGCATCAGGATTGAAAAAATGAGATACTTTTTGTAGTGGAAATTTGACGTAAATCCTAACTGAAACCCGTTTAAAATAATTTTTAAGGAGGCCTCAATTCAA
>JBMFLH010000066.1:0-9103 GCA_049971295.1 Candidatus Ratteibacteria bacterium | reverse complement strand
GGGGGCACGATGGCGAAGGATAAATTTATACGGAGTAAGCCACATGTAAACATAGGTACGATTGGGCATGTAGATCATGGGAAGACGACGTTGAGTAGTGCGATAACGTTGGTATTATCTAAAGCTGGTAAGGCTCAGCATTTGAAGTATGAAGACATAGACAAGGCGCCTGAGGAGAAGGAGAGGGGATTAACGATACAGATAGCGCACATTGAATATGAGACAGAAAAGCGGCATTATGCACACATAGATTGTCCTGGTCATGCTGATTATATTAAGAATATGATTACAGGGGCGGCGCAGATGGATGGTTCGATACTGGTAGTAAGTGCGCCTGATGGGCCCATGCCGCAGACCAGGGAGCATATACTGTTAGCCAGGCAGGTAGGGGTACCTGCGATAGTGGTATTCATGAATAAGATGGACATGGTGACAGATAAGGAGTTGATAGATTTGGTAGAGTTAGAGGTGAGGGAGTTATTGAGCAAGTATGAATTTCCTGGGGATGAGATACCGGTGGTGAAGGGTTCAGCGCTTGAGGCGTTGAATTGTGGATGTGGTAAGAGGGAATGTTCCAAGTGTGGTCCGATATGGGAATTGATGGATGCTGTAGACAGTTATATACCTGAGCCTGTGAGGTTGGTAGACCAGCCATTTTTGCTTGCTGTGGAGGATGTATTTTCTATTACAGGTAGAGGGACAGTAGCGACAGGGCGAGTAGAGAGGGGGAAGATTAAGGCAGGGGAAGAGGTAGAGGTGATAGGATTAAGAGAAGGTGTGACAAAGACGGTGGTGACCAGTATAGAGATGTTCAGGAAGATACTTGATGAAGCGGTAGCAGGTGATAATGTAGGGTTATTGTTGAGAGGGATAGAGAAGGAAGGGATAGAGAGAGGTATGGTGATAGCGGCTCCAGGGAGTATAACTCCGCATAAGAAGTTCAAGGCGCAGGTATATGTATTGAAGAAGGAAGAGGGAGGCAGGCACACTCCGTTTTTCCCTGGTTATCGTCCGCAATTTTTCTTCAGGACTACAGATGTGACAGGGACGATAAAGTTGCCTGAAGGTGTGGAGATGGTGATGCCTGGAGATAACATAGAGATGGAGGTAGAGTTGATAGCGCCTGTTGCGATGGAGAAGGGGTTAAGATTTGCAATCAGGGAAGGTGGAAGGACTGTTGGTTCAGGCGCAATCACTGAAATCATCGCATGAGGTAATCATAATGGATAAGAAAAGAATACGAATAAAATTAAGAAGTTTTGATCACAGGGTCCTAGATGAATCCGTAAAGCAGATTATGGACATAGCCAAAAGCACTGGAGTGCAAATTATTGGTCCGATACCACTTCCAACAAGGAAGCAGATTTATACTGTGTTGAGGTCACCTCATGTGAACAAAAAAAGTCGTGAACAATTTCAACTTTGCACTCATAAAAGATTGATTGATATACTTGAACCAACTACAAGAACTGTCGATGCATTAAGTCGTTTGAATCTTCCCTCAGGCGTTGAGGTGGAGATGAAACTGGAGTGAAATATGCGCTTGGGACTTTTGGGTAAAAAACTCGGCATGACTCAAATATTTGAAGAAAACGGTAAAGTTGTTCCTGTGACTGTTCTTGAACTGGGGCCATGTTTCGTAACACAGAAAAAAACCATTGAATCTGATGGCTATGGAGGAATTCAGATTGGATACCAGACGATTGATGAAAAAAAGGCAAAAAAAGCAGTGATTGGACATTGCAGAAAAGCAGGAGTTCCTCCTTTGAAATATTTGAAAGAAATAAGAATGGCTGATGACGTGGAGGATATCACTGTTGGACAGGAAATCAATGTGTCCATTTTTAAGGAAGGTGAATATATAGATGTTACAGGAATTTCAAGAGGTAAAGGATTTCAGGGTGTTGTAAAAAGACATGGGTTTAAGGGTGGTCCAGCCACGAGAGGTTCCATGCAGCATAGAAAGCCAGGTTCAATTGGTGGTGGCAATCCACAGAGAGTGATCAAGGGAAGAAAAATGGCAGGGCATATGGGCAACGAAAAAGTAACTGTTCAAAATCTTATGGTTTATAAAGTTATTGTTGAGAAAAATCTAATGCTGGTTAAGGGTGCAGTTCCTGGAGGCGAAAACAGTCTGATTTTTGTTAGACACGCAATCAAGAAACAGAGGACATCATGATAAAGGAAATATCGATTTTCAATCTGAGTGGTGAAAAAATTGGTACTGAAAGTGTAAATTTACCAGCTGAAAAGCCGAATGTGGATGTCATTCACAGATATGTTGTTGCCTTTTTGGCAAATCAAAGACAGGGCACTGCTTCAACCAAAACAAGGGGTGAAGTATCAGGTTCAGGTAGAAAACCATGGCGGCAGAAAGGAACAGGAAGAGCAAGGGTTGGGTCAATTAGAACCCCTATTTGGCGACACGGCGGAATTGTCTTTGGTCCCAAACCAAGAGATTACAGTCAACGCCTTCCTGAAAAAATGAAAAAATTGGCGTTAAGAGATACACTGCAAACAGTAGTAGTCGATGATGGACTTGTGTTGTTAGATATAAATGAAACAATCAATAATCCAAAAACAAAAATATTTTCAGAGTTTTTGAAAAAAGTTGGACTTCATCTGGTAAAGGTTCTTGTGGTTCTTGATAGTGGTTATGAAAAAAAAGATACAATTGTGAGATGCATTCGTAATATTGAAAATGTTTCTTATTGTTATGCGGAGCAGATAAACCCATATCTAATTCTGACCCATGACAAAATTGTTGCTCAAATGAATGTGCTGCCGTTTTTAAAGAAATTGTGCGTAGGAGAAGAAAATGTTTAATCCCTTTGATATTATAAAATACCCGCTTGTAACGGAAAAGGCAACATCTCTTGAAAAAGAAAACAAGTATATGTTTGTGGTAGATAAAAAAGCAAGAAAAACACAGATTAAAATGGCGATAGAACAGATTTATAAAGTAAGCGTGGTATCAGTTGCGGTAATGCATATGCCAGGGAAAAAAAGAAGATACCGCTTATCTCAGGAAGGTTATCGACCATCTTATAAAAAAGCGATTGTGACGTTGAAAGAAGGAGAAAAAATTGCCATTGCGTAAACTGAATCCTGTGACAAATAGTCAGAGACATGCTGTACTTCCTGATTTTAAGGAAATTACGAAACAGGAACCAGAAAAAACCCTTGTTGTCGGAAAGAAAAAAACAGGTGGCAGGAATAACACAGGTAGAATCACGGTACGGCATAGAGGTGGTGGGCATAAAAAACTTTACAGAATCATTGATTTTAAGGGTAGACCTGTGGAAGCAAAGGTCGTAAGTATTGAATATGATCCAAATAGAACAGCCAATATCGCTCTGCTTCAGTATGTGGATGGAAGAAAAGCGTACATTGTAGCACCTGCAGATTTAAAGGTTGGTATGCGTGTTTTTTGTGGTGATGGTGCAGCAATTGTACCTGGTAACAGGTTGCCACTTGCTGGAATTCCTGAAGGATCTGAAATCTATAATATTGAACTTCAGCCTGGAAAAGGTGGGCAACTTGTCAGAGCAGCGGGGTGCTCTGCTATTCTCGTGACCAAGGGCGAGAAATTTGCTTCTGTAAAATTACCATCGGGCGAGGTGAGATTAGTTCCTTTGACGTGTATGGCTACGCTTGGAAGGGTAAGCAATCCAGAGCATAAATACGTATCCCTTGGTAAAGCAGGAAGGACTCGTTGGCTTGGGATAAGGCCGACTGTTAGGGGTGTGGCAATGAATCCTGTGGATCATCCACATGGTGGTGGAGAAGGTAGAGGAAAAGGCAATATTTCTCAGACGCCATGGGGTAAACCCACAAAAGGATACAAAACCAGAAATCCAGATAAATATTCAAACAAGTTTATCGTGCAGAGAAGGAAAAAATAGGAGTAAACAGATATGAGATCGTTAAAAAAAGGTCCATTTGTTGATGCTGTGCTGTTTGAAAAGATTGAAAAGATGAAGGCAGCAGGGAAGAAGGAACCTATTAAAACCTGGTCAAGGCGTTCAACTATTATTCCGGAATTCGTCGGATATACATTTTCTGTTCATAATGGGAAAACATTTGTAAATGTCTATATTACGGAAAACATGGTGGGACACAAACTTGGTGAGTTTGCGCCAACAAGAATATTCCGCGGGCATGGTGCCCACACTGAACGAACAACGGAGAAAACCTGATGGAAGTGATTGCAAGATTGAAATTTGCAAGAATCAGTGCAAGGAAGGTTCGGTATTTAAGACCTATAGTTGTCAGTCAGGAAGCTCAAACTGCAATGAGTTTTCTTGATCATATGCCTAATCGAGGTGCAATGATTCTTAAAAAGCTCATTGGTTCTGCTCTTGCGAATGCTCAGCAGAAAAATCCTGAGCAGAAAACATGGTATGTAAAAAAACTTTTAATAGATGAAGGGCCAAGAATGAAAAGATTACGTTCTGCTCCAATGGGCAGGGCAGTAATAATTATGAAGAAACTTTCTCATATTACGGTTGTTCTTGAAGAACTTGGTGAAACAAAAACTATTAAAGGAAGCAAATATGGGGCAAAAGGTAAATCCAATAGGTCTTAGGCTTGGTATTACAGAAAGATGGAGATCGTTTTGGTATGCTGACGACAGAAAATTTAAGGACTTTCTCAAAGAAGATGTTGAATTGAGAAAGTTTCTGTTTCAAAGATTTCCAAGGGGTTCTATAACAAGGGTTGATATCGAAAAGATATCAGAAAAGGTCAAAATTAGTTTATACAGCCCACGACCAGGTGTTGTTCTCGGTCGTAAGGGTTCAGAAATTAATGCTGTGAGAGATGAATTATACAACACCATAAACAAGCAGATAACAATTGATGTTAATGAGATAAAAAATCCAGGGCAGGATGCACAATTTATGGCTGACAGTATAGCAATGCAACTGGAAAGGCGGGTGCCACATAGGATAGCAGTGAAAAAGGCAATGTCCCTATCTTTGCAGTCAGGCGCTCTGGGTATTAAAGTAAGAGTTGGCGGAAGGCTTGGAGGGGCCGAAATTTCAAGGTCAGAACTTTATATTAAAGGTAAAGTACCTCTTCATACGCTTCGTGCAAAAATCAGTTATGCCACTTCGACAGCCATTACAAAGTTTGGTTGCATCGGCGTGAAGGTCTGGATTTTTCTTGGAGAAGTATTTAATGGTGAACAGCATGTTGTGCAGAAACCTGTACCTGAACCATTGAATATTGAAATATCTCATCCTGCAGAGGAACTATTTAGTAAAAGGAGTAAAAATGCCATTAATGCCAAAAAGGGTAAAGTACAGAAAAGTTCAGAAAGGTAGAACAAAGGGTAAGGCAACCCGGGGAGCAACGATATACTTTGGTGATTTTGGTTTACAGGTTCTAACGCCGGGACGACTCAAAAGCTATCAAATAGAGGCAGCTCGTATCGCTATTACCCATCATTTGAAGTCAAAAGGGAAACTCTGGATACGGATATTCCCGGACAGACCCTATACAAAGAAACCTGCTGAAACAAGAATGGGTAAAGGAAAAGGAGATGTTGCAGGTTGGGAGGCAATTGTACTGCCGGGAAGAATTGTTTTTGAAATAGCCGGTGTATCTGGAGATGTTGCGACAGAAGCATTGAGATTGGCTTCTTATAAATTACCGGTTGAAACAAAAATTGTGAAACGGGAAATTCAATGAAAAGACAAGATTTTGAAGAATTAAAAAGTTTAACAGTACAGGAACTGGAACAAAAGAGAATGGATATTGCAAGGCAACTTTTTGAGCAGAGAATTCAGATTCAGCTTGGACAATTAAAAAACACACGAATCCTGAGGAATTTGAGGAAGGATATAGCCCGGATCAACACGTTGATACAGTTGAAAAAAATCAGCAAGCAACGAGGTTCAAATGGATCAGAAGCAAAAAAATAAAATTGAAAAACAAGGAAAAGTGGTGAGTGATAAGATGGAAAAAACCAGGGTGGTTCTGGTTGAAACCTTGAGCAGGCACCCTGTGTATTCCAAGGTTATCCGGAAAAGAAAGAAATTCTACGCTCATGACGAATCTGAGATCAGTAAGACCGGAGATATAGTTGTTATCAGGCAATGCAGACCATTGAGCAGATTAAAACGATGGCAGGTAATACAGGTTGTCAAAAAGGCATCTTCCAAAAGTGAAGGAGTAACAAATGGTGCAGTTAAGAACAATACTTGAGGTCGCAGATAACACGGGTGCTAAAAAAATCAGCATCATCGGAGTGCTCGGGCATTCAAAGCGAAGATACGCAAGAATCGGAGACATTATAAAGGCGAATGTGAAGGATGCTCTACCTGATGGAATAGTGAAAAAAAAGCAGGTCGTCAAGGCAGTGATTGTAAGAACAAAGGCGCCGATTAGAAGACCGGATGGTTCGTATCTCAAATTTGATCACAACTGCGCGGTGATTATAGATGATGACCTGAATCCAAAAGGTACAAGAGTTTTTGGGCCTGTGCCAAGAGAACTGAGAGACGCGAAATTTATGAAAATTGTTTCACTTGCTCCGGAGGTTCTGTAATATGGGGTTTCTTATCAAGAAAAATGACTTTGTGATGGTTATTAAAGGTAAAGACGCAGGTAAAAAAGGCAGAGTGATCAGGGTGTTCCCTGAAACAAATCGTGTTCTGGTTGAAGGAGTGAACTTTGTAAAAAAAGCGACAAGGCCCAGGAAACTGGACAGACAGGGTGGAATAGTAAGCATGGAAAAGCCAATTTCAATTGCCAATGTTCAGTTTTTCTGCATGAAGTGTAGTAATAAGGCGCGATTAGGAATAAAGAAAATGGATGATGGTTCAAAAGTTAGATACTGTAAGAAGTGCGGTGAACTGGTGGAGGAGAAATAATGGAACCCAGGTTGAAAGTACTTTACAGAGAAAAAGTAATACCCGCAATGATGGAGAAATTTGGATTTAAAAATCAACACCAGGTTCCTCGCATCCAAAAGATAGTTATCAATGTTGGTGTTGGCAAGGATAATAAGGATGCTAAAGCGATTGAATCAGCGCAGAAAGAACTGGCTTTAATATCAGGGCAAAAACCAGTTATCACAAGGGGTAAAAAGTCCATCTCTTCTTTTAATCTCAGAAAAGGCGACATCTGTGGTGTTATGGTAACACTGAGAGGACAGAGGATGTATGAATTTCTGGATCGTATGATCACGGCTGCGCTTCCAAGGGTAAAAGATTTCAATGGACTGAATCTCAATTCATTTGATGGCCATGGAAGTTATACGCTGGGCATCAGGGAACAGGTGATTTTTCCGGAGGTTGATTACAATACTATTTATAAAGTCAGAGGTATGAATATTACTATCTGTACTAATGCAAAAAATATTGAACAGGCAAGAGAACTTTTGAAACTTATTGGATTACCGATAAGGGAGGATTGATTTGGCACGCAAATGTTTTTTTGAGAAGATGAAAAAGGAGCCGAAGTTTAACGTGAGGAAAAGAAATCGTTGCTGGAGATGCGGCAGACCGAGAGGATACTTGAGAAAATTTGGTATCTGCCGTATTTGTTTCAGAGAGTTAGCATCGCAGGGAGAAATACCTGGTGTTACCAAAGCGAGCTGGTAGGAGGAATAATGATGACAGACCCGATTGCTGATATGTTAACGAGATTAAAAAATGCGAATGTTGTGTTCAAACCATATGCTGATGTACCTTGGTCAAAATTGAAAGAGAGAATTCTCAATGTATTAAAGGAAGAACAATATATTAAGAATTGGGAAATCATTGAGGTCAGTGGTAAAAAAATTCTTCGAGTGCATCTGTTGTACTCGGGGAAAAAACCAGCGATATTAAAAATTCGCAAATTAAGCAAGCCAGGTTGCAGGATATATGTTTCTGCTGACAACATTGCAAGAGAAAAACAGGATTCTGGAATAGCGGTATTGAGTACTTCTAAGGGAGTGATAAGCAGTCGGAAAGCAAAAGAATTAAACATTGGTGGAGAACTTTTATTTTACATATGGTAGGTGAATACTATGGGCAGATTAGGAAAAAAACCAATTGAAATACCTGATGGGGTGAAAATATCAACGGAAGGCAGGACTCTGTTGATTGAGGGGCCAAAAGGCAGGATTACTCAAAATATTTTCGAGAATCTTGAGGTGACTGTTGAAGATAAAAAAATATTTGTGACTAATACCATTTCACAAACTCCAAGATTCAGGCGATTGTTCAGAAAAACTGATGCTCTTCAAGGGTTATTGCGAACAGTGATAATAAATAAGATTTTGGGTGTTACAAAGGGTTTCGAAAAAGTACTTGAAATCCATGGAACTGGATTCAAAGCAGAAGTGAAAGAAAAAAAACTGATTTTAAATCTCGGGTTTACACATCCAGTTGAAGTGAATATACCGGAACCAATTACTGTGCAGGTTGAAAAAAATACAGTGATAAAACTCAGTTCATATGACAAAGAGTTGCTCGGGAATTTTGCTGCATATATCAGGGATATATATCCGCCAGAACCCTACAAAGGAAAAGGAATTAGATATGCGGGCGAATATGTCAGGCATAAAGTTGGCAAAGCTGCTGTCGGTACCCAGAAATAAGGAGTCATTATATGAGGCCAAGCAGGCAGGATAAAAGGAAAAAAAGACATTTGCGCGTAAGGAAGAAAATTTCAGGGAATCTTCAACGACCACGATTGGTTGTTTATAGGAGTTTAAAACATATCTATGGTTCTCTGGTTGTTGATGATGTTCAACCGAACAGAGTGCTTTTGACTGTTTCTTCACTTGGAAAAGAGTTCAAAAGTATTGCAAAACCTGATGAAAAAGGTGGAAACGTAAAGGGTGCATTCCTCGTTGGCAAACTTTTGGCAGAACGTGCAAAATCTATGAACATAGACAGCGTTGTTTTTGATAGAGCAGGTTATGGTTACAAAGGTCGTGTAAAGTTTTTTGCTGAAGGTGCAAGACAAGGAGGTTTAAAATTTTAGCAAGTGATAATTTTGTTCCGCAAATTGAGCAGGAAATCGGGGAAGAGAAGGAAATTGTTGTTGAAATCCGCAGAGTTATGAAGGTGACAAAAGGAGGCAAGCGTTTGAAGTTTCGTGCGGT
>JBMFLH010000065.1:0-9318 GCA_049971295.1 Candidatus Ratteibacteria bacterium | reverse complement strand
CTACAAAACAATTTTCTGAAGTTGATGGTTTTTGTTCTTTGACCGATATTGCAATAAAATATATCATATATGGTATTTGCCATAGGCGCAAATGTGAAGTTTTGAACAAACGTGATCCATATGGAAAAGCAAATAAAATCTGTAAGAGGAATGAGGGATATTCTTCCTGATGAAATGCGTCGATGGAAGGTGCTTGAGTCATTGATATTTATGATTCTGGAAGGTTTTGGTTTTGAGGAAATCAGGGTTCCGATAGTTGAGGATCTGAAATTGTTTCAGAGAAGCGTTGGTACTTTTACTGACATTGTTCAGAAGGAAATGTATGTGTTCAAAGATAGGGGAGACAGGGTTCTTGCGCTCAGACCAGAAGCAACTGCTTCTGTGGTTCGCGCTTACCTTGAACATAAACTTTACGAAAAAAAGAGAATTACACGCCTCTATTATTCAGGTCCTATGTTCAGGTACGACAGGCCGCAAAAGGATAGATACAGACAGTTTTATCAGGTTGGTGCAGAAATTATTGGTGGACAGAGTCCCTATTTTGACGCCGAAATCATCATAATACTTGCAAAATTTTTTGAAAAAATTGGTGTGGCTGAGTATATTTTTGAAATTAATTCAGTAGGGTGCGACCAGTGCAAAATAGATTACAGTGTAAGATTAAAACAATTTCTTCTGGAAAGGGCGTCTCATATGTGTCAGGATTGTCAGACAAGAATTCAGAACAATGTGTTGAGGGTTCTGGATTGTAAAGTTGCTTCCTGTAAAAGCATCCTGAAAGAGGCGCCTGTAATTCAGAACATACTGTGTCAGGGATGTAAAACACATCAGGAAATTCTCTATAGAACTCTTGATAATCATAGAATTCCATACATAGAAAATTGGCATCTTGTCAGAGGACTGGATTATTACACAAAGACGGTTTTTGAATTGAAGATTTCTGGTAATGATAATGCTATTGCTGGTGGCGGAAGATACGATAATCTGGTGAAAGAACTTGGTGGACCTGAAACAGGCGCATGCGGATTTGCCATAGGCATGGACAGATTGTGCAATGTGGTTTCCCGTGATATAAAAGAAGATATTACAATATTTGTCGTTTTTCTTGGTGAAAAATCCCTGCAACAGGGCGTAAAAATTGTTAACGATGTCAGGAATGACAACGTAAGAATTGTTGCAGATTACACGGATAGGTCTCTAAAAAGCCATCTCAAGAGTGCTGACAGAGAAGGCATTCAGCATGTTCTTATACTTGGTGAAAACGAATTACAGCAGGAGAGTTTTCTTTATCGAAATATGAAGAGCGGTTATCAAACAATGGTAAAATTTTCTGAACTTTCAAACTTTTGTAAGGGGTTAAAGAATGCTTAGAACTCACACATGTGGACAGTTAAATCTTGATGATGTTGGTAAAAAGGTGATTCTTGCGGGATGGGTTTCTTCCTTGCGGGACCATGGGAATATCGTATTTTTTGACCTGCGAGACCGTTATGGACTGACTCAAATCGTGTGCAATCTCCCGCAATTACCAGAAGTTCTTGTTGAAAAGATCAAGAAAATCAGACAGGAATTTGTCATTCAGGTTTCTGGAAATGTTGTTGCCCGTTCGCCTGAAACAGTAAATCCTAAAATTTCCACTGGCTCCATAGAGGTGGTTGCTGAAAATGTTGAAATTTTAAACATTTGCGAACCACTTCCGTTTGAAATAGTGGAAAGCAAAACAATAAATGAGAATACAAGGTTGAAGTACAGATATCTTGATTTGAGAAGGGATGATTTGAAGGAAAACATTGTTTTTAGATCTGAATTTACAGGCAAAATGAGGGAATTCTTTTTTTCTGAAGGTTTTGTAGAGATTGAAACCCCAATCCTTACGAAAAGCACGCCAGAGGGCGCAAGGGATTTTCTCGTGCCATCGCGACTTAATCCGGGCAGTTTCTATGCTCTTCCGCAGTCGCCGCAATTATTTAAACAGATTTTGATGATATCTGGTTTTGACAGGTATTATCAGATTGCCCGGTGTTTCAGGGACGAGGACCTTCGTTCTGACAGGCAGTTAGAATTTACTCAGGTGGACGTTGAAATGTCGTTTATTGAAGAAAATGATGTGATGGAAATGTGTGAAAGATTGATGAAATATGCGATTGAAAATACCACGAATATAAAAGTGGAAATACCATTTCCAAGATTGTCCTATGAAGAGGCAATAAACAGATTTGGTACAGATAAACCCGACCTTCGCGCAGGTATGGAAATTATTGATCTTTCAGAACTTTTTGCTGGTTCTGGAAGTAGTATTCTTGAAGGTATTCTGCAATCTGGACTTGTTATCAGAGGAATTGTTGTGGAACAGGGAGAAAATGTATCAATAAAAGATGTGGATAAAATAAACGAGTTTGTAAAACAAAAAGGCGGTAAGGGTATTGGATGGATACGGTTCAGAGAAAATGAAATTGTTTCTCCATTGAAAAAGTCATTGAAAGACGAAACTGTTGGAAATTTAATAAAATCATTGAAAATCAAAACCGGTTCACTGTTGCTGTTTCTTGGCGGAGAACATCAATGGGTATGCGAAACCCTTGGTGAAATCCGGCTGGACCTGTGTAAACAACTGAAACTGATAAACGAAAAATCCTTGAACTTTTTATGGGTGGTGGATTTTCCGTTGTTTGAGTATAACAATGAAGAAGATAGAATTCAGTGTGTTCACCATCCTTTTACCAGTCCCAGGGTTCAGGACCTGGACATTCTTGATTCTGAACCCTTGAAGGCGAAATCTCGCGCCTATGACCTTGTTCTTAATGGCACAGAGATTGGTGGCGGAAGTATAAGAATTCATAATAGATTACTTCAGGAGAAAATTTTTTCTATTCTTGGAATGCAGCCAGATGAATACAATGATAGATTTGGATTTCTCCTGGACGCTCTGAGTTATGGAGCACCACCGCATGGAGGGCTTGCTTTTGGTCTTGACAGATTGGTGATGATTCTCAGAAACGAAGATTCAATAAGAGAGACAATCGCATTTCCAAAAACTCAGAAAGGGGTGTGTCCATTGAGCGGCGCACCTGGCATTGTGAATGCAAAACAGCTCAGGGACCTTTACATAAGGGTTGACTTCGAACCAAAAGAATGATAAATTGGAATATAATAAAAAGGGGAAAAAATGAGAAGATATATCATCGCACTTGGATGTTTTGCACTGTTGTGTTCTGGTTGTAAAATGTTCCAGACAAAACAGGATGTTGCGAAGGTGTCTGCTTCTGATGAAATGACTCAGGTTCCACAGATGTCTGAACCAACAAAGCCGTCTGAACCGGTTTTTAAACCGTCAAAGAGCGCTCAGAAAACACCTCGTTCAGAAAAACAGGAACTTGAAATTCAGATTATGCAGGCAAAGGCATTGATAGAGACAGCCATGGAAATTAGCAAAAATGCTGAGAAATATGCCCAGGAATCTTATAACACCAGCAATCAGGCAAACGCCACATCTGAAAAAGCCCTGGAAGCGTCCAATAAAGCAATTCAGTCAGCTGCTGAAGCCGTAAAAGCCGCCAATGATGCAGCCGAGAAGGCAATTGCTGCTGCCAATGAAGCGTCTGAGAGAGCGATTGCAGCGGCAAATAAGGCGGCAAAAGAGGCGATGGAGTATGCAGACCAGGCAGCCCAGAAATCTATTGATGCGGCGAACAAGGCAATTGAAGCAGCAAACGCTGCTGCAGAAAAGGCCATTATTGCTTCAAACAAAGCCCTTGCTGCCTGCGATCAGGTAATGGCTGAACTTGGAAGGGTAAAGGCAACGATAAAGACAAAGGAACTTGAGCCAGTTCTTCCTGAAGAACCAAAAGCAAAAATTTCAACCACTGGTAAAACACATACAGTGAAAAAAGGTGACACTCTTTCTGTTCTGGCGAAAAGATATTACGGAGACACCGGCCAGTGGAAAAAGATTTATAATGCAAACAGGACAAAGATTAAAAATCCAAATGTTCTGATTCCAGGAACAGAACTTACTATCCCCTGAAATGTCCTCGTCAAAAGAGATTGTGTTAACCAACCAGGAAGCCCAGATAATATTTGGCAGGCACGACGAGCATTTGAGATTGCTTGAGGACTTGCTTGGCGTGGAGATTTTTGCTCGTGGAAATGTCGTGAAATTAATGGGTGAATCTGATAACATTGAAAGGGCATATAAAACGATTGAAAACCTGCGTCATAAAGTGCACAGAATGAAATACCTTTCTCCTGCAGACATTTTTGACTCGATGCCTGATGAGAAAGATAAACATGTTCATACATCTGAAAGTGAACATCAGAAACAGTCTAAATCAGACGATGCCATCATCATAAGGTCGAAAAGGGAAGCGATTTTTCCGAGAAGCAGCCATCAGCGTGCATACATCAAGGCAATCAGAAAGTATCCATTAACTATTGGCATTGGTCCTGCTGGTACAGGAAAAACATATCTGGCTGTCGCGCTTGCGATTGAATCGTTGCGCAATGGTCTTTTCAGCAAGGTTGTGCTGACTCGTCCTGCTCTTGAAGCAGGAGAGAGATTGGGTTTTTTGCCAGGAGACCTTGAGGAAAAAATCAAGCCGTATCTTCAGCCAATATACGACGCCCTGTTTGACATTTTGAGGTATGAAGAATTGAGACGATGGAGTGAAAGAAAAATTATAGAAATTGTACCGCTTGCCTATATGAGGGGCAGGACACTGAACGATGCGTTTATTATTCTTGATGAGGCGCAAAATACAACAGGCGAGCAGATGAAAATGTTTCTTACCCGTCTTGGCGCAAATTCAAAAGCAGTTGTCACAGGTGATATAACCCAGATAGACCTTCCTCTTTCACGTGAAACTTCAGGACTTGTAATTTGCGAAAGAGTACTTGGAAAACTGAAGGGAGTAAAATTCGTTTATTTTAATGAAAAAGATGTGGTCAGGCATCCCCTGGTCAAGAGAATTATTAAAGCATATGAAGCGCATTACAGGAATCAATCGAAAAAGGGTACATCTGATTAATCTTCAGAGGAAGGTGCAAATCAACTTTGATGACTTAACAAAAGCTGTTGCGTTGCTGGAGGAAAAAATTGGCGATAGATTGAGAAAAATTAACATTGTCATTGTAAGCGACAATAAAATCAAGCAACTGAACAAAAAATTTCTCAAAAAAAATTATCCTACTGATGTTCTTGCGTTTCGCCTCGGGAAAACAGGAGAGATTATTATTTCTGCAGAGAGAGCAAAAATCCAGGCGTCAGAAATGAAACACAAATTGGAAGATGAATTATTTTATCTTATTGTGCACGGAATTCTTCACCTGCAGGGATACGATGATACAGATGCCCATAGCTACAATGAAATGAAGAAAAAACAGGATAGTATCTGTGCTAAAATTTCAGGAAAATTACATGCAAAACGATAAAAAACAGGATATTGTTGAAAGTTTTACAAACGCGTTCAGGGGATTGTTCCATGCATTGAAAACAGAAAGAAATCTCTGTATTCATTTTGCAATTGGCTGTGCTGTAATTATTGGAGGGATATTTTTCAGATTGCCGTTTCTCGAGTTTTTGATTCTCGTAATGGTGGTTGCAATGGTCATTATTACTGAAATTTTTAATACAGTCGTTGAAATGTTTTCTGACATGCTTTATCCACAGTATTATATTCAGGTGAGAAAAATCAAGGATGTTGCGGCTTCTGCTGTTTTGATTTCAGCAATTACTTCTGTGATTATCGGGTATCTTCTGTTTGCAAGGTATTTTCCGCCTTCGTTCAGAAATGCTTTTGAAAATCTTGCAAACTCTTCCTGGTACCTGACATTTCTTGTTCTATTTTTTATCAGTTCTCTTTACATTGTGCTCAAATCCATTATCAAAAAACAGGCGCTGATTTCAGGAGGGATGCCGAGCATTCACAGTGGAATTGCATTCAGCATATGGGTGATTGTTTCTATGCTCACATTCAGAAGCGAACCACTTGTTTCTGTTCTGGTATTGCTTCTTGCGATATGGGTGGCTCAGGGAAGGATTATCAAACGAATTCATACCATGGAAGAAACTGTTATTGGTGCAATTTTTGGTATCCTGATTACAGTGCTATTGATTCAACTTGTGGAAAAATTTAAAATAATTCCATGAAACTCAGAAATTATTTCATCTCTGGTGTTCTGGTGATCGTTCCAGCAGCTCTGTCTCTCTGGATACTGTGGAAGATTTTTGTTTTTCTTGAAAGTTTAATCGGCCAGTGGATTCAGAAGGCAATTCCGCAGTTTTATGTCAGGGGACTGGGGTTTGTGTCTCTCATTGCAATCATTTTAATACTTGGTTTTTTTGCCCAGAATATTTTTGGCAGGCGAATCATCCGCTATTTAGAAAAAGGATTTCTTTCCATACCTGTGTTCAATAAACTCTATCAATTCGTTCATTCAATCTTACAGCAGTTATTCAGAAGAGAAAAAGAAATTTTTCATGGCGTTGCCTTGATTCAACTTGCTGATCATGTTTCAACAATTGGTTTTATCACATGCAAAGAACCAGTTGTCAGTGAATTGAGTCAGGAGTACTGGACTGTCTTTATTCCAACAGTTCCCAATCCAACTACAGGCTTTGTTCTATTTGTGCACAAAGATAAATTAAAAATGTTGCCGATAAGCGCTGAACAGGGAATGAAAATTATATTTTCCTTTGGTATTTATAAAATTTCAGATGCCGCCGACCAGAATAAGAGCGCTGATTCTCAAAAAAATTAATTTTAGAGAGACAAGTGTTATCGTTCACCTTCTCACAGATTCAATCGGGAAAATTTCTGGATTGATGAAAGGCGTAAGAAATTCTTCAAAAAAAATACCGCCACTTGCCTATCAACAGGGCAGTTGTATTGAATGCTTTGCGTATTTAAGGCAGAAACCGGGTCTTGAACTTATCACGAAACCAGAAATTATTGATTCCTTCAATCTTCAGCAGGAAAACGCCCTGTTATGGAGAAAACTTCTTTTAACAGCGGATAAATTCATTCCTGCTTCAAGATTCAACAGTAAGCCATTTTTCGATCTTCTTTTTGCCACAGGCAGTGTGATTCCACAGGCAAAAAATAAAAGACCGGTGGAAATTCTCGTGACAGAAAGAATTTTATTTCTTCTTGGGTTTGGACCATTTCTTGAAAAGTGTCTTGTGTGCGGTTCAGAAAAGCATCTAAATTTTTTCAGCGGTAAACTTGGTGGAGTGGTGTGCGTTAAATGTCAGTCCGGTGAGCCAACTGCTTTCAGATTGCCGGAAAGACACATTCAGGTATTGAAATTCTTTCGTAGAATCCCTATTGGGCAAATTTCAATGGTAAAATACATTCCGGATGAACTCTTTATAAATTTGAAAAAGTGTCTTGACGAAATTGTTCGCTATCACATAACGGATTGAGTCATGAGAGATATTTCCGAAAACGATATCATTGAGAAAATTTATTCAGCCGTAGAAAAAGCGAGCTTTTCTCTTGAGCCAGAAATCATGAGATTATTAAAAGATGCAGCAGAAAAAGAGACAAATCCTTATGGGAAAAAAGTTCTTGAAATTATCATTGAAAATATAAAGGTTGCTCAGGAAAAAAAACTTCCTCTGTGCCAGGATACCGGGATGGTATTGGTATTTTTTGAAATTGGCAATGAAGTTTCAATTCAGTTTAAGAATTTTCGTTCTCTTCAGGAAATTGCAGACCATGCAGTCAGGACTGCTTACAGAGATTTTTATCTAAGGAAGTCTATTGTTTCAGTGCCTGAAAGAAAAAACACACAGGATAATAGCCCTGCGGTTGTGTGGTGTGAAATAGTGCCGGGAAACAACTTCAAATTTTCTCTTTTGATTAAAGGGTTTGGTTCTGAAAACACTACACAACTGAAAATGTTTGAACCAGCGGCAGGACTTGAAAAAATAAAAAAATTTGTTGTTGATTGCGTGAAAAAGGCAGGACCCAATCCCTGCCCGCCTGTTTTTGTTGGCATTGGCGTGGGAGGTACTGCAGATAAAGCAGTGTATCTGTCAAAAAAGGCGCTTTTTGAAGTAGGGCGGTCTGAAAGGGACAGATTTGGTGAATTTGAAAACGAAATCATCGAGGGAGTCAACAAACTGGGAATAGGTCCAGGTGGACTTGGGGGAAATTTCACCTGTCTTGATGTAAGGGTAAAAAGTTTTCCAACACATATTGCAGGGCTTCCGGTAGCAGTGTCTATATCGTGCTGGGCTCACAGGATGTATCAGGATACAATATGAAAAAGGTCATAGTACCTGTTGACGAAAAAATCATAGAAGAATTGAAAGCAGGCGACTTTGTCGAAATTAGTGGCATTATTTATGGAGCGAGGGATGCAGCTCATAGGCGATTTGCTGAAATATTGAAAAAAAAGGAAAAGCTTCCTTTTAATCCAGAAGGAAACATTGTTTATTACGTGGGTCCAACGCCTGCTCCACCAGGTCATATTATTGGTTCCTGTGGTCCAACAACAAGCACAAGAATGGATAAATTTACTCCTGTTTTGCTTGAGGCAGGATTAAAGGGAATGATAGGAAAAGGAATCAGGTCCAGCAAAGTAAAACAGGCAATAGTAAAATACGGCGCAGTGTATTTTGTCACATACGGCGGTTGCGGCGCATATTTATCGCAGTTTATCAAAAGTTGTAAGATTGTTGCATTTCCTGAACTTGGTCCGGAGGCAGTTTATCAGATGGTTGTGGAAGAATTTCCTGCGATCGTTGGCATAGATAGCAGGGGTAGAGATCTTTATATTTCCTAAGTTTTTGTCATGTAAATTTTCATCAAGTCCCTCGCATTATACCATTTTCATTTTTCCCCTGCCCATTGCGGGAAA
This sequence comes from Candidatus Ratteibacteria bacterium, assembly GCA_049971295.1. Classification (GTDB taxonomy): domain Bacteria; phylum Ratteibacteria; class UBA8468; order B48-G9; family DTJG01; genus DTJG01. The sequence goes on along the minus strand of JBMFLH010000065.1, from coordinate 456 downwards.
GTACCAATGCGAGTGGGGTATTGTCTCGGATTGAGTTTTTTCATCTCCATCTTACTCATTTTGAGAGAAAAATTGTATAATATATTACACTGCGCCCATAGTTCAACTGGATAGAACGTCGGGTTGCGGACCCGAAAGTTGCCTGTTCAAATCAGGCTGGGCGCACTTCTGAAAGTATTTAACATTTCATACAACTTTGCGGGGCGTGGCTCAGCCTGGTTTAGAGCGCCTGGTTCGGGACCAGGAGGTCGGTGGTTCAAATCCACTCGCCCCGACCAGACAGAATTTCATTATTTTTGGGGAAGATGATTGCCCACTTCGCGGACCAGCCGCCGATTTTTAGAAAAGAAAAAAGGTAACTACCCTTGCCCCAGCCCTTCCGTGCGCGGACATTTGAAATCAAACTCCCTAAAATTCTCTTTACATTATCAAAATAATTTTGTATCATAATTATAG
>JBMFLH010000064.1:0-9912 GCA_049971295.1 Candidatus Ratteibacteria bacterium | reverse complement strand
AATTATACCAGAAAATGCCAGAAATTACCAGAAAAAATAAAGTAATGTTCAATTCTCAAACCCCTGATTCTGATAAGTATTTAATCACCCGCAGTTTCTTTCAACGAAGGAGACAAAACCAAGATGAAAGTGATTCTCCCATTGTGGAAAAGGATTAAGCTGTCGGGATATATTGCACAAAAAACCACAAGGAATTAAAATAAACATTATGAAAATTAGAATCATGAAAGAAATCGCGCAAGCATTAAAAAATATCCCTGAGAATTATGTTGATGAGATCATCAAACTGCTTGATAACAGTGAAAGAATTTTTGTATGGGGCCTTGGAAGAAGCGGTATGATGGCACGAGCATTTGCAATGAGATTAAGACACCTTGGCAGGGAAAGTTATTTCATCGGTGGGTTATGTCCCGTAATGCAAAGCAAAGACATTTTGATTGTAATTTCAAAAACTGGAAGGTCTAAAATGCTTCTTGCTCCTGTTGAAGCCGCAAAAAAATCAAAAACAAAAATCCTGTGTTTGACTGCAACAAAAAATTCTTTAACAAAAATCTGTGATAAATCGTTTTATTTTAATCTTCCTGAAAGTATTCAGTTTGGTGGTTCTTTATTTGAACAGACCATGTTGATTTTTCTTGATCAACTTATTGAAATATACAGACAAAGTCATGGTATTTCCTTTAAAGAGATGGAAGAAAATCACGCAAACTGGGAATGAGTATGAAAACGCTTGTCCTGTGCGACAGTTCTGATTTTGTCAGCTATCAACGGTTTGAAAACTCTATATTGAATGCCCTTGATTTCTATCAAATCTGGTATCAATTGATAGACATTTCTTATACCCTTATCGACTCAATAGAACTTGAGGATACATGCCTTTTGATTATTGCCCAGGAAGGCATAGCAAGAAAACTCGGAACATCTGACTGGCGACTGATTTTCAAACAGGTGTCGTCAGGAATGGGACTTGTCATTTTTGACGGAACACTTAACACCTTTCAACAGGCACTTTCTCCTTATACAGGCATTCCCAGTTTCAATATTGAAAAAACCAGTTCTTTTTGCCTTGAAGATACATGGATTTCGGAATTAGCAGCACAAAAAAACATTCAGACAAATATCCCTGTGCTCACTAATTGCCCTTTAAATTTTGATGAAACATGGAATGTGTTTCTGAGAAATCATAAAGGAAATCCTGTGGGAATCTGGAAAAAATTTGGCAAGGGTAAAATCTGCATCATCAGTGTTTCCCAGGGAATCTGGCATAAAAATTGCCTGGGGCACACTTATGGCTTTGACAGTATCTTCTGGCGATGTCTTGTGCTGACAGCAAAAAAGCCATTTGTTTTCAAGGCAGTCCCGCCATTTATCACCTGCAGAATCAACGATGCAACCGGTTCGGGTAATTTTGAGCAAAGCCCTATCAATCAATTCAGGTATATTTCAATCCTCAATGAAGCTGGATTTATTCCTCTTGTAGGACTGTGCATTAACCAGGTTCAGCAGGAAGCAGTATCTTATATCAGAGAATTGTATTATCATGCAAAATCTGAGTTTTCAGCTCATGCATTTACATTACACCACCACGAAAAAGACCCCTCAATTTATATGGAAAGCGATGGCAGGGAATTCAGTTTTGAGCAACTTAAAGCCCACTTTGAACAGATAGACAATTTCTTTAATCATCTCAACATCAAACCAGCCAGAACCATTAATGCTCACAGATCTCAGATTGGGTATAATGCCATCACTTTCTTCAAGCATCGTCAGCAAACTTTTTCAACCAGTTTCTTAAAACCAGGCAAAATTTTTTCTGACCCTCGCGCACTCTCCTGGGAACCAAAACCATTTGGCATTATCAACTTCTGTGTTGATTATCTCGATGAAAACCAGAACATTTTTAATACTGTCTCAAATCCTGGTAGAATTAGTGAAAAAGGCGCTGACATTGATTTTCTGGACAGGGCTACTTCAAATCTTTCTGCAATTGAAAACGGTATATTCCAGATTAAAAGAGGTATTGAAAATTTGAGCTTTGGATGCCTGATGTTTCATGAAAAAAACTGTGAAAAGTTTGCTGTCTCTGATTTTGAAATGACTGTTGGCGTGATATCAGCAGAAATTAAAAAAATTCCGAATATTCCAAAGTCGTACGACTATATTGCAGCATATCTTAAAAATCGTCCTGACTCAAAAATCGTCAGCATGAGGCATAAAAATTCCCATCTATTTATTACTTTAGCGGGGAAAAGCGCTCTTCCACAGTTTTTATACTGTTTCATTGAAGACGGGCCAAACATCCTCCAGAACTTTCTTGAAATACCGACATTTGAAAAATCCATCGAACTCACTTATAAACTTGCAATCTAAAGAAGATTTGAGAAAAACTCCACTGCTTTCTTAATATCCTGAATCTGGCGCTCGCCTGATACTTCTCTTTCAATAATCACTGGCCCCTGAAATCCCATCTTCTTCAGTCTTCTGATAATCAGGGGAAAATTCACCATTCCTTCGCCAACAGGAACTTCTTTTCCTAAATACTCATCCCTATTAGGCCAAAGTCCATCCTTTCCATGCATGCTTTTGACGTACTGACCGAATATCTCAACAGCATCAATGGGATTTGCCTTTCCGTAAAGGATTAGATTGGCAGGATCCAGATTAATACCAGTATTGTCAAGACCAATATCAACGATGGTCCTTTTTAGTGTTGACGGAAGTTCCTGTCCTGTTTCAAAACAGAAAATCTGACCATTTTCATTGCATTTTTCAACAATCTTTCTCATCAATGGAATAAATGAAATATACAAAGGGTCAAGTTCATCATCAGGGATAAAACCAACATGACACACGATGCGGCTTGTTCCCATCTCTCTTACGAAATCAGAAAATTCAAGGGCAAGTTTCAATCTCTGAGTCCTGAAATCAGGTGCAACAAAGCCCATTGTCGCAGGGCCATCTTTCAGATTAAAAATCTGCCCATTGAATAGAAGGAAAACAGAAAAAATTTCAATTCCGTACTCGTCTGCCTTCTGTTTTATCGTTCTCGGATTAAACATACCCATGTTTTCAGCCAGAAGACCTATCTGGCAAAGTGAAAAATCAAGCATTTTCACCTTTTGAAAAATCTGGTCAAAATTTTCTCCTGCTCCCACTATCACGCCAATTTTTGATTTATTCATCGTCTGTCCTTGTGAAAATTTGTTCTGTAACAAAACAACAAAAATGTTTCCGAATGAATTTCAATCTTGAATCCGAAATTCCAAAAAACTTTTTATCTGGTAATGAGAAACGCATACATTAAAACAAAATATACCACAAGCACTGTCAAACCAACAGGCACTCCAAATTTTGCCCATTGTTTGCTTTTGATATCAAGTTTGCTTGCTGCGATGATATTCGGGATATTGCCAGGTATCAACATTCCACCTGAAATCAAAAGCCCCATTAAAGCAAACTGTATCTGGTCAAGTTTCATTTTTGGACTTATTTCAGCAGATACAAGCGTGGCATTATCAAGAATTGCTGAAACAGTATTAATCCAGTAAAGGGCAATATCTCCAAGTGGCACGATGTAAGTATCTATCACAGGTCTGAAGCCAGCGCCAAGGAACAAAAGCGCCATGACAAAAAGATACACTTTACCTGTCCGCATAAGGATGTCTTTTGTTATTTCTTCCTGAAGAACTTTAGATTGTGCGTTTACAATTTTTTGTTGCTGTGCCCTGAGAAATGCGCCAATAATTCCAAAAACTATCACACCGGGTATGATGAGAAACCAGAGATTTTTCAATAAAAAGAAAAAGTCAGCATGATATGGTGGACCTTTAAGTTTTGCTGTTGCAATGGTTGAAAGTGGTTCTCCCACAGGTGTTAATGCTGCTCCAAGTCCAATGGCAAAACAGGCAATGATTGTGAGCCGGATTTCAAATTTTCTATCAAGCGGCAATGCATTGATAATTTCAACAAGAACAAGTGCCGCAATGATTGCAGTAATAATACTTGACAGAAGTCCAAGACCAACGATAAAGAAAAAGGCAAAAATATGAGGACCAAGCAATTGTTCGCTTTTAGCAATACCCTGCGTGATTGACTTCCTGAATTTTTTGAACAAAAAACCAGCAATAAATACTGCCAGAGTAATTTTTATCGGTTCAATCAAAGCTTCTTTAACAAGGTGAAGTGACCAGACATGTTCTGGACCAAAAAAATGTGAGATGGTTGCTGATATAACTCCCATTATAAAAAGAAACACTTCAAGGTTTTTCTCGATCCTGTGAACAATAAGAGGCAGCACCAATACCAGCAAAATAATGATAATCTGACCTGTAATAAACATTGATTTTCCTTCTGTCATTCCCAGGGAATCACATTATCAAATTTTACTTCAGGCATGGGATTTTCAAATGAGGGTTTGTCTCCCTGTCTTGCCCACCAGAGTGCTCTGGCTTGGCTTAAAAGCCATATCACAGTTCTTATTGTGTATTCTGATGGCGGGCATCCGGGTCCATAAATTTCTCCATTTCCACAAACATTTCCCCTTACAGGGTCCCTGAACTGAATAAATTTTCTCATATTTTCAAGTGTTGGATTTTTTCTTGCCTGGTCAAGAAGTTCGTTCATCAGTTTTCTTCTCTGATCCTGTTTTTTCCAGTAAATTGAGTCAGGGCTATCTGGTCCCAGGTTTCGCGCTTTCAATGATGCCTGCCGTCTTTCGTTCAGGTATGCCTGTATACCTGGCTCTTCTGCTGTCATGGCAGTAATAAATCCAAAGCCATCTTTTGACCATCTTACTCCTATTCTGCAGGCACTTTTTTCTATCATTGCGCAGTTGTGGTTTCTGTCAACAACAATGGCATTGCATGGACCCCAGAACTGATTATATCTTGTTAAAACTTCCACTGCTTCTTTCGCGTTTCTGCAATATCTGGCAACGATTTTGAATACTGGCGCTGGAAACATTTCTTCTGGTTGTTCGTCAAGATAAATTCCTGAAGATACAGAACCAATAATCACATGTTCATTAAGTGCTGGCCATTGGGGAGATTCGAATGGTTCCTCAGGGCTTGAGTCAAGGTTGTTTGCAAGAAGAACTCCATGGTCGCTGTATGGAAAAAATATATAACTGCAGTTTGATGAAAGAGAACCATCCATTTTCCCCATCTTTCCACTGCAAACCATCCTGTGGTAGAAATTCATTGCACCAACATAAACAGCAGTTTGATATTCATCAAGTCCTGAACCGTCCTGCAAGCCTTTCCATTCTGCACAAATTAACTGTTTCATGCCAATAAGTTCAGGGTATTTTTTGAAATCAACTGGCGCATTAATTCTTGACTGGTTGTATTCTTTCAATAAACTATGGATTTCATGCTCGTCTGTGCCTGGAAGATGATTTTTGAGTAGGTTCATGTTAAGCCGATACATTTTCAGCACATAATTCCTGTGGGATTGCGCCCAGTTTTTCGCCTCATTGTACCAGTGTTCAGGTGTCCACATGTGCACTCCTTTTTTGGATGACATTATACCACATCACTACTTTTTATTTGCTACCCTTGAAAGAACTTCAACATTCAGGCATTCATACGCAACAATCTGCATAATTCCACTTGGTGGAAGTATTCTTATTGGAAGGTCTTCAACTGAAACGCAGGCATCCCCAAAGGCATAGCCCATATCAATGTAAACGCAGACGTTTTCTGGTATATTCCAGTCAGGAAAATCAAATGGGTCGTTTTCTGCGCTGATCACAATCAATCTCTGTTTTTTCTTTTTAAAAATTTCTTTAGAATCAGGGTCAAGCCCTGAATAACCAAGTCGCACAACAAGGCCACCATCAGGTGTATTTTTCAAATAATTTTCAACCTGATGAGGAATATTGCTGTGAAGATCAGCATTGGCTGCCCATCTGGCATCTTCATATTTACCCACATATGTCCATGGCATATGTCCCATTGATGCAACAGTAATTTTGCCTGTTTTCTTTAACTCTTTTTCAATCAGGTCAACTGCCTTTTCGATATTTGGTAGTTGAGTATTTTGAAATTTTCTCATATGATACCTGATTCCATCAAGAAATGCTCTTGCAAGCACACCAGGTGGTATTGGATTAACAGGATATTCATCCATAAATTGTTTTTTGAGCATATACTTGTTTCCCCATTCTGGACCATCTTTGTAAGCATATGATTTCCACATTGCTGGAGTATGACCTTTTCTTGTGATGGCAGAGAAAATTTCAGCAACAAGCGCCCATGCGTTTAAGGCATTTATCAGGTGATTTGTTCTTCCTGCCTTTGAACCATCCACAAGCACCACACACCTATCGTCAGTACCTGTGCCTGTATCAAACCATACGTCACATGCTTTAACCTGTTCGGCAAGTTCAGGCATGTTTTTTGGTCCAAATCCAATGACAAACCCGCCTTTTGCTTTGAATGCCTCAATTCTTTTTGCTTCATCCGTGGTAATGGGCTTTGTCTGCCAGCCAATGATAGAAACATCCATCTTTTTTTCTTCTTCGGTTCTATCCTTTTTGAATGGTCTATCAAAACCCATGTTCACCATACTACCACTACGACCCCACAGTTCATCCTGAAGTCCCTGATAAACAATAGGATGAAAACCGATAAGACCCCCCTTCATATGCCTTTCAGCAACAATTTCAGCAACTTCACTAATGCGGGAGAGATTTGATTCAACCATATCACAGGCATCAAGCACTTCTTTACAATATTGAGTTGCTGCATATCCTTTGTCTTTTGGTATAAGTGCTTTCTGTGGAAGTTTAAATTTATCGATTTTCAGTAAAGTAAATGGGTAAAGAGTTGTTGCGTACAATGTGCCATCACGACACGCAATCATTGCCATGTGAACATGAAGTATTGTTAGAGTGCCATCAGGAAGTGTGTGAAATCCATGTGAAAAAGGTTTTGGTGTGCCGTCAGGATTCTGAAACTGGTAAAACGAAGGATTTTTTATTGCAATCACTCCAAGGTCTTCCATTTTTTTCTTTTTTACATTGTATCTGACAAGATGATGGAGATAGCCAGAACCAAAACCAGTTTCATTATCAATTCTCCAGAGACAATAAATGTTGCCATCAGGATGAAGGCATAAAGAACCCCTTGAATCAGGATTTTTCCCTTCAATCATTTTGCCAAGATATTTCGCTCTGACTGTATTTCCAGAACTTCCAAGGTCAATTTCATAAAGGTCAGGATAACTGAGCATTGTCATAAAGGCAGTTTTTCCATCAGGAGCAAGCACCCAAAAACATATCGCGTAACCTTTGCCCTGAGGTTTGGTAAGAATTTTCCTTCCTGCAATAATGGTTCTGATTGAAAGGGTATCTTTTGCCGGGTCATAGGTTGCGATTTTAAAGTCATTTGTAATTGCGTGTGCCTTTCCATTTTTATCAATGATTGTTGTTGCATAAGGTAGAAGAAGCACTCCAAGATCCCTGTACTTTTTTGTTGCTTCATCGTATATCATCCAGTGCTGGTTTTCACATGTGACTACATATATCAGATGCCTTTGTTCGTCTGCAACGACATCTATTACTCCTTCACCAGGATATGGCATTCCAAGAGATTCTGCTTTTTGAATTCTTGGGTCATATACCATCACATAGCCACCAGGATACTCAGAAGTATCTCCAGGACTGCGATATCCCTGTTTGCTTCCTACATAAATTTTTCCACTCGGACCCACAAAATTTTTGGTATGGATTTTTGCTTGTGCAGCATAACCAGTTGCATTAAGTCCGCATACTTTGTGTGTATCAATAACAATTTTTTGTGTTTCTGAATATGGATCAAATTCCACAAGATAGGAGTTTTCGTTGTATTTTGCAGTACCGATGTATATTTTCCCATCAAGTCCTTCGCAAAGAGAAAAATATCCTGATTCATTGTTGTGAGTACCAGGAAGAACATGATATGCCTTTGCGTACACATACTGAAATGGCGCAGATTAAGATTGCTGTTGCCCTGTCCCCGTAAATACAAAAACCAATAGGGACAAAATCCAAAGAAGAAAAATTTTCTTTTTCACTGCATCCCCCTTATATTGGTGAAATAATATACTTCACAATTTCCAGATAGTAAAGAGATATCGCCACAAAAGATTTGGCATCATTTTTTATTTGCAAAATATAACAGCAAACTTCAAACAATCTCAAGAAACAGGAGGTGAAAAAATGAAAAGAAAAGGTTTTACGCTTATTGAACTATTAATTGTGATCGCAATCATTGTCATTCTTGCAGCGATGTTGCTGCCAGATCTTGAAAGAGCAAAGCAGCAGGCGCAGATGTCTACCTGTCTTTCCAACTTAAAACAGATTGGGTTTGCAGTACACATGTATTTGAATGATTATAATGAGTACTGGTATCCGGCTTTAAGAGGGGGGTTAAGCATTTCAGCTCCACCAGCAGGATGGGAACGGTATTGGATTATCCTTGGTTTTCTTGATACAATGGTTCAGAAGGGTTATTTGAACGGAAAATTTTTCTGGTGTAATATACCTGGTTGTGAGCACTATGCTGGAATCTGTTCAGATGGTACGCCAAACTGGTGGCTTTATACAACCACAGGCAACATCAATTCTCCATGCCTTGACCCGTATCAAAGATATAATCTATCAGCATATGACAGAGCGACTTATGCATATTCCAGTCAGATTGACTTTGGTTATAACAGACGTCTTCCGAATACAGCAATAAAACTTGGAAGAGTAAGAAAGCCAGGTGAAGCAATTATGTTCTGTGAGGCTCGTTCTGGAGAATTATTCTTGAATACACCCCAGGCAGCAACAGAATTTCCTCAGATTTTTCAACAGGCACCTTATTACAGTGGTTCTGCAGGAAGACATTTGCAGATTGAACTGGTGAATGCTGTTTTTGTTGATGGTCATGTAAAGGCAGTCAATAAAGACGAATATGTCAATGGGCTTGCCTACGACCCATAAGTGTCATTGATACAGATAAAAGCCCTCACCTGTCTTTCTTCCCAGTTTATTCTGGTTTACCAACTGACGTAAAAGAGGGCATGGTCGATATTTTGGGTCATTGAAAGATTTTTCAAGATTTTCCATAATATTAAGGCATATATCAAGTCCAATAAGATCTGCGAGTGCAAGAGGCCCCATAGGGTGACCTGCGCCTGACTTCATAGCAGCATCTATTGAATTTCTGTCTGCCACATTTTCATAAAGTAAAAAGATCGCTTCATTGATCATGGGAATCAAGATTCTGTTTACAATGAAACCCGGTGTATCATTAACAAGCACAGCAACTTTCCCAAGAAATTCGGCAAACTTTCTCGTTTGTTCAACAACCTGTTGTGAGGTGTTTTTTCCAGACACAATTTCAACAAGTTTCATTTTATTGGCGGGATTGAAAAAGTGCATTCCAATCACCCTTTCCTGATTTCTTGTGGATTTTGCTATTTCTGTGATGCTTAAAGAGGAGGTATTGGTCGCAAAGACGACCTGTGATGGAAAAATCTTATCAATTTTTGCAAAAAGATTTTTCTTTGTTTCAATGTTTTCTATGATTGCCTCTATCACGAAATTTGCTGATTGACAATCTTCAGGACAAGGGCAAGGTGTGATTTTTGATAAAATTTGTTCTGCTTTTTCTTGTGAGATTTCGCCTTTTTCAATATCCTTTTTCAAACTTTCCTTGATTTTTGAAATTGCGTTCTGAACAATGCTAATGTCAAAGTCAGCAAGATAGACATCAATCATATGTTCGGCAGCGCATCTTGCAATGCCTGAACCCATTGTTCCTGCACCAATAACAAGAATGCTTTTTATCTCCATATTCATTTCCTTCTGGTGAACAATATTTTGCTGCAATCCATCTGGTATTTTTCTGTTTTCTTTGTGTTTTTCGTTTTCCCACCTTCTCC
>JBMFLH010000063.1:0-10283 GCA_049971295.1 Candidatus Ratteibacteria bacterium | reverse complement strand
ATAATCAGTTTGCTTTCAAAGCATACGAAAGAAAATTAATTTTGAATCCTTCTGATTATTTGAAAATGGGTGAAGTAAGAAGAAAGGAGTCAACGAAAGCAACTCAGATTTGTGGAGTGCCTGCCGAAAATCTTATTTTCCTTGGTTATCCTGATTCTGGTACACTTCATATGTGGAGGGATTACTGGAACGCAAAAAAACCATTTAGAAATTTTTTCACCCGTGTTAATTTTGTTCCATATAAAGATAATCCCACCTATGGAAATGCATACATTCCGGAAAATATACAATCAGACATTGTAAAAATTTTAAAAAGAGTGAAACCATCAAAAATATTTGTTAGTCATCCTTCAGATTTGAATCCTGACCATAGAGCTTTGTTTAACTTTGTTCAACTGGCACTTCTTGATTGTAAAGATTTATACAGTCCTGAGGTTTATTGCTACCTGGTGCATGCCAGAAGATGGCCAAGCCCAGAGGGTTTGTTTCCTAATGATTTATTACTACCTCCTGCTACATTTAATGAGAAAAATTCCTGGGTATTTTTTAATCTTAGTTCCGGTCAGATACAAAATAAATTGCTCGGTCTTGATTGTTTTAAATCCCAATTGATAGGCCGCAAAAACTGGATGTTCTCATTTTTAAGGAAGAATGAGATTTTTCAAAAAATTCCTGCTTTTGTATTTATGAAAAACACTAAATCTGAATTTTCATTTGAAGCGACAGCGCAGGACGAGATCATAGAAGAGGAAAGTCTCAAGCATAGCAAGGTCTACAATCTGAAGCTTACTTATGACCAGAATAATTTGATATTTGACCTGATGTTTGATAAAAAAGTGATTGAAAAAGAATTTGGCGTAAAATTGTATGTTTATGGCTGGAATCAAGGAGTTCCATTTTCACTGATGCCCAAGATTGTTGTGAATATAGCGCTTGACGGAGCAATTACCATTTTAAATGGAAACAGAAAAATTTCCACAAGGCAGGCAATTGTTAATAAAAACAATAAACTGTACACAATAAAGTTGCCATATTCAATTCTGGAAAACCCTGAATTTGTTTTTGTTGGTGGTGAAACCAAACTCGGAATGTTAACCCTTGACTTTTTCCCCTGGAAACTTATTAAAATCTACTAAATTGCTTTCGAAGCTCTTTCCACAATGTTGTCAATTTGATAAGGTGCGATCTTTCTTCAGCAATAATTTTGTCAAGAGCTACGCCAGCTGTTGGATCCTCTGTGATATGGCGTATGCCATCGTAAAATAAAATGGATGTTTTTTCAACTTGTATGCCTATATTCAGCGCCTGTTTATCAGTAATGTCTTTCCACTGATTTCTGGACACAATATTTTCAAATATCCCTGAGTCCACAAGGCTTCTCAGATAAAGCGAAATTTCTTCGTCTATTGCTTCTGGTCTGAATTTTATCCCCTGTACATCATTATCCATTTTTTTGAATACTTCATAATGACGTTTTTCTTCACCGCAAAGAAATTGAAATATTTCTTTTGCTTCAGATATAGATGCTTGATTAAATGCATTCTGATAAAATTCAATTCCCTGTTCTTCAATATTCATTGCAACCTTGAAAAGCTCATCCTCATTCAAGTATTTCAACACCATTTCCCCCCCCCCGTGTGGCAATCATGGTTTATAATATATTGTATAATTTTAAACTTGTTAGTCAACAAAAGTGGGTTCGATGAATATTGTACTTGCGTCACAATCTGAAAGAAGAAGGCAGTTATTGACGAAGATTTTTCTCGCTTTTGATGTAATAATACCTGATGTAAACGAAAAACTGGATCAAGATCTTGAGCCAGAATTGATTGCGATTTTGAATGCAGAAAGAAAAGCAAAAAATGTTGGGGATAAATTACAAAAGAAAAATTGCGTTGTCATTGCCGCAGATACAATCGTTGTTATTAATGATCGGATCCTTGGCAAGCCTGATAATTATGAGACCGCTTGTAAATACATGCATCTTCTTTCTGGCACATATCACAGGGTGATAACCGGTGTTTGTCTTTTTAATCCCTATGAAAATAAAATTCTATCGGATTTCGAAACCACTTTGGTAAAATTTAAAAAATTAAATGAAGAACAAATAAAATCTTATCTTGCAAAACGGACATTCTATGATAAAGCAGGTGGATATGCAGTTCAAGAAGTAAATGATGACTTTGTCGAAGAAATTAAAGGTGATTTTGACAATGTTGTCGGACTGCCGGTTGAAAAACTGAAAAATATGCTTACTCAATTTAATAATCTTGTTGAAACAGAAATACATGATATAGCCTTTCCCAATAGATGGGGTGTAGGAAAATATAACAACAAAATTGTGTTTGTGGACAATGCTGTTCCCGGAGACAGTGTCTGGATTCAAACAATAAAAAACAAACCGGATTTTTCATATGCAAAAAATTGTGGAATAAAGAAACAATCAAAATATAGAGTGGAGCCAGTATGTCCTCATTTTGGAATATGCGGCGGTTGCTCCTTTCAAAACATTGATTACAACTATCAAATTGAACTGAAAAAAAGATATCTCATTGAAACTCTGACAAGAATCGGTAAAGTCAAGTTAAATGTTGATTTTCGCCCAGTTATTCCATCACCCGATATCTATTTTTACAGAAACAAAATGGAGTTTGCCTTTGGCAGGCACAATAAAAAACTTGTTCTTGGACTAAGAGAAAGACAACACCCGATAAAAAAATATAGGGCGCTTGTGAATAGAGTTGATGAATGTGCTATCTTTTCAAAAATAGTGAAAAGTATATTTCCACCGGTCATTGAATTTGTGGATAAGAATAATCTTGAACCGTATAACCCATTAACAAAAAAAGGATTTGTTCGCCATCTTGTAATGAGACATTCTAAAACAACTAACCAATTGATGCTTATCTTTATCACAAGGTCAGGTCCTGTGACTAATCTTAAAAAATTTGTGGAGGAATTAATAAATGCTGTGCCTGATATTGTTTCGTTCTGGTGGGTTGAGAACGACCAGATTTCTGATGTTGTAAATTTTGGGAAAAAACATCTAATTTTTGGTAAACCATATATCGAAGAAAAAATTGAAAATTTCAAATTTGTCATTTATCCGGAAATATTTTTTCAGCCCAATACCGTTGGTGCCTCGAAATTATATGAAACAATATCTCTTCTATCTGAAGAGATCAAACCAAACTCTGTGCTGGGTCTTTTCTGTGGTAGCGCTCCGATTGAAATTTTTCTATCCCGTATCTGTAACGAAGTCACAGGCGTTGACAATAATCCTGTAAATATAGAAGCAGCAAAAGAAAATTGCAAAATCAATAATATCACCAACTGCAGATTTTACGATATGTCCGCAGAACAATTTCTGAAAAAAACGCAATCCAGTTCTTTAAGGTACGATCTCCTCATAGTTGATCCCCCGCGCGGTGGATTGAGTAAAAAAGCAATACATCAAATCTTGAAAATAGGCATAAAAAATGTCATTTATGTTTCCTGTAATCCAGCAACTCTTGCAAGGGACATTTTTTTGTTTGGTCAGGCAGGATATGTTTTACAGACGGTTGTGCCTATTGACTTATTTCCCCATACCCCGCATATTGAAAGTTGTTGTGTTTTGCAACTCACCTGAACTATTTTTCAATTACGGCTCTGGATATCGGGCATTCAAGACCAAATAGATTTACAGATTTCACTGCTATTTCATTTCTGCCACTATGTATTTTCCAGTCAAACTGTGCTGGTGTTTTCTTCCAGACACCACCATCAATGCTCACAAGATAATGAGAAAATTGAGGAACATTATTATAAAGAGTGACAGCAATGGTATCATTTTCAGAAGAAATGAGATCAATAAACGTCTGATTTAGAGTCCAGTAAAAATCATTGACTCTGTTGCTTGTTTTCCCATATTCAGGCGATTCTAAAGGTACACAATTGTCCTCCCACCATAGATACAGGTCGCAATAGTACTCACTTTGCCCCTGTTCTGGTTCACCGGGTACAGGATTGCCGAGAAAATTGTTTCTTAATGGAATTGCAAATCTTCTAAAATTTTTAAAATACTGATTTTCAAAATCATTTTTTTCTTTTTCTGTGATTCCTGCTTCGTTTGCATACACAAATCTAATTTCCTTTGTACGATTTTGTTTCCAGAGATTTCTGATTTCATCGGCATTCAGAGGAATGCCATTGTACTCGAGATGACAGTTCATTTCCGGATTCTGAGAGTTGCCTGTGTCCATTAGTATCCACCTGCCAAGCTCATTACTCCAGATTTCTGCAACGCAATGGTGATCGAGAATAACCTGTCTCGCTGTATAACCAAGTGCAATCGCACATTGAGTGAAAATCGTTGAGTAATGAGTACACATGCACAATGCAGCTGGTTGTTTATTAGTGGCGAGTATTACAAGAGCATCCCATGGAGGACACCACATACTGGTTCCCCAATCCCATCCTTTTGGAGCAGTGTGCCTTGCCCAGTTTCGTAGCATCACGAACTTTTCCAATTCCGTTTTTCCGTCTTTTATCACCTGATCAAGATTATACATTGAACGAAGTGCTCGTGTTCTGTAGTTCATTTCCTGGTAGGCGAAGGGAATACTACTTACGATTGCTTGAGGATCGTCAAATGAAATAACTTTGAAATTTTCACCATCTATCTGGTATTTTATGTTTGCAGCAATTTGTAATTTTTCAATGCTCGGTGCTACAGACGAATTTTTAGTACTCAATATCGCCTGTATCTGGAAGAATCTTTCGTTCAAAATATCTTTAACTATCCAGAGATTATGTGTTTTCCTTTGAAGTGGTTTCCATGTTGACCAGAATTCAGGATTGTAAATTTTTGTTTTCCCTGTTCTGTATTGCAATTCTATTGATGTGCCATCGGGTACAGAAGCGACACAGTTCACCTGGACCCGGTCTGCAGAAATATATTTTCCGTGGACTGCACTTTTATCCGCAACCGATAAAAGGTCATATATTCCGCTTGTTGCGACACCTTTTTCAGAGTATTGTTGTAATCTGAGACGCACAACATACTCTCCATTTCCATTATTTTCTCCAAGGGTATCGAATTGCCATGTCTTGCCCCCGTCAGATGAACGTGCCGAACGATTAGGATAAAGAGATGGCTCTATTAATAGTGTTCCCTTGCCACTGAATACAAATTCGTTCAATCCTGTTTTCAGAAGCTTCACAGGAATATTCCATACATGCCATCCGGTTGAAGGAAGATTCCTGTTTTCAGCGACAGGTACTCCATTACATAAAAGATTAAGTCCTGCACCATGAAAAACAAAAAGTTCGGCTTTTGTGCATGCAGGGTTTTTCAATATAAATTGTTTTTTCGCAAGAATTCCAGAATTTATTCTTTCTATGTTGGAATAATGCGTCTGTCCCTCTTCATCCTGATACAGCACTGAATTTCGTAGAGTAAGTTTTTCATTACAGAAACATGTATTAAAATCAGCAGTCCATGCTTCAAAGGAGTCATGAATAAGAATTTTCTTAATCATTGTCTGAGCTTTTGCCTGAAAGCATGTAATCACGATTATAGTAATAGCCGGTATTAAAATTATCAACTGTCTTTTCATTTTTCTTTTCCTGTTTTAATTACGAAAAGAGAACCCAATCTACCAGAAAAACTACCAATAATCTCCCCTTTTTTTGTGACAATCATTGTATTGACTGGCTCATATATTAATCGATTTTCACTATTTTTTAATGTCCCGCCCAGATGGAAACTCCTTGTTGATGGGTCATAGACGAACCATCGGGCAAGTCCATCTGATTCTCCACCAATTCCAAAAACAATACCATTAAAAAATACGAGTGCTTGAATACGTTGCTGTCTTAATGGTTTCCCAAGATTTATAATCACGTTTGTATCAGGATTAAACGCTGCAATATAGCCATCATAGGTTCCAAGATAAATGGTACCATCGTCACCGGTTGCTGCAGCGTCAAGACTTGCCCATGGTTCTCTTCCTTTTATTGAAGGAAGCCTTGTCTGTAATTTCTCGATTTGCAGTGTTTCAGGATTGATCTTAAATATGGTACCGTCTTTTCCCGCAGTAAATAAATTACCCTTTGCGTCCTGTGCAAATGCCTGCGAAATTTGAAAACCCTGAACTTCATATGGTCTTGTGCCAGCGATTTTCAGGATTTCTTTACCGGGTCCATTTTTATCATAGACCACCAGTGTTCCTGATTTGTCTATTGTAATAATCTTTCTGAATGTTTTATCCCATGTCCAGGCAATATCGGGATTGAAAATGATACTGTCCACCTGAAGAACATCGTCAGGAAGTCGTTGGATTTGATGAATTCTGGTATCCCTATCAAGATAGAATATTTTGCCTGAACATAACAGTGATGAAGGAATGATTCCATAGGTCAAGCCGTTTGGCGCTTCAAACAATTTTGTAACATTTCTCTGGTACGGAGGAAAAGGAATATTGATTAGGTCAAGTTCAAATTTCATTATTCCTTCACAAAAGGACAAAGAAAATACAAGCAAAAGTGCAGACAGAATTATAAAAAATATTCTCTTCATATTATCTCCTAAATTTATTAAATTATCATCGTTTTGCGCTCAATTTATTAAATCTTACAATTGAATAAGGCATCTGTTTTCCTGCCCCAGCAGAGATAAATTTCATATAAATTGTGCCATCATCAGTGGTACATGCACCCTGCGCATAAAGTGGCTTGCAGTCTGGATTTCCTTTTACTGCGATAATTCCAAGGCAGACAACTTTTCTATTTTCAGGGTTGTATTTCATTAAATACGGTGTTTTGTCAATGACATTTGGAAAATAAAAACACCCATCTTTACCCAAAACTCCAGCATGCTGGTCGCCAGGCTTCTTTTCATTTACAGGATATGATTTCCCTACATGTCTGCAGATAATTGAACCATCAGTATCACTGGTTTTGGATGCAAAAGAAATTGTTGCAAGGTCAAACTCCATTAAATACTCGCCGCCTATCGCACATGCGAAAATTTTCTTACCATCAAGCGAGATAACCATTACATAAGGGTCTTTGTACTGGCCGGGGCCTTCAAGTTTGACAAAAAGATCATAGAGTCTGTCGGTTTCAGGGTCATACATCCAGATAATACCAGGCCTCCCTGTACCGAATACTCTCCCTTTCCAATCTATTGCTGTGTACCTTGGGGATCCTCCTGTAGTTCCCAGGTCTCTCACTGAACCCGTCTCAATGTCATAAATAAGAAAATGTTGTTTTGGATCGCTCCAGTAATACAATTTTCGCCTTTTTTTGTCAATGGAACCACCCATGATGCCTTCTTGTTTACGCAGAATTCCGTGGTCAATCGTCTGATTTGTTTTCGGATTAAATGAGAAAAGATGTCCACCTGGATATCCTGTGGGGTTTTCTCCAAACTCAGGCCTGTCAATAAAATTTTCATTTCCCTGTTTTGTCGCTGCCCATATAATCCCATTTGCATCTACCAGAATTTTTGCATGAAATTTGCTTTGAGAATCAAGTCCTGTTCCAGTTTCTCTTGTAATCTTGTGAGCATCAATAATATCATCCCATCTGGAAGTTCGCGGATTAAATCTGACCAGATGAGCGCTTGAGCCATAATATGCCGTACCAACATAGATATTTCCATCTTTTCCCACTTCGATTGCTGTGTATCCACTTCCGTTATGAGTTGATTCAGGAATCGGGAACATCTCGCATTCGATATATTGCTGCTTATATTCCTGGGTTAAACCCGCAATTGTAGAAATAAAAACTAAAATAAATATGGAATAAATCTTCTGAATGACTCCGTTCATGTTTCCTCCTGACTTTTGTCTGAAACCTTGATTACGACCTCAGTATCCCTTTTCATAACATCTATCATAATTTCAAGAAATTGTTTAACATCAAACTCCGGACAATCTCTGGTAATTTTATTAAGTAGATTGTAGAGTGCCTCAGGTGTTAAAAATCCGCTCCTGAAGATTTCGTAAAGCTCAAGACAGTCCTCTTTCTTAAAATTCCGCCACAATCTGGATACCTTCCTATAAATTTCATCCCTTTTTAAACTATCAATACGAGAAATCAGTTGTTCGGATAAGAATGATTCTGCATCCTTTCCATATTCAAAATCTATAAGACACTCAGGCATCAAAAGTATCTGGTTTTGCTGCTTTTTCCTTGCTTTGAAAAGGTAAAAATTGCCAGCCAGTATCGGTAAGAGAATAAAAAGAATAGTAAAATAAATCCCAATAGCAGCCATTCCAACAACAATAGCAAAACCAGGCGTTCCATAATACACGATTCGTGTATACTCAAGAAATGTGGAAAGCACGCCCTGTGGTCTAAAATTGCCAATGTGCCAGGGTGTGACGTCTATCAACATCAAAATTATTCCGGCAATGAGTCCCCTAATGTAGCCATAGTCCTGAGCATTTTCAATGGTTAATTTCCTGGATAAAAACCTTTTTGTGCCATCAGTAAAAATAAAATATGAAAGGTATTTTAACGCAGTTATTACTTCATCTAAGTTGTCACACATGCCTGAGACAGGAAACTTTTTTTTACCGAGATCTGAAGTGAAAATTGCAAAAAACGTTATAATTTTTTCTTTGTTTTGCTCAGGACCAATACCTGTCTCTGTCTTTTTTTCTAAACAGAAAACTTGCCACCTGCCATTCGGCACGCTGAATTCAGAGTTTTTTTTATATCCCAACCTTGTCAGATTAATCAAATTGTTTTCGTCAAATCGGTCGAATTCTTTCCATTTCAAGCTGACAGATTGAAAAGCTTCTCTTTTTTCCATTTTACTATTTTATAACGAAATCGAAATTTCCAAAATTCAATTTGACCAATGAAAATTTTCTGGTATATTTACGTTATGCGCACGGGAATAGGTTTTGATATACACAAACTGGAACCGAAGAGAAAATTAATCCTTGCCGGAGTAGAAATTCCTTATCAGTTTGGCTTAAAAGGTCATAGTGATGGTGACGTGATTTTGCACGCCATCAGTGATGCAATAGCAGGAGCTCTATCAGAGGATGATATCGGAACAGTTTTTCCTGATACAGACAGGTCCATACAGGGAATAAAAAGCGAGGAAATCCTCAAGCACTATTATAATCTGCTTGCTGCGAGAGAAGCAAAGATTGTGAACATTGATATTGTGATACTTGCTGAAAGACCCATGCTGAAAACATGGTACGGTCAAATGAAGAAAAACATCGCAACCATTCTCAATATAGAAATTTCCAGAATAGGTATTAAAGCAAAAACCATGGAAGGTATCGGAGAGATTGGCAAGGGTCAAGCCATAGCATGTCTGGCATCAATTCTCATAGAATGAGATTTTTCATGTTTTTTCAATAAATTTTGAAAGTGCGAAAGCAAATTCCTCAGCTGTCTGGTATCGCATAGAAGGATCGTCATGTGTGGCTCTTTTCAGCACGTCCTTAAATTCTTCTGGAAGCGAAAGATATTCAGAAAGCAATTTCTGGGTTTTTCTGTATTTGAACACCACTTCGGAAATTCTTCTGAAGTAATCCTGGTCATTTTTTCCAGGAATTTCAGGGATAGAAAGTTTAACAACAATTAACTCGTCAATTAAGACACCGAGACTGAATATGTCAGAACGAGCATCAGAATGCCCGGCTTTTTGTTCTGGTGCTGCATAAGAAATATGACTGAACCTTCTTTCACTACCTGCTCTTTCGAAAAGATCACGTTGCCACCATCTTCGTGGTACCTTTGCTATTCCAAAATCTGTGATTTTCACAACTTTTAAATCATTTGAGATTAAGACATTTTCAGGCTTGATATCCTTGTGTACGATTCCATGTCCATGTATATGGACAAGACCGCATGCAATTTTGTATCCTATTTCAACAAGCGTTGAAAACCCATATTTCCCTGGTTCATGAATGAATTCATTGAGATTTTTTCCATCGACATACTCCATAATCATTGCGTATCTTCCATTGAACTTTCCCCAGTTGTAAACCTTTACAACATTTTCATGATTTAATTGCATGGCAATATTTGCTTCTCTTTCAAATTGTTTGATAACCTTACTTTCACTTGCACCATATACCTTCTCATTAAGAATCTTTATAGCAACAACCTTTCCATACGTTGGTTTTTGCAACTGTGAGTATGCCTTATAAACAGTGGCAAATGCGCCAACCCCTATTTTTTCTGCAAGATAATACTCTGAAAAGTTTCTCGCCATAATTAAAAGGAAATCAGTTCAATCTCGTTAACAGAACGAATTTCTTTTTTCA
>JBMFLH010000062.1:0-10978 GCA_049971295.1 Candidatus Ratteibacteria bacterium | reverse complement strand
CCTTTTACATACTAATTATTTAGTATGTCTATCTAACATATAGAAAATTTTTGTCAAGTTTTTCTTAAAATTCTTAAATCTATTGTGTATCAATTCTTTTTTGAATCTTTTAACAAATTCTTTGGGGACTATAATAAAGTTGTGATATAACATAAAAAAAATTTGAAAATTGGAAAGTAAAAAGATAAAATTAAAGCAATGGGGTTGAGAAAATATTTACAAAAATTCCATGAAATTATTAAAATAGATTTTAGTTGACTTAGAGGAGATAGATATGTTTCATGGACCTGGTTTTCATAAAGCACAAAGATTGAGATTTGATATTGATGACCAGGTTAAATGCACATTTCATATTACAAGATTATTTGGATATCTTAAACCATACAAATACCAGATTTTCTTCGCTTTATTCATTTCCATCTGTGTCACAGTTTTGAATCTTGTTCCACCAAGAATCATTGGCATTATCATTGACAGGGTTCTTGTCAAAAAAGATCTGGCAGTACTCATTAAAATGTGCTTTTCTTTGCTTTCTATTTACACTATCGTTAATTTATTAAATGGGGTAAAATTTTCTGATGGGAAAACTCGGTCAAAAAATCACATATGAC
This sequence comes from Candidatus Ratteibacteria bacterium, assembly GCA_049971295.1. GTDB lineage: Bacteria > Ratteibacteria > UBA8468 > B48-G9 > DTJG01 > DTJG01. Next base: position 10,367 of record JBMFLH010000062.1, on the reverse strand, counting down.
CTATGGCAAAAGGTGTATAAAAACATCCAGCGACTTTCTTTTAGATTCTTAGATGAAAATCAGACCGGTAACATTATGGCAAGAATTACCAGTGATATCACATCTGTTGAAAGAGTTATCGTTGACGGACCGGATACGACTATTATCGCATCTCTGACCCTTATCGGAATTACCTTTGTATTGTTTTGGATGAACTGGAAACTTGCATTGATTACAATGATACCCGTACCTTTACTTGCTTTTATGGCTTATTTAATCACAATCAAGGCGCACGCAATATACAGAGAAGTCAGAAAAAAATGGGTGAAATAAGTGCGTTATTACAGGATAGTATTTCTGGTTTCAGGGAAACGAGAAGTTTCGCAAGAGAAGAATATGAAATTAATCGATTAAGCACAAAAAGCAGTGAATATGTTCAAATCAACATACAGACAATAAAATTATGGGCAACTTTTTCTCCGTCAATTGTAATTACAACAATCGGAACTTTTCTGGTACTTCTTTTTGGTAGAAAAATGGCTATTATCAATCAAAGTATTTTTACAGGAGAAATCATTTCATTTCTTTTTTATCTCAATCTTTTCTATCAACCAATTCACCAGTTTAATATGGCTAACCACATGCTTCAACACGCAAGAGCGTCAAGCGAGCGAATTTTTGAAATCATTGACTCAGAACCAGATGCAAAAGAAGCAAAAGATGGCATACCGTTTAGACGACCCATTAAAGGTGAAGTTGTTTTCAACAATGTTCATTTTTTATACAAACCAGGTATTGAGGTTCTTCATGGGATAACGTTTAGGGCAATTTTTGGAGAAATAATCGCCCTGGTAGGACCAACATGCGCAGGAAAAACCACCATCATCAATCTGATACCTCGTTTTTATGATGTTGATCCCGGACAAATTTACATTGATGGAGTGGATATCCGTTAGTATAAATTGAAAGAACTTAGAGAAGCAATTGGCATTGTAAGGAGGGACCTATGATTGAAGCAGCAAATCTCAAAGCAGGAACATTTATAAAAAAGGAAAAGGACATTTTTAAGGTCCTGGAAACAGAGATTAAGGCAGGACCTGCACGGTTTTCAAGTCATGTGTATGTAAAACTATTGAATGTGAAAACAGGTAAAATTATTGAAACGAAAATGACTCCAGAAGAAAAATTGGAAGACCTTGCCCTTGAAATAGTGGTTCTTGAATATTTATATAATGATGGGAACAATTTCTGTTTCATGAACCCTCAAACATATGAGCAGTTTGAAATTCCAGGCCACATGCTTGAAAATTTTAAAGAATTTTTGAAAGAGGGCATGACATTGAAGTTTGAGATTTATGAAGGAGTGCCGATCAATGTCATTATTCCTGAAATTGTTGAATTAAAAGTGGTAAGCACAGGAAGCGGTGTAAAGGGCGAAAGCGATGCAACTTATAAAAATGCAATTCTTGAGAACAATATGGAAATTCTTGTCCCGCATTTTATCAAAGATGGTGATATTATAAAGGTATCTACTTCAACAAAACATTATGTTGAAAGAGTTCATAAGTAATAATAATTTGTCAAACTTGCAAATATGCCATAATATATAAAAATAAAGGAGTCAAATGATTCAGGGTGTTAAGGTTAAAAAACTATCATTCAATGTAGACGAGAGAGGAAGACTTCTTGAAATTTTGAGAAATGATGACGAAATTTTTGAAAAGTTTGGCCAGGTGTATATAACAACCTGCTATCCAGGTGTCATAAAAGCCTGGCATCTGCATCGTTTACAAAATGATAATATGGCTGTCATTTCTGGAATGGCAAAAATTGTACTCTGCGATCTTAGAGAAGGTAGTTCCACCTATGGAGAAATCAATGAATTTGTAATTGGTGATTTCAATCCAATGCTTGTACATATACCAGCAAATGTATATCATGGTTTTATGTGTGTATCAACAGAAGAAGCAATCATACTTAACTTGCCGACACAGCCATACGACCACCAATCACCTGATGAGTATCGCCTCCCTTTTGATACAGACAAAATTTCATACAAATGGGAAAGGAAAAATCGCTAATGAAAGGAGTGATACTCGCTGGTGGCCTTGGAAGCCGTTTATATCCCCTGACAAAAGTAACCAATAAGCATCTGTTGCCTGTGTATGACAGGCCAATGATTTATTACCCGCTTGAGACACTTGTGAAAACAGGCATCAAGGATATCATGGTCATCACAGGAGGAACTTCTTCTGGAGATTTTCTCAGGTTACTTGAAAATGGAAGAGAATTTGGTCTTGAACATCTTACATATGCATATCAGGAAGGTGAAAAAGGTATTGCTCACGCTCTTGCGCTGGCAGAACATTTTGCGGCAGGTGAAAAAATCGTTGTTATTCTCGGCGACAATATCATAGAGAAAGATATATCAAAAGAAGTAAAAATATTTAGCAAACAAAAAACAGGAGCACGAATCATCCTCAAAGAAGTTGATGAACCCCAGCGGTTCGGTGTTGCAGAAATTCGTGATGGTAAAATTGTGAAAATCATTGAAAAACCTACTGTTCCACCGTCTCGTTACGCTGTCATTGGAATTTATATGTATGACAATCAGGTTTTTGATTTTATTAAAACACTGAAACCTTCTGCACGAGGAGAGCTTGAAATCACTGATGTGAACAATATGTACATTGAAAGGGGCCAGATGACTTATGGTATCCTGGATGGATGGTGGACAGATGCAGGAACATTTGAATCATTATTAAAAGCCAACATTCTGGTTGCAAAACAACGGGGAAGAAAATGAAAATCGCTGTGACAGGTGGAGCAGGATTTATTGGCTCTAACTTTGTCAGGTTTATTTGTGAAAAATATCCTGAAATACAGGTTCTTAATATCGACAAGATGACATATGCCGCGAATCCTATTACAGTTGAATTCTTAAATGAATTTACCAACCACACATTTATTAAGATCGATATTTGCCATGCGACAGAGATTAAGGAAGCCCTTGATGAATGCAACATCATTGTTCATTTTGCTGCTGAAACGCATGTGGATAGGTCTCTTGAAAACCCTGAAACTTTTTTGCTAACTGATATTCTTGGCACGCACCGAATACTTGAAGTTGTAAAAAATTCAAAGGTAATCAAAAAATACATTCACATTTCAACCGATGAAGTTTATGGTAGTATTGAATCAGGTTCATTTGTAGAACATTCTTCATTAAATCCCACAAATCCATATGCCGCAAGTAAAGCTTCTGCTGATTTACTTGTACTTTCTTACATTCGGTGTTATAACATTCCTGCACTCATAGTAAGATTTACAAACAATTTCGGACCATTTCAACATCCTGAAAAATTCATTCCACTTGCCATAACAAATGCTCTTGAAAACAAGAAAATTCCATTATATGGAGATGGAAAACAAGTACGTGACTGGTTATATGTTCTTGATACATGCAGAGCAATTGATCTGCTCATTGAAAAAGGACAGCCAGGCCAGATTTACAATGTTTCAGCCCATCAGGAAAGAAAAAATATCGATGTGCTTTATAAAATTCTGGAAGTTCTTGGTAAGGATAAAAATCTTATAGTAAGCGTTCCCGACCGCATCGCGCACGATAAAAGATACAGTTTATCGTCAGAAAAAATTCAGAAACTTGGATTTTGCCCTGTCTATGATTTTGAAAAAGGACTTGATGAAACAATCAAATGGTATGTCAACAATGAAAAATGGTGGAAGTTTATAAAAAACAGCCCTGAGTTTCAGAAATATTACAAAAGTAGGTATCCTGATTTATGAAAATTCTGATTACTGGTGGCACTGGCCTTGTTGGAAAATATCTGTCAAAAATTGTTAAATCTGAAAAACTGAAAGTTCTATCAAGAAAAGAATGCGATATCACTGATTTTTTTTCAGTCAGAATCGTGTTTTATACAATGAAACCCGACCTTGTATTTCATCTCGCTGCATTTACCAATGTTGATCTTTCAGAAAATGACCCAGTTTCAGCGTTCAGGATAAATGTTTCTGGTACAAATAACATTGTATTTTTTGCGGAAAAATTTAATGCGCATCTTATTTATCTCAGTACCGATTTTGTTTTTGATGGAATGCAAACCCAGCCTTATAAAGAACAGGATGTTCCAAATCCACTTTCAATTTATGGAAAAACAAAGTTTGAAGGGGAAAGAATTGTATCCAGCATGTGTTCAAAGTACACCATCGTGCGCAGTTCAAGAATATTTGGAAAAACCGGTAATAACTTTGCAAGTACTCTTCCATGTAGATTGTTGCGTGGAGAAAAAACTATAGTCACAACAGATCTTGTTAACTCTCCCACATACGCAAAGGACCTTGCAATAGCGCTGTTTGAAATAGCAAAAACACAATTTTATGGACTGCTTCATTTCTGTAATAGCGGTTTTTGTAACTGGCATGAATATGCCCTGTACATATGTAAATACCTGAATATAGATCCATCTTTATTAGTTCCTGTGAGTATTAAGGATTTTCATCAATCAATTGCAGAAAGACCTCGATTCTCTGCCCTTGACACGACGTTGTTCAGCAAGAATTTTTATCAACCAAGGCCCTGGCAGGAGGCTCTTGAAGAATATCTGAAACAGGAATTACCTAAAAGAAATACGATAATGAAACAATAACAAGGAAATAAAAATGAAAGAAAAATTCGCCTACAATGAAAGTGAATTGCCGGAACCAGTGTATGAAGAAAGACCTGAATTTATCAACCTTTATTATGCCTGCTGGAAAACTGCTTTCCAGAACATTGAGTATCCTGAAAAGAAAAACTGGCTACCCCACATAACATGCATGCCGAACTCAGGAAATATATGGCAGTGGGATTCATGCTTCATGGTTTTTTTCCTGAGATACTCGAATGGTACACTCCCTGCAACGAATAATCTTGACAATCTTTATAAACTTCAAAGACAAGACGGTTATATCAGCATGGCTTACAGGATTAAAACAGAAAAGCCTGCCTACGGAGAAAGAATCAATCCACCACTTTATGCCTGGGCAGAATGGGAATATTATCTCGTTACGGGAGACGCCTCACGACTTGAAAAGATTTTCCCAATCTTGAAAAAGTATTATTTATGGATTAAAAAAAATAGAACCCGCAACAGTGGTTTGTACTGGTTTGAAGATACTGGTTCCAGTGGCATGGATAATTCCCCTCGCAGCGGTTATACTTCACAATTCCTTAATGGAAGTGATGTCTGCTGGATAGATTTATCATCCCAGCAGGCATTAAGTGCCACTTATATCGCAAAAATTGCCCACCTACTTAATAAAAATAAAGATGAGGAGTTTTTTCTTTCAGAATTTCAAAATCTTAAAAATCTAATCATCAAATACCACTGGTGCGAAAAGCATCAGTTTTATTATGATGTTTTCTCAAGAAATATCCGTTCCCTCAGGCACAATTTCCTCAATGCAAAAACTGTTGCTTCATTTTGGCCAATGATCAGTCATGTGGCAGACGATGGCCAGATTAATGGCATGGTGCAGCATCTTTTAAACCCAGGTGAATTCTGGACATTACATCCTGTACCATCACTGGCAAAATCTGACCCAAACTATGATCCATTTGGTGCGTACTGGCTCGGTGGAGTTTGGGCTCCCACAAATTATATGATCGTATCCGGATTGAAAAAAAATAATAGAAACAGCATTGCGAGAAAAATCGTTCGAAAACATCTGATTGGCATGACTGAGGTTTTCAATGATAAAACTTACTCAGGTATATGGGAAGCATATAGTCCTGAATTCTTTATGCCAGCAACAGTAAAAGAAACCGGAAATCTTGTAAGAAATGCATTCGTGGGATGGAGCGGCCTTGGACCTATTGCAATGTTAATAGAAAATATTCTTGGTTTTACCCTTGACGCAAGTTCCAATACTATTTACTGGAATATATCTGCTGAATGCACACACGGAATCAAAAATCTGAAATTTAATAAAAAATCTGTTTCTCTCGTATGTTACAAAAAAAATGGTATCCAGAAAAGAAAAATTGCCATTGAAACAACTGAAACATTAAACGTTGCCATTTCTGTTGAAGGAACTGATATTTATCTCAAAAAGACACTTGCTAAGGGACACCATCTTTTATGGATCTAATATCTAATTTAATAATCTCAGGTTCTTTATTGCGAAGCGAGCAAAAGATTCATTAGTGTTTAGCATTAAGGAAATTTTAGGGCTTTGAAGTTTGGGGCTTTTCAAAGATACTTCCTGTCTTATTCTCGGCTAACTTTTCTATGGTTCCCTCTTTTTTGAAGTGATGATGGAGGGTGCGGATTTATTATGGCACAATTCGGATTCTTGACTGAACACAGGTTTATCCTTATAATAAATAGGAACTAAATAGCCCCCATCGACTAGCGGCCCAGGTCACCACTCTTTCAAGGTGGTAGCGCCGGTTCGATTCCGGCTGGGGGCGCAGAATATTACAAAGGATACAGACACGGTGGAAAATATATGGATAGCAAGCTGGAAGCACTGCGACTGGGTGGGGAAAATAGATCTTATACTACTATTTACCCTTTCAATTTACAGCTGGGATATTATGATTGAGAAATTTATACTGTTAAAAAGAGTACGCCGCGCAAATGAAAAGTTTGTTTCAAGTTTTTATAGTGGAAAGATGTTGAACGTACCAGGTTCACCATGGTCAAGAATACTATCAAGAATTTTGCAGGAAAAATCCAGACAGAATATTTCTGAAGAAAAACTTCTTATTCTCCTTAAAAGATTTGCCAGCGAAGAAATATCCCGTCTGAACAATAAAATTGATTTCTTACTTTCTATATCTGCTGTTGCTCCATTTATGGGTCTTCTTGGAACAGTGTGGGGAATACTTATGGCTTTTCACAATATCGGGCAAACGGGTACATCTTCTGTATCAATTATTGCTTCAGGCATTTCAGAAGCATTGATTGTTACCTTTGTTGGACTACTTGTTGCCATACCTGCAGCGCTCGGGTACAATTACTTAAATGGACAGATTAGAAACATACAGATGCAGGCGAATTATATACTTGAATCATTCCACACTGCTATCAAATGAACAACAACGATATTTTTTTTGAGATAGACCGGAACAGTGAAAACGCTCTCAGTAGAATCAATATTATCAATTTTATTGATATTGCCCTTGTTCTTGTCATAATACTGATGATTGTATCACCAATGATAGAGCAGGGGATGGAAGTAAAACTTCCAGTTTCTGGCCCAGGAAAAATGGCTATTCAGAAAAGTGTTATTCTGACTGTGGCGAAAAATGGCGTGATTTTCTGGGGAAATCAGCAGGTGCGGATTGAAAACCTTGAAAATATCGTTCGCAGTACAATGTCGCAAAACCCTGAACTTGGAATCATCATCAAAGGAGACAGATCCATTACATATCAGGAATTAATCAGTGTTCTGGATGTTTTGAAACGCGCCGATGTAAAAAAAATAGGCCTTGCTACCCAGACGAAAACAGAAAAATGAAAAGGTCGTTATTGGCTTCAGTATTACTTCATGCACTGCCTATTGTTCTTATTGCACATAATGCTATGAAAACAAAGCAAGTAGTACCAGTATATGTGGTTGATCTAATGAGTTTACCTCCAACCATAGAAATTTCAAATCATGTGATATCTACATTCAAACCCGAACCCGCTGAAGCATCAATTGTTAGCACATCTCATAAAAGTCTTCCAGTTCAAACAGGTGCACACGCGGAAAAAACAGGTGCTGAAGGAATTGTCGGAACGCCATCTTTTGTTGAAAAATTTTCTCGTGATGAATTTATCTCAGAAATAAACAAAAAATTATCCCGAACATCACCTGATAAATCAGAAGATACATCCTCTGGTAAAACAGCATCTATTCAAGATTCTTCACAAGGGAAAACTTCTCTTGCCTCAAAAATTTTCCCGCTAACAAATACTGGACGTGAAACAGGCCCATCCATAGGTATTCAGACATCAAGTTTGCCCGCGGGTAATATCATACCTCTTGAATATCTTGAGAACATTAAACTGATTTTACAAAGAAAGTGGAAACCCCCAAAAGGGAAAAATTACATTTCAACTTCTATTGTATCATTCAAAATCAAAAAAGATGGAACGCTTGAAGAAATCGTGCTTGAAAAAAGTTCAGGTTTTAAGGAATTTGACGAAAGCGCTATCAGGGCAGTGAAGGAAGCATCGGATTTACCACCGCTTCCAGAAACTTATAAATCAGCATATCTTGAAATTGCCGTAAAGTTCAACATTAGGGGAATAGAATGAATAAACACGGGATACTCTTATTATTATTCCTAAGTACTTTTTCCTTTCTTTATGGGCAAAGCAGAATCACTATTGAAATCACCTCGTCCACAGAAATAAAAACCAATGCTGTAATTCTGATAGGAGAGAAAAAGACAAACTTTCTCGATGAATTTTGCACTCAACTTGTAAAGGATCTGAATTATTCTGATTATTTAGAAATCAAAAACACCAGTTTCAAAGAAAACTACAACATTCAATCAGAGATGGATGATGGGTTATCAAAATATAATGCGAATATTTTAATTTTCTGCAAGATGAACGGAAAACTTAAAACTGTAATTTATGATACTGTTGAAAAAACTATTTTTTCTCAATTTACAATAGATATCGGTAAATCCCCGGTTGAACTTGCTCATATCGTAAGTGATGAAATTGTTTATCGATTAACAGGAAAACCAGGCATTGCCCGGAGCAAAATTTTATATATGACAAGAAAAGATGGCAAATATTGTTTAATGGTTGCCGACTATGATGGTTCAAATGCAACGATTCTTTTATCAACTGATTACATCATCAATTATCCAAGATGGTTTCCTGATATGAAAAAGGTTCTTTTTCTTTCATACAGAAAATTGTTTCCATCCCTTGACATCTTTAATCTGGAAACAAACCAGATTGAAACATTTCTTGCAGAACCCGGGCTCAATGCATGCGCATCGTTTTTTAGAAATCAAAATCGCGCAGCAGTTGTTTTGAGTAGAAGCGGAAATCCTGATATCTATCTTGTTGACCTGAATGGAAACATTTTGAAACGGCTTACTGAGAAAAAAGGATTGAATGCATCTCCGTCGGTTTCTCCTGGTGGAGAGAACATTGCGTTTGTATCTGACAGAGATGGTAAAACAAGGTTATGGGTTATGAATGTTCATGGATTGAATGTCAGAAAACTGGACATCCCATCAAATTACATTACATCTCCCTGCTGGTCTCCAGACGGAAAATATCTCGCGTATGCTATCAGATATGGAACAGAGATGTTCATTGAGATATACGAGTGGGAAACAGACAAAAGAAAAATTCTCACACAATCACTTCCCTGGTGTGATGCACCCTCATGGGCACCTGACAGCAGGCATATACTTTTTACCAGGCAGGAAAAATTTATAAATTCTTTATGGACAATAGATATATATTCCTTAAAAATGAGAAAAGTTGCAGATAATGCCTGGAGTGGTTGCTGGGATATTCGTTGACAAAATACTAAGCTTTGATATAATCAACTAAAAAGGAGGAAAATTGAAAACGATAGCGGGAATGTTGATATGTGTGATATCGTTAATGTTTATTTTTTCAGGATGCTGTCCTTATTCAAAAAAACCTGTGCCAGATTCAAAAATAGAGCCAACAAAACTAAAACAGTCCACAGTAGTCGAGCAACCAACTGTCAGTCCACCTACAGTAACGACCACACCAGCACCAGGCACAGCCACACCAGATGAAAAATTAGTCGCCACAACCGGTGGAGAGATACCCCCTGTAAAACCGGCGGAAACACCAACTTTTATTGAACCCGGTGAACAAATAAAATCTATTTTCCAGCCCATTTATTTTGATTTTGACAAATACAACATAAAAACTTCTGAGCAAGGTAAATTGCAAGCCATTGCTGATTATCTGAAGAAAAATCCGCAGATTTCCATTTTGATTGAAGGCCATTGCGATGAACGCGGAACAGATGAGTACAACCTTGTCCTTGGAGAACAGAGGGCTCTGAGCACGAGAAATTTTCTGATAGGAATTGGCATATCTCCAAAGCGACTTTATACAATCAGCTATGGTGAAGCAAAGCCAGCAGATCCCGGTCACAACGAAGAAGCATGGGCAAAAAACAGAAGGTGCGAATTCAAAATAAAATAATGAACAACCGTCAAAATATTCTATTATCTTTTATTTTGTGTCTTGGATTGTGTGGCTGCACAACCATTGCAATGAAAGACGATGTCAGTATTCTGAAAGAAGAAATGGAACAGAAACTGGCAGCGAATGAAACAGCAACTTCAAACAAATTTCAGGAAGTTAATACAAAAATTGAGC
>JBMFLH010000061.1:0-11740 GCA_049971295.1 Candidatus Ratteibacteria bacterium | reverse complement strand
TTGATTTTTGCTTCTGGATTATTAATCAGTTCAGTTGCTGCGACAATAATTGTTTCTGTTTCTGGTCTTGGAATAAAGACACCGGGTTCTATTTTAAATTGATAACCCCAGAAATATGCCGACTTCAAAATATACGCAACTGGAACATGTTTGTATCTCTTTGAAATTAGTCGAAGAAACTTTTTTTCAACATCGGCTGTAATTGGCGGTGGACTGGTGTATAACATATGTCGTTCAACATTCAAAATATGAGATAGGATCATTTCAGATTCAAAAGTCGCATTGGTAATGCCAGAGTTAGAAAGCAATTGTGTGGCTTTCCTGATAAGCGATAAAACGCGCGCTTCAGGTCTGCTTTGCAGTTTTTTCTGCCTCTTTTGACTTGATTTTAGAAAGCGCCTGGCTTGCCGCAATTTTTATAACCTGGTTGGGATCTGATTCAGCAAGATATGAAATCAGTTCAGCATATTCCTGATTTTCATGGCTGGCGAGATAGTTTCCCAGTACCTTTACAATGTCAGCGCGGAAATAAACCTCGTCCATATCTGATGAAGGATAATCTTCCTGTAATCTTGCCACAAGTTTTTCAATGTATTCATACGAACCAAGCTGCGCCCTAACAAGGCCATAATCAAGATCAAAAGAATCTGCTCTGTATTCATCCCATGCCTTTTCTATCACTGGCAGGTATGCTGGCTTGCCAATTCTACCAAGAATCTTTATGATTGATAAAGCAAGGGATTGTTCCTGTTCTTCTTCAGATCCTGCCTGAAATGTTGATGGTTGCAATGGCGTCTGCGGCATTTCCGGTGGCATCCCTGGAGCCATTGTTGGTGGCATCTGTGGTGGCATTTGACCGGTCTGCTGAGATGGTGCAGCTCTTGTCACTCCCAGAACTTTCACAGTCCCTGTACTATATTTCCTCACAAGAACCCGCTGGTATTTTTCTCTTTCTTCCTTTAACTTTTCTATCTGCTTTTCAAGTCGTTCAACCTGCTTTTCTTTTAAGGTAATATCATTTTCTGTTTTTCTTAATTCAGCCCTTAACTGTTTTATCTGTTCAGGTGTGAGCATTTCAACCGGTTGTTCACCAGCAGCTGGTGCAGGCGCAACTCCAGGCGGCACAGCACCTGGAACAGGTGGTTGGGCACCTTCTGGCATTGCTGGTTGCATATTCAATTTATTATAAATCTCCTGCAATTTTGTCCTGAGTTTTGTTTTGTCGTTCGTCAGAATCAGTTTTTGCGCCTCAAGATCATCCATCTTTTGTTCTATTGACTGAATTTTTGCCTTTGCATCTTCTCTCATCTTCTGTTTTCTTGTCACCATCGTGTCAAGAATATCCTTCAACCGTTCTGCTGCATCAGGACTTAATGTTTCAGAAAGACCCGCAAGAGCAACCATCTTTGTATCAAATGAGTAGTCCTGTCCTTCAAGCACACTGAAAAGATAGTCCACTGCCTCTTTCGTTTGAGTTTTCCCTATCACAAGCAGTAGGTTCTTTCGTATGTCTTCGTTTTTTTCTTTATCCATCTGGGCAATGAATACAGGCAGAAACGGTTCAAGTTGAATGGCACTGAACCCATACAATGTTTTGCTTGCTTCTTTCCTTTTTGTCTCTGTGCCAAATCTCATATCCTTGACCACAGATTCAACAGAAACGGTCTGGACCGCCTGAACAGGTCCCTGTAATATCTCTTCTTTTTTTACAGCAATCTCAATTCCCTTATTTTTCTCTGCTTCCTGCCATTTTTTGATTATATCTTCGTTCCTGCTTGTTGCCTTAATTCTGGCAAGTTGTCGTTCTGCTTCCTTTGCTTCGTATGTCCCGGGTGCAGCAGTAAGTATCGACTGGAACTCTTCAGTAGCTTTGTCTGTTTGACCGAGAGCAAGATAGGCGATACCAGCGCCAAGATGATATGCTGCTTCATTTGGTTCTATCTCTATGGCTTTCTGATACTGTTCCAATGCCTTTGAAAATTCTGACTGCCTGTAATAAACTTCGCCAAGATAGTAATAGGCAAGACCATTTTTAGGATTTGATTGTTTTTCTCGTTCAAAATAATTCCGTGCATCATCAAGACGACTCATTTGCATCTTAAGAATCCCCTTCTTTATATTCTCTGTCATTTCGGCAGCAAAAACATATCCCCGAGAGATAAGCACAACACAGACCAATAGAATGATTGTGTTAAACCTTTGTTTCTTCATTTTGTCTCCCCTTTTTTAATTCAGAAATCAAGCATTCTATCTTTCCTTCCATAATTTCTTGCAGGTTATATAAAGTTAGACCGATTCTATGGTCTGTAAGTCTATTCTGAGGGAAATTATATGTCCTGATTTTTTCGCTTCTATCGCCTGATTTTATCTGCGCCTTTCTTTTACGGGCAAGCTCCTGCTCTTTCTGATTCTTTATCATATCCTGAATTCTCGCTCTCAAAATTTTCATCGCTCTTGCTCGATTCTGTATTTGACTTCGCTCATCCTGACATCTTACAGTAATACCTGTTGGAATATGCGTAATTCTCACTGCTGAATAGGTGGTATTGACACTCTGACCACCATGACCTGATGAGCAGAATGTTTCAATTTTGAGGTCTTCTGGATTGATTTTTATCTGGTCTTCTTCGACGCAAGGGAAAACCGCAACAGTTGCTGCGGATGTATGAATTCTTCCAGACGATTCGGTGTCAGGGATTCTTTGAACTCTGTGAACACCGCTTTCATATTTAAAATTGCCATAGGCGTATTCACCACGAACGAAAAAAACGATTTCCTTAAATCCGCCTAATTCTGACGCATGAAAGTCAAAAACCTCGATATCCCAACCCTTTGATTCTGCAAATTTGCTATACATTCTGAACAGATCCCTTGCAAAAAGGCATGCCTCCTGACCACCTGTACCAGCGCGAATCTCAACGATGCAATCTTTTTTGTCTTCTGGGGACGAAAAAAAGTACTCATCAAGTTCTTTTTCCAGTTCCTGTACTTGGTGTGAAAAAGATGCGTATTCCTCTTCAACAATTTCTTTCAATGAGTCGTCCTGAGCCAGTTCCTCAAGTTGTTCAATTTTATGTATAAGAGCTAAATATTTTTTCCCTTTTTCCACAATATCGGAAATTTCGCCAATTCTTTTGATTTTCTCTCTGTAATCTACAGAACCACTGCTGGCGGGATCAGAAATAAAACATGTAAGGTCTTCAAATTCCCTGCTCAATTGCTCAATTTTCTCAACCAGATCACTTCTTTCCTTGTGTTTGATCACCATATTTCTTCCTGAATTTCTCCACCATCCCGGCAGTATCAATAATTTTCTGTTTCCCTGTATAAAATGGATGGCATTTTGAACAAATTTCAAGCTTGATCTCGGGTTTTGTGGAACGAGTAATCACAGTATTGCCACAGGCGCAAACGATTCTTGATTCTCTGTACTCAGGATGTATTTTCTCTTTCATTATTTTTCTCCTCCTTGAAATTCCAAAAAATCTTTTCTGTACATTGGCTTTTCAACGTCTGTAATTCCTTCTCCGCTAAAGCTTTTAATCTCCTTTCCTTCAATCAAAATCCTGACTCCTGCATCCGGATTGAATTGCGTTGCGGTATAAACAATTTGAGCAAGTCGCGCCCTGATTTCTAAAATACCTCCACCTGACTCAATGTTTTCGTCAAAATCAAGGTAAATTAAATCATTTTCAACTTTCACGCCAAGAATCATTGCGTCTGAAGGTACAAAGGACACATATCCAGATGCTAACTGGTCAGAGTCAGGTCCTGAAATCAGTTCAGTTATTGCGCTTTTTATTTTTTCTTCAAGAGAACTGCCCCACAAAATGGTCCTGGGCTGCTTTATAACTTCAAAAAGTGTCAAAGAACCATCTGGTTGGGGTTTGAAAAAATATACCACAGGTTTCACGCCTGACCTGACGAGTCCAAATACAATGAGTAATATTATCCACAGAATTAAAAGTCCTACAACAATTTTTTTTTGTAAATTCATCTTACCAGTTGCCATATATTTTCAACCTCTGTATCTCTGCCCGGAATAATTGCTGATATTTTGCATATATCGCAGAAGTACTTCAGGGACTCAACACAATCCCCTGAAACTGCCAGGATGTGGTTGCAGGGAAAAACCTTCAGGAAATTTTCAAAGTTACATTCAAGTCGCGCGTGAACATGTGGCCAGGTTGGATTGGTCTGATCGTTAATTTTTCTTCGCATATCTTTATTAAGAGCAAGACTTTCTCCTTTCATAATCACCATATAGGGTCTATCGTCCCATAGTCCCAATCTGGCAAATGTTAGTATGCCTGGCGCTGCGTCAAATTCAACTGAAGCTCCGCCTGCCTTGAAGTAAAACTCAAGTGCTGGATGAAAAGTGATTTTTGCAAAATTCTCTTTTGGGTCGTCGCTCAAAGAAGCATAATAACTTGCATGGTTACCAGAATTACAGAAGTCCCAGATATCAAGGTCTGGGTGGTACAATCTCACATCCATAAAAAGTACAGGAAGTCCGCCACTGATGTACTTCAAAATCTGCATTGTCAAAGCAGCATAAGAATCTGCTTCAGTTGCGCAAACAAAAGGTTCCTTTGAACCGTTCCAGTCATACGGATCGTTCATCAACATTTCTGGCACATCTCCAAGGCACACATGTTCAGTCAATTCCCTCTGTCCTTTCAGTCCGCAGAAATCAAAATCATATTCTTCGTTGACTTTTTTCATCGCCAGATAAAGCGATATCTGTTTTTTTAAAGTTTCTGGTGTCAACATTTTTCCGTCATATTTAATTCTATCTCCAAGCATTTCAGAAAACCACCTGAATCCTTTCTCAACTTCTTTTGAAGAAACCTGTTCCATCATTTTCACCAGAAGCAACTGGTCAATTTGATATACTGTTGTTCCAAAGTGTTTCACTGTTGGCACGAGGTGAAAATACCCGGTTTCCATACCCATAGAATGGCCACCATAACAACCATACACCTCGTTTTTTATGCACGCTGCTGCCTGGGATGCCCTGACCCATTTCAATACCTTTTGTTGTGTTAAAGAATCAGTGATTTCTCCAACGATTCTGTAAGTTCTGATACCAGCTTGTCTTAATGCTCCGTCTGTTGCAAGAAGTCCCACATTACCAGGGTACGCACCATTATTATTGGAAAGAGACAATATCGGCTTATCAATCCCAACTGTTTGGATAAATGGCCAGACAAGATACGGAAAATCCCAGACATTGTAGCACATAATCACCTGTCTGCATCCTTTCCTCACAAGTTCTTCACCTACTTTTCTTGCTGTTGTAATACTTTTAATTGTTTCTGAACCCACGACGATTTCAGGGCAGGACCCTGTCTTATCCTGCAAATTTTTCTTCAAAAAATCCGCCCATTGATGCAACACGGCCATATTGTCTTTTTCGTTTTGTTCCCACACATGCTGTCTTTCATCATTCATCATCACAATGCCAATTGGCGTATTTTTCATTTTTCCCTCCGTTAAATACTTTATTATTATTCTATTTGTTTTATTATACCGCAAAATGTGAAAATAAGAAATGTTTGAACCTCTCTTGCATTAAAAATTTTGCTGATGCCTTTTTTGTAAATCTGTAATTGTTCTCTATCGTCATCAGTAATGTCAGGTGTGTGCCTTGTCTTGAAATCGTAAATTTTCCAGATACCGCTTTGATATACGACACGATCTATCACACCCTGCACATAACTTCCTTTGTCTTCAATAAGAAATGGCAGTTCACTATAAGAATCAGACACTGGCAAAATCACTTCAAGAATTTCTGGCTTCAATAAATTTTGAATATGAATCTTCAGTTCGTCATGGGCCATGTTTGTATTCATCTTTTCTGTCAAAAATTTTGCCCTTTTCATCATTTCATCAAATCTGGGTTTTAAAAAACCTGCTGAAATTTCACATGCAATTTTGTGAATAATCGTGCCTGTTTTTTCTCCCTGTGATTCAAACTGTTGCTTCTGGGAGGAAAAAGAAACTGGAGAAATGGGCTTTTTATAAATCACGGGAATTTGAAAAACAGGTTGTTGTTCTTTCTGGCTTATGACAATTTCCTTCTCCGTCAGGTCAGTCGCAGGATACTCCTGTTGAAATCTTTCGAGCATTTCAAGCCAAACACTCTTTCTTTTCACTCCTGTTATTACAAGAGATTGTCTTGCCCTTGTAAGGGCAACATAAAGAATTCTTCTTTCTTCTTCTTCAAGGGCTTTCACAAAATCATTATAAAAATCGCCCTTTTCCCCTGAATTATGAAATAGAAAAATATAGTCAGAATCTGGTGCATTGCTCCTTTTATGCATTAACTTGATTTTGCCTTTATCGGGACTGCCCTGTTCTACTCCAGAAAGAAAAACAACTGGAAACTCAAGTCCCTTTGAACCATGAACAGTGAGAACCCTTACTGCATCCTGTAATTCTGAAAAAACATCTGCCTTTGGTTCTTCTTCCTTACTCAACATCTTTCTAAAATTCTGAACCATCTGAAAAAATGGAATATCCCTCATTTCGTGAACGAGCATCAAAAATTTCTCAATGTTTGCACACCCCTGGGTGCCAGCATAAGAAGCCATGTCAATTTCTGCAATGATTCTATCAAGAACAGAAGCAGCAGATTCACTTTTCAAAAGTTCTCTCCACTGTTCAATCTGCTGGGGATTGATTTGAAATTTTGACTGCTGGAGATTCTTCAGAGCAAGGTCATCTGAACTATCAGCAAGAGCACACAGAACATAGACCAGAAATTTTATTTCTGGCTCCTGATAAAATCCAATCCCCCCGACATTTACAAACGGAATGGAATACGAACGCAATTGCTGTTCAAGAATCTTCAAATGGGTTCTTTTACGCATCAAAATCGCTATGTCTTTGAAACTTACAGGTCTCAATGCTTGATCGCCTTTATCGTATACAGAAAATTTTGTCTCTATCAGGGACAAAATTCTTCTTGCAATCCATTTGAATTCGTCTTCTTTTACTTCAACAATTGGGCCGTTTTTTTCAAAAAGTCTTATCTCAACAAATCCTTCTTTTCTTTCGGCAAAGTTCTCATTTGCGCGAAGTTTTTCCTTTTCAGAAAACCCTGGATAAGATTCAAAAACCCTGTTAACAAATTCAATGACAGGTGGAAAACTTCTGTAGCTGGTTGTCAGATACTCAGATGTGACATACGGACCATAGAATGCCCTGGCATCGTCAAAAACAGTACTTTCAGCACCCCGAAAATGATAAATGGATTGCTTCCTGTCACCAACAAAAAATAGACCATATTTTTTCCCTGTGTCTGCTTTCGCGCCCATTCCAGAAACCCATTCAGAAGAAAATTCCCTGATAATTTTCCATTGAAGAAGACTGGTATCCTGGAATTCGTCAACAAAAATAAAATCAACCGCCTCATCAAAATCATTCAGAACATTCAGGGATTCAGGATGCTCTTTTAACAAAAGATATGTAAAAATTTCAAGGTCATTAAAGTCCATTACTGATTGCTGTTTTTTGATTTGTCTGAAAATATCGTTTACCTTTATAAAGCACTCAAATACTGGCGCCGTTATTTCATCATCAAACGGTTTTCCAAGAAACACCTGCGGATGACTTTTATTTAAATTTTCAAGTTTGTCAAGAAAGTGTTTCATTTTCATTGGCTTCATGCGCGCAATTGCCTCGTCATTAAGCTGCGTATTCTCGAGGAATTTCGAAATCGCCTGATTGAAAAAAATCATTACTTTTTCAGGTTCAGCAACTGTGAAATTCGGATCAACCTGAAATAAAAACGAAAATCGTTTAAGGAGGTTTTTGCAAAACGAGTGAATGGTTGATATTCTCAATAGAAACAGTTGATTCTCGTATTCAATACGTGTTTTCTCATCCTTTACATCACTCAAAATTTCACCAAAAATGGTCTGGATAATTCTTGATTTCATTTCACACGCCGCTTTTTCAGAAAAAGTAATTGCAACAACTCTCTTTGAACTGCGGATGAAATTGTCATTTTTTAACAGGTCAACAAATTCGCGCGTAAGCCGATATGTTTTCCCGGTACCTGCCGACGCATGTATCATCTTCACGGAAAAATTCAATGCTTCCTGATTATTCGTCATCGTCACCCTCTAATATACAAAAACTTGCAAAATAACAGCTGAAACAATTCTTTGATTTTTTCGTGAATTTAAATTGTCCACTTACCAACTGTTCACCAAGCGCTTTTAAGTCAGATTCAAGGTCATCAAGAAATTCCGCTATCGCCGGATATTCAAGCTCGAACTTTTCTTCTTCAAAATTCAAAGACCAAACAAATACCCTGCTTTTTTCCCCTGAAAGTTTATACTGGATCAATGAATAAAGCGGTAGCTCAAGGTTCTCAAGATCAAGACAATTTCCTGTATCCGGATATTTTTTTACTTTTTTTGGATGTTTCCCGCTCTTAAAGTCAATAATTTCAATAGTTCCATCTTCCCTTTTTTCAAGGCGGTCGAATTTTCCTTTTAAAACCATGTTTCCTATCTGAACTATGCTCTGCTTTTCAAGGTCCAAAATTTTGTGGCCAATGTGATTATGAAGCGTGTTTCTAAAAGAATCAAAAACATGTTGTTTTCTTTTTTCAAGAAAGATTCTCACCACAGGCGGAATTCTATAAAAATATTTTTGAGAAACCTGACCAGGATTATCAAGAAATTCGTCAACAAGCTGGCAGAATTTTTCGTATTGTACCAATACCGATTGCTCATCCATGATTTTTTCCTTGAAATCACTGGCAGCTTTTTCCGCAGCAGTGTGTAATAAAATCCCCCAGAATTCAGGAACTTCTTCAATGGCAGGTGCTTTGTAAGGTTCCACTTCTTCAACATATGCAAGATAAAAGTTGTAGGGGCATCTGGCAAGAGTATCAAGATGGCTCACTGTAAAGTGAATTTTTCCCTCTTTTATGAATTTTTTTTCAAACTTGCGATAATCCACCATAGGCAGAAAAATTTGTTGCGGCATGGCAATGTAAAAATCCTTTTTGTATGGAGATTGTCGTAAATCATAAAGGAAAATAGAACCATTTTGCTGCCTTCCTGAAATTTTTGCTGGATATGTAAACACAATTTTGTTGAGCATTTTCAATCTGTAAACATCCAATCTCTCTCTTGCAACTTTGAGTTTATAGGTATTGAGGGAAAGAGTCTCCTTTAATGGATCTGGTAGGAAAAATTCTTCCTGATGGGATGCCATGGGAAGCGCTTCATCAGTGGCGCCACCCAGAAAAACGATTTTTGCCTCAATGCCTGTGGAATCAAGAATACCCATTACTCTGACGCCTGCTCCTTTGCTTTTTTCAACCTCTATCATGTTCAAGGAACATTTCAAAATATTAATAAATTCGGCTCGGCTGACTGATACATTGCTTTTTAACTGTTCCATCAAATCCATAAATGAGATCTTTCCTTCAATTTCAAACTCTTTCCAGCCCATTTCTTCTATTGCCTTAATTAACCTATGACTCCAGTTTGTGAGAGAATCCTCTTTCACATCCATGATTTTTGCTGCTTTTTTAACTTTTTTCCAGTTTTTCCAGTTATTTAGCCATTTATCGTCAGGATAAAATCCAACACCCTTAAAAATGTCTCTCGCTTCATTTGAAAATTTTTCAGACTCTTTCCTATCAAAAGAAAAAAATGGACTTGTGAACAAAGACATACAGTTTTCCCAGGAAGGCGAATCAAGCCATCCAAGAAATGAAATAATGGCAACAATTGATGGGTCCTGGTTCAAAACATGTCCTGGTGTCATACAGAACGGTATTTTCATACGACGAAAAATTCTCTGAACAATCTCTCTGTACCCGAGCATGTCAGGAAAAACAACAAGCATATCTTCCCAGTTTGCGCTTTCACACTCACTCATTTCTTTCAAAATCAGTTCTGCAATACCCTTCACTTCCTCGTCAATTGACGGGAAATTATATACAATGGCATCGACACCATTGCTGTTTGACTCCACATTTATTACAGAACTGGTAATGCTTTTAAGAAAATTAACATTTGGTTCAAGGACAAATGTTCTTGCATCATAGGGTGTGCCTTCGTCGTATTGATAGGTAGATATGAACAACTTTGAATTTTCAGCAATCCTTTCTATCAACAATCTTTGAGAAGGTATAAATTCAAGCATTCCATCAAGAAGCACTGTATCAAAATTCATGTCTTGTACCTTTTCTGCTGCAATTCTATAAAGGTCATCTTCATCTACAAGACGATTGTTTTCAAGTTTATTTTGATACTGTTTCATCACATTGAACGCCTGTTCTACAACATTTTTATTTTCCTGATACCTCCAGGGATATTTCTGAATTTCAGAAAACCAACCATCAAAATCAAGTTTCTCATGTGAAAGTTTGAAATCCTTGATAAATGATTTGATTCTGGTTGCGAGTGACACAGCATTTATTCCTGTTTTTACTACCATTTGGCCGCATAGTTCCATAATCAGCAAAAGTTGTTCAATCTGAGATATTAACCTGTGTTCCGTATAATCCTGCACAATTTTTGCAGCAAAAGCTTTCAAAGAATAACTTGCTGGAAGAATTGATGGTTTTTTCTTACACATCGCCAGTTTTATTCTGAAATCCTCAATCCTTGTCCATCGGGAAGTAAGGTGAGTAACACGTGAAAAATCTATTGTATCGCCAAAAAATTTCTCAACAATGTATTCGGTCCGCTCTTTATATGAAAAAGGAAAAATAATCAGATATTTTTTTGTCCCTGTCATAGAATTTTTATTCTGTTATGAATTATTCTATCACGAACCATAAAACTTCGTCATGGCGGACTGGCAATTAAATCCCTTAGTTTCATTAAATTTTCAGTTAGAACATCTTTGAATACTTCTACAACAGGTTTTTCCTTTATTGGCTTCATTTTCAAAATCATGACAAGGAAAACAATATGGAAAAAGGCAAGTAACAGGTAGATAAGTTGATAAATGCCATAACCGGCGATAGAAATATTTTTATAATTTTCTATAATTTTTCCACTGATAGGAGGCACAATCAAAGCAGGCAGTTGCCCCCCAAAAATTGCCAGGTAAGAAAAAAATGCGACACGATTTTTTTCAGGAGCAATCAAAAATCTTCTCGTTGTATCTCCCATCAATTGGCCACCACCAGCAATACCTCCGATTAATGAAATGAAGATTAAGGCCTGTTCCATTCCCTGTGAAGGGAATTTATGAATATGCGCCATCAAAAGAGAATAAAGCATCCCAATAAGAAATGAAAAAAATAACACAAACCTGCTGCCCCTGAAATCATTCACCTTTCCCCAGATAAATGCCAGACCACCCATACCCAGTATGGAAATCGAATTCAAAAACACACAGAAAGAAGAAGAAAGATGTAAAACGGTCTTATAAAATGGGACAACAAAAGGAGCAACAATATAAGCGGCAAAGTTCCACAAAAAATAAAAACAGAAATAAAGTTTTCTTTCTCTGTCTGAAAAAACTTCGCGAAAAACGCCATACAATCTGGAATCAGATTTTTCTTCATAAGATGGAGAAGGCATGGAAACATAAAAATAACTGAATGGCCAGATAATTGCAAAAATACTTACACATAGCATTACAATAAAAAATTCCTTAAACGAAGGTTCAACGCCGAGAATATAGGAAGACAATCTCAAAAATCCAAAACCAACAATAGTGGATGTAAATCTCAAAACTCCGAAAAACCTTCCCC
>JBMFLH010000060.1:0-11836 GCA_049971295.1 Candidatus Ratteibacteria bacterium | reverse complement strand
CAGTATTGCGGTGGATTGCTTTACATAGTTATTAAAAAAGGCGGGATTTTAGGTTGTAAATTGAGTGTGGTAAACAAGACTAAAAGCCATGCTTGTTGAAGTCTTGCTTTGTGTATAATTTAATAGTACAATAGGGAAACTTCCGAGTAACACTTTATCTCAGAAAACCTTCACCGGTATAAAAGTAAAAGAAGCAACTGAAATACTGGAAGAATACCCACCTCACAATCTTAGAAAAAAGCATAAAGAAAAATTGAACTCCATCCTAATTATCTTTGACTGGTTTCATAGTAATATGTAAAATAAATTATGTTATGATTCGATTTTCTTGAGCAATAACCTTGATGCCTTTAATTCAGCTTCTTTTTTATTTTTGCCTTTGGCTCTGGCAAAATATTTTTCACCGGGTATAGAAACCAGAATCTGAAATGTTCTTGCATGGGGTGGTCCTGATTCCTTTTCCAATTTATATTTGACATCTTTTTTGAATTTTTCGCTGACAATACTTTTGAGAAGGTTTTTATAATCCTGAAGAGGCTCTATGTTTTTACTGAGGATAAATTTTTTTACAAATTTTTTTGCCTGATAATAACCACCATCAAGATAGATAGCGCCTACGAGTGCTTCAACAACCTGGTCGAGTCGCGGTTTAGAAAGTCCAATCTGTTTTATGTACCTTCCAAGCCGCAATTCTTTACCAAGTTTCTGTAAAAAATTTTTATTGACATATGCAGATTTACATTCTGTGAGAAACTGTTCATTTTTTTCTGGATTCTTTTTGAATATTTCAGTGGCGACAATGAAATTTATTATTGCATCCCCAAGAAACTCAAATCTTTCATATGATTCTTTACCTGTTTGATGTGCATACGATGAATGTGTTAGCGCGATTTCAAGAAGTTCGGGATTTTTGAAGGTATAACCAATTTTCTGTTCAATTTCTTTCAGATTCTGCATAGGCACACCCCTGTGATCAGCAGGAATAACATAAAAATTCCTGTATCACCGACAATTGAATAGATCGTTTTACTGCAATCTGAATATGATACTAAGATTGTCATGATGCCCTCTACAAAAAGTTTTTTCCGATTTTTCTGGAAAATTTTCACATCTCCGGATGGAGAAACAAAACCCGTAATGCCAGTGGTTGAAACCTGAACGATACTTCTTCCTGTTTCATAAGATCTGAAAATATTATGAGCGAAGTGTTGATATGGTCCGAACGAATTACCATACCAGGAATCATTGGTGATAACAACAATAAAATCAGGTTGCTTTTTTACATCCTGTAAAGCAATTTCGGGAAATATATTCTCAAAGCAGATAAGAACTGAGAATTTACATTGTTGCATTTGAAATATTCCAGGTGTATCACCGGGACTAACTTCAGGCAAAATCTCTGAAAATTGAGAATAAATTTTTTGAATTACCTGAAACCTTTTCCCTGGAACATATTCCCCAAATGGTACAAGATGTCTTTTGCTATATCTTGTAAACCCGCCATTATCAAAATAATATGCGCTGTTATATAAATTGGTGTTTTTTTCACTCATCGTTCCCATCAGAATTGGGAAAAAATGCGATTTGTCCAGCAGATAACTAAATGCTTCATCATTATCCTCAAGGACTGCAGGATAACTGCTTTCCGGCCATACAACAAGGTCATATTCGTATTTCAATGATTCAGTTAACTTTTTGTAATTTTCAAATGATTCCTCAGGGTTCTGTCCAAAATAACCACTATTGCCCTGTATTGCTGCTACTTTTACAAATTTGTCCCTCATTTTCCAGTTTACATTGATAGTGGCAGTACAATACAGAATAAAAGTAATGATGCTGATAACAAAAACTGGGGGAAATTTTTTATGCCTTATCATAGAGTACATGGAAAGATTTACTGTAATAATCAGGGATGAAAGTGCATTTGAGCCGGTGACAGTCGAAATTGTTGCTGCTTGTGGAAGTGCCCACTGCGATAAAGAGAAAAAAATCCATGGGAAGCCAGTTATTAGATAGCGTACGATAATTTCAAGGAAATACCATAAGCAGGCACCAATCAGTATTCGTGTTTTTTCAGAGACACTAAAAACAAGTGAAAAGAAAATTCCCCAGAAAAGTGCAAGATGAACAGCAACCAAAAGATAAAAAAAACCCGCAACCGAATATATCCAGTGAAGAAGAAATGAATAAAAAACAAATCCGGATAGAAAACCTTTTAAAAAATTTCTGGCCGGGAATTTTTCTTCCATCAAAAATAACAGTGGAATAAGACCGAACCATGCAAAAAACCAGTGTTTAAAAGGAGGGAATGCAAAACATGGGACGAATCCCAGCAATGATGCAAGAATAAAAGATGATATTTTTTTCAAAAAAAATTCTCCACTGTTACCTCATCTTTCGATATCTCTATACGCGCCTTTTATGAAATCTTCAATATCATCCCGGGTGACATATGGGATATCGCCAGGAATTGTGCATTTTAAGGCAGCCAGCGCCGTTCCATATGACAGAGCCGCTTCAATGTTCATTTTAAGATATCCATAAATAAAACCTGCAGCAAATGCATCACCAGCGCCAATTCGGTCGATCTCTTGAACCACTGGCGCCTTACGAAAATATATTTTGTCATCACTGGCAAATGCTCCTTCTGAACCCACAGTAAGTGCAACAACATCGTTTCTGAATTTTTCTTTAATGTTTCTTATTAACCTTCCCGGTTCTCCATTCATCCCAAACACCATACTCATGTCTTTTCTGGCAGCAATCAGAACGTTTATGTCAGGTAAAACTTCTTCATAGAATTTTCTTGCCTGGTATGGAGTCCAGAGTTTTGTTCTATAATTAAGATCAAAAGAGATAATTTTTCCACGATTTTTTGCTTCAGCAATGGCTGTTTTGACCAATTTTGCGCAATTTTTACTTAATGCAGGAGTAATGCCTGACAGGTGAATCAATCTCGCGTCATCGAGACAATTCCAGTTGATTTCCTCTGATGCCAAAGAATTTATTGCAGAATTCTTTCTATCATAAATAATTCTGGTTGTTCGTGGAACACTACCATATTCAATAAAATAAAGTCCAATTTTGCCTGTGTCAGTCCAGATTACTTTTGATGTATCTACTCCGTATTTCTTGATTTCCTGGACAATTTTTCTTCCAAGGAAGTTGTTCACAAGTTTAGATATCCACATCGTACTGATACCAAGTCGGGAAAGAGAAATGGCTACATTGGATTCTGAACCTGCTACTGAAAAACCAAGCGAATCTGATTGTTCAATAGTCTGATAATTGGTTGTTGACAATCTGATCATTGTTTCACCAATTGTAACCACTTCAGCCATTTTTGCTTCTCTCCGAGTTTACGATTTCAATGAATTGTCGTGAAATTTTTTTGATAACATTCCATTTTTTTTCTTCTATCAATCTATCATTGACAAGCGCACTCCCGACTCCCAGAATATCAGCACCAGATTTAATGTATTCTTTTGCATTTGTTAAATTTATTCCACCTACAGCCATGAATGTCATTTTTGAAAATGGTCCGTTTTTCAAAACTTTTATGTATTCAGGTCCGATGACAGGATACAACTTGACAATCTCTGCGCCATTTTTCCATGCATTGATTATTTCTCCTGGACTGAAAACCCCGGGAATAAAGGGAATACCTTTTTTTGCACTGAACTTTAGCAAATTGATATCCAGATGCGGGCTGACAAGAAACTGTGCGCCTGCATTTATTGCACTTTGAGCCGTGTCGATATCCAGTATGGTTCCTGCGCCAAGAAGGACTTTTTTATTTCCATAATTTCTAATACCTTTTATCAGGGATATTGCGTTGGCTGTATCAAAGCTAACTTCAATAGTATTGATGCCTCCCTTAATAAGCGAGTCCACCAATGATTCTATATCAACGCTTTCTGTTTTAATTCTGATAATGGCGCAAACGCCAGTGTCTAACAATGGTGATATTTTTTTATACATTGAAAATTCGAGAACTTAATTCTATTTTGAGTGATTTAATGACACTTTCGTCAGGAACGAACTGAACATAAAAACCACTGTAAGGCATATCAAAGCCAGCATTTTTAATATCTTTTTCAAATTTATCGAAGGGTGCCTTAGCCCACCCGTAAGATCCAAAGGACCATGCCTTTCTATTTGTAAACTTTAGTCCTGTTAAATAAGTAATAAGCCCAGCCATTTTTGGAAGAATCTGGCCATGTAAAATTGAAGAACCAAATAAGATCATTTTTGTGTCAGGTATTTCTGCTACAACATCTGAAATATCCGTGATTTGAAGATTAAACTGTTCACTCTCAATATTTTTTTTGATTGCTTCAATATAGCATACTTCAGCCATTTTTTTCGTTGAACCCCACATTGTTTCATAAACAATGAGAATTTTCTCCCCTGGTTGATTGGAAGCCCATGCGCTGTACTTATCAAGAATCGTTTTTATCTGCTGTGAGTCTCGCCATATCATGCCATGGGACGGCAAAATCATATCAACCTGCAGTGTAGCGAGCGCAGAAAGAACCTTTTTCACTGAATTTCCATAGGGATTAACAATGTTTGCGTAATATTTTTTTGCCTCTCTCAATATTATCCCCAATCCGACTTCGTCAACAAAATATACTGAAGAGGCAAAGTGTTGACCAAATGCATCATTAGAAAAAAGCATTTTTTTCTCCATTAAATAGACGCACATTGAATCAGGCCAGTGAACCATTGGTATATGAAAAAATTTATATGTGTATGGACCGATTTTTATGGTCTGTCCATTTTCTACCACTATAATTCGTTCATACTTTTCATGAAAATGCTTTTCCAGATTTTCCTTGCCCTTTGGCGAGCATATCAATGTGGCGTTTGATTTTCTTAGTATCCAATTTATGAGGCCAGAGTGGTCCATTTCAGCATGGTTTGATATCACATAGTCAATTTTTTCAACAGGTAAAATACTTTCAATTTTCTGAATAAATTCCTGCGCGCACGTTGGTTTCACAGTATCAATCAGAATATTTTTTTCTCCAGTAATAAGATAGCAGTTGTAAGTCGTTCCGTAAGGGGTTGAATAGCCGTGAAATTCCCTTAAATCCCAGTCAACAGAACCAACTGAAAAAATCCCTTCTGAGATTTTCATTTGATGACTCCTTTTTATACTGGTTCAAATTCTTCTTTTCCTGCTCCGCATTCAGGACATGTCCATGAGTCAGGGAGATCTTCAAATAATGTGCCTGGACTTATGTTTTGCGTGTCATCACCTTTTTCAGGATTATACACATAACCACAAACCTTACAAACGTATTTCATATTTCCTCCTCATTTTAGTAACCAATCAGTTTTTCAATTTTTATTTTTTCTGCGAGCTTAAATTCTTTTGCTTCACTATACAATTTTTCTACCATTGCAGTGGGTCCACATATGAAAACTGTTCTATTACTTGCATCGGGTACTAATTCCTGTATTTTCCGTATTTCAATATAACCGTAATAGCAGTTTTGCTTTTCTTCTTCCAGAAACATGAAAATTTTCAAATTTATTCTACTGGCGAATTCCTGCAATTCATTATAAAAAGGAATATCATTTGCGTTCTTATTGCCATAGAAAAGTGCGTAGTCCCTATTATCTTTTAGAATTACTGCGTTTTCAAGCATACTAAAAATCGGAGTGATGCCTATACCTCCGGCGATAAAAAGTACTTTTTTGTCGTCCGGGTCAAGGGTAAACTTACCATATGGTCCATCAATTACAATCGTATCACCTTCCTTTAATGATTTGAACCATGTTGAAAACTCGCTTTGTGTAATTTTTTTTGTAAATTCAAGATAATTCCTCTGAGGTGAACATGACGCTGAAAGATATCTAAACCCGTCTTTTGCGTATACTTTAAAAAATTGGCCTGGCAGAAAACCAAAATTGTCGGGTTTTGCGACCCTCACACTTATTACCGAATTCGTTCTGACGATACTGCCTGATACTTTGGTTTCAACTTGCATTTAATAGAAAAATCTTTATTTGCCGTCTTGTAGTCGTGCAGCGACTTCTGCATCTATACCTTTGAGATTCTTGCCTGCTCCATATTTTTCAATCCAAACAGGGTCCCATAACTGGTGAATTTGTTTCGCATATTCATCAAGAAAAGATGCACTTTCTGTAATAATTGCTTCAGCGCCAGGATAGGAAGGTCTCGCACCTGTCTGAGCAACAATTTCTCTAAGCACATGAGGATTGTCAATGATCATGCAGGGACACATAAGATTTTTAGAATATGGCTGACGCTGTTGAATTGCCTTAAATAAATCGCTTTGCAGCGCCTGACGTATGGTGGTGTTTTTGATATTATCTTTTGTGAAATGCGTGAAAACACATGGTTCTATGTCTCCGTGAGAATTAATGTGAAAATAAACCCGTCCTCCGGCAATACAACCACCTGCAAGATGTCCATCGTTCCAGAAGTCAGCAAGAATAATGGGTCTTGTGTTTCTTATATGTTCAAGTTGTTCTCTTGCCCATGCTCTTTGCTGGGGCGTTGCCATCAATGATGTGTCAGGGCTTCTTCCAATCGGAATGTATTGAAAGTACCACCCAAAAAGAGCACCCTGTTGTATCATAAAATCAATAAATTCATCACTGTAAATTACTTCTGCATTGTGCCTTGTGCAGGTTGCGGAAAATCCAAACAATACCCCGTTTTTTCTTAAACTTTGCCACGCTTCGAGCAGCTTTTCATATACTCCGGAGCCCCTTCTTTTTTCTGTTTCTTCCTTAAATCCCTCTACACTGATGGCAGGAGCGATATTGCCAAGTTCCCTGAGTCTTTCTGCCATTTTTTCATCAATCAGAGTTCCATTAGTGTAGACAAGGAAAAACATATCATTATGTTTCTGCCATAGATCAAGGAGGTCTTCTCGATAAAAAGGTTCTCCACCACTTATTGTAACGAAATAAATCCCCAATTCCTTTGCTTCAGTGAATATCCTGTCAATTTGTTCTGTCGTAATGATATCCTGTTTTGTATACTGAGCAGCATAGCAACCTGTGCATCTTAGATTACATCTCATGGTTGGGCTTAAAACAAAGAAAAAAGGTGGTCTCCAATTTTCTTTCTCATAAATCTCCTGTCGTTTTGCTGTTCCTTCAAACATTGCGTTTGCAAAAAGATTTGTGATTAGTTTTTTCTTCGGTACCGATGATAGTTGATTATTCAGTCGCCTGATTATCTCGAGAGTGGGATGCTTCTGTCTGATTTTTTCTTCAATAACAAGAACTCGTTCTTTGAAAGCAGGATTTACTGAAATTTTTTCGGCAACAGATAGTATTCTCAAAGCATTCTGATCAGACAGATGAGGTAAAATTTTTAACACACCAGAAAGGGTCTGTTTTGCGCTATACTTTTTAATCTTCCTTTTTATTTCCGGCATATGACCCCTCCTATGTTATTCTTAAATTGTTATCAGTCAATGAAACCACCTTCATTTTTATTTTCTTTCTTTCACTTGCTGTGACAAGGCAGGTGCCCAGAATTACTATTTCATCGCCTTCTTCAAAAAATCTTGCAGCCGGTCCATTCAGACAGATTTCTCCTGTTTTTTCTGGTCCTGCAATGACATATGTGGTGATCCTTGCCCCATTATTCAGGTTAAGCACGTCTACCATGTCCCCGGGTTGCAAGTCAGCGGCACGCAAAATATCCCAGGCAATAGTTATGCTTCCATCATAATAAAGCTTTTTGC
This sequence comes from Candidatus Ratteibacteria bacterium, assembly GCA_049971295.1. Taxonomy (GTDB): domain Bacteria; phylum Ratteibacteria; class UBA8468; order B48-G9; family DTJG01; genus DTJG01. The sequence goes on along the minus strand of JBMFLH010000060.1, from coordinate 4,100 downwards.
CTGTAACTTTACCTCCCTTGATTTTTGTTCTGCAAATTTGATACATCATTTTTTCATTCCCAGATGATGTTATCTATCAATCTTACTTTCCCAACTTTTATTGCTCCAACAATTCCCGTGTTTTTTCCTATTATATTAACAGATGTAAAATTTTCAAGTTCAACTGCCTCCAGGTATTGTAACTCTACATCTTCTGTGTTAATGATCTTTTTGCCTTCTTCTATCAGAATATTTGTGTCCTTTATTTTATAATATTCTACCATTTTACTAAGTTTTTGTAAAGATTTTGAAAGGACAAGTGCTTTTTTCCTTTCTTCAGGAGAAAGATAAACATTTCGCGAGCTTGCTGCAAGCCCATCAGGTTCTCGTACAGTAGGAACAGGAATAATATTGATATGAAAATCAAGGTCTTTGACCATTTTTCTTATTATGACAAGTTGCTGCGCATCCTTCCATCCGAAATATGCATTGTCTGGCTGGATGATATTAAAAAGTTTTGTCACAACTGTGCAAACGCCTGTAAAATGTCCTGGTCTTATTGCGCCTTCAAGCCTTTCTGAAATTCCTGAAACATTAACTAATGTTAGATGCTGACTATTGTACATTTCATCTGTGGTGGGAATAAAGACCGCATCTGTTGCTTCTTTTTTTAAAATAATCAAATCTCTTTCTGTATCTCTTGGATATCTGTTAAAATCCTCAGCAGGTCCGAATTGTAAGGGATTTACAAAAATTGAAACAATTGTGAAGCAGCCATCTTTTTGGGAACTCTTTATCAAAGAAACATGACCGTCGTGCAAATATCCCATTGTTGGGACAAAGCCTATTGTTTTACCCATTTTTCTTGCTTCTATTACAATATCCCTTATCTGGTGTTTTGTTTTTGCTATCTTCATTTTTTACCTCCTGCCAAATTTGCCTGACAGTAGTTTTTGTTTCAGGATGCTCAAACTCAGGAGCAATTTCTACAAGCCCTTTTAACACAAAAATCCTTGAGATTATACGCGGATGGGGTATCATCAAATAACGTTTTTTGATGATGCAACTGTCATAAAACAGTATATCCAGGTCTATTGGTCTTGCTGTGTTTTTCTTATGATTTTTAGGTCTTCCCATATTTTCCTCTATCGATTGAAGAAATTTTAACAGCTGTTCTGGTGAAAGGTGTGTTTGCCCGCTTATCACGCCATTAAGAAACCAGTTGCCAGTTACACCTTCCTGGGGGTCTGTTCTGTAAAGGCTGGAAATCATGACGACATTGACTTTTTCTTTTATTTTTTCAATGGCGTTGAGGATGTTTCTTTTTCTATTCCCAATATTACTTCCCAAAGCGATAAAAACTTCAGCCATCGTAAAGTAAAAAGTTTGCAGGCAATTTTTTTGCTATCAATGTTTTTTTAATCAGATTAATACTCTCGACTGGCCATAGAAAATTCAATGAAAAATCTTTCCCATGGTAAAAACCTGTATTGAATTCAATGACGATTCTTTTATCATGTTTTCTTAAAAATCTTAGAAATTCCCTGTCAATCAATTCCCAGGTGTGTATAAGTCCAACCAAATCTGGAGTTTGTGGCTTAAAATTCAGCCACAATATTGTGCTATCATCAAAGTCAAAATTAATCCGGTCTAAAATTTCAAAGCCCAGGAAGAATGCAATGGAATTCAACATTGAGTCGTTTTTGGAAAAGAAAATTGTCCTTTTTTTGGTTTTCTCAGAAAGTAAAGTAATTTTTTCAGCATATTTATTTTGGCTATGGAGCCAAAGGAAATTGGCTGGGTTTTCTCCCAGGTCTATCCTGACTCTATTCACAGGATGCCTTTCAAGAAGACGATACGAATTTTCAATAATTCTGACTGGAGTTCTTAACATTCCGTTCTGAGGAAGAAATGTTCTGTAATCATACCCTACTATCTGAAAAGGAAATTTCCAGTTTACATATGGGTAGTTGCCAGCAAATTTTGCAAGAATTTGTCCGGGTGCAACTACATCGAATTCAAAGTAATCAAATGTTTCCTGAATATTGTTAGCAAGAATTCTGGTTTCATGTTCTGAAATGTCCGCGCGTCCAATTACTTTTGTTCCATCAACAGTCATGAAATCAGCGAGAAAATAAGTATACTGATTGTTCAATTCAATACCTTTTGAAAGTGACATTATCACGCTTAAATTCGGGAAGTTTTCTTTCCGGAACTGGAAAAAATTGAAATAGTGTAGTTCAGGGACAGGGTTAATAAAATTTTTTATCCAGCAACCATGATTCTGCATCTGGCGAAAATTTTCGGTATTGCATTTTTCTATTGGCAAACCATGAGTTTTATGTTTCTGAAAAAGTGAATAACCGTGATTAAAAGTGAGAAAAACAGACATCATTTTTTTAGATTATCAAAGAGAGGTGTGATATTTCTAAGATACCATTGAAGGTTAAAACACTGGCGGATTTCTTGCTCGTCAAGATACCTTCTAACTTCAGGGTCCTGAAGAAGCAATTCCATCAATTCTGTTTTTTCTTTTTTACTTCTCATTGCATTTCTTTGAACGATTTCATATGCTTGCTTTCTCGGGAGACCTTTGTCGCACAGAAGCAACAAAATTCTTTGGGAGAAAATCAAACCACGGGTGAAATGAAGATTTCTTTCCATTGAATCAGGAAATACTTCAATCCCTGAGATTACCCTGTCAGTTAAGTCGATAATATAATCAAGAAGTATTGTTGTTTCAGGCAGAATAATGCGTTCTGCTGAAGAGTGACTGATGTCCCTTTCATGCCATAATGCTACACTTTCCATCGCAACAGAAGCATTTTTTCTAATTACTCTTGCAAGACCGCAAATTCTTTCGCAAAGAATAGGATTTCTTTTGTGAGGCATTGCAGAAGAACCTTTCTGGCCTTTGCCAAAAGGTTCTGCAACCTCATCTATTTCTGTTTGTTGAAGCAATCTGATCTGCAATGCAATTTTTTCAAGGGAACACGCAATTACCCCAAGGGTTGAAATATACGCAGCATATCGATCTCTTGAAATAATTTGTGTAGAGAAAATTTCATGTTCCAGTCCCAGTTTTTTACACGCAAGTATTTCAACCTCTCTATTGATATTTGAATATGTACCAACTGCTCCAGAAATCTTCCCAACGCTGATTTCTTTTAATGCCGACTTCAATCTTTCAATGTTTCTTTTGGTTTCAAAAAACCAGCCAGCGATTTTGAACCCAAAGGTAATTGGTTCTGCGTGAATACCATGAGTTCTTCCAATTTGAACCAGATTTTCATACTGAATGGCTTTCTGCCTCAGTGTCTCGGAAAATTGTTCTAAATCTGCAAGCAAAATTCTTGTTGCTTTAACAAGTAATAGATTTGTAGCTGTATCAATAAGGTCAGATGATGTCATTCCATAATGAAAATATCTACTTGATTCCCCTATTGTTTCGCCAATTTGTTCGACGAAGGCGATAATATCGTGATTGGTTTGTTTTTCAATTTCTTCAATTCTTTTTATATCAATTTTCGCATTCTGTTTTATATGCTTGGCAATGTCCGGTGGAATAACACCGAGTTCCTGATATGCCTCAATCACAGCAAGTTCAACCTCTAAGTAGGTTCGAAACTTCGTTTCATCTGACCACACGTTTCCAATTTCTTTTCGCGTATATCTTGGAATCATGCATATATTCTATGTCACAGAGCAAAAATAGTCAATAGTAACTTTGGATTATGATAAAATGATTATCTATGAAAACAAAAGCAATAGGACTTGTTTCAGGCGGTCTGGATTCAATGATCGCAACGAAATTGATGCTTAACCTGGGAATTGAGGTGATACCCATAAAATTCGTTTCCCCATTTTTTCATTCAGAAGATATGAAAAAGGAAACTGCAGATTTACTTGGATTGGAATTAAAATTGATAAAAGTCAAGGGTGAATATCTTTCACTTGTGAGGAGCCCGGAATTCGGTTACGGCGCGGCACTTAATCCATGCATAGATTGCAAAATTTATATGTTAAAAGAGGCAGGAAGAATAATGAAGGAAACTGGGGCGTCGTTTATTTTTACAGGGGAGGTGTTAAACCAAAGACCATTTTCACAGAGAAAAATAACC
>JBMFLH010000059.1:0-11889 GCA_049971295.1 Candidatus Ratteibacteria bacterium | reverse complement strand
GAGGTGATAAACATTTTAGAGAGAATGTTTAGAATTTTGAGGCATCGCGTATGATTTATTAAATTTTTATAGGATATTAAGTTTACTTGCAGATATTTTGAGAACTGGTTTATTTTTTTCAATGCCAAAAGTTTGTGATATATGGCCACCAATGACCCATACAATTCTACCACATTTTTCACTATCTTCAATAACAAGAGGAATCTTTGTAATACTTTTTAATTTTTTCTTATGCGTTTTCCAGTATTTTTTAAAGCTCACAACTTTTCTCATTCCAAGCGGAATGAAACTTTCGTTTCTGTCGGGGTGCTTCAAAATCAAAGGGCCCCTGAGTTTTTCTACATTTACATACGCAACCAGTTTATCCTGATTTTTGAAAAATCCTTCTGAAAAATCAGTATATTCCGTAATGATTTTCCATCCTATTGCCGGGACAATTGTCTTACCTGGAACAGCAATTTTCACAGAACTTTTCAGGGTAATGTTTTTTTCGTCAATTCTTGCGGGCAAAATTACTCTGTTTTCATCACAAACTACTTGGACTTTCGGTTTGTTAACAAAACCCTGTTTCTTCTGCGATATTAAATGACGCAGATTTTCTACTGTTGCAAAATCCGGTGGATGGGCGCTTTTAGATATATTGATTAAAACCTGTCTCAAAAAAATTCTTTGAACGGATACTGGCTGCTTTATAAACATCCTTCTTGAAAATTCAATATAACCATTTTTTTCAACAGCATATTTTTTTATTTTTTTTGCCACGAAAGAATCGATAAAGTCATAGTCGTCTCTAAGAATTTTTGCTGTTCTTGATAAATTTTTTTTGCAAGATGGATTGATTTTTTCAAGAAGGGGAAAAATCGTATGCCTCAGAAAATTTCTCACAAATTTTGTATTTAGATTGCTTTCGTCAATCATATATTTGAGTTTTTTATTTTCAAGATAAGAAAGAATCTGGTTTTTTGATATTGAAAGCATGGGTCTTAATAGCACAATATCATTTATCCGTGAAACTGGTTGTATTCCACAAAGTCCTTTCAATCCAGTTCCTGTTATAAGATTGAGTAAAATCGTTTCAGCCTGATCATCAAGAGTGTGAGCAGTCACAATTGCTTTACATCCTGACTGTCTTGCAATCTCAACAAGCGCTTTGTATCGCTTGATACGAGCCTGTTCTTCAACGGACATTCCCTTTTCTTTTTTTAATTTAATTTTCTTATAGTGAAAAATTGCCTGATAGTTTTTTGAAAGTTTTTTTACAAAATCCAGTTCTGTGTCTGCATTTTTTCTCAATCCATGATGAATGTAAGCAATGTGTATTCTTCCCATTAATTGAGGCATTTCGTTTACCACGATATCTACAAGAGCAACTGAATCGGGTCCTCCTGAAACAGCGAATAGGATCCCGCTTTTATCAACAACGGCGCGGATTCCATCCTGCAGGGTCTTAATAATCTCTTGAAATTCCTTGCCCATATATTTACAATAATTCCAAAATGCTTATCAGTCAATACTCTGACGCACTTGACAAGTTTAAAAGCCAGTGATATATTGAAAAAAATTATGAAAGGAGGTGAATCCAATGAATAAAGGAGAATTGATTGAAGCAGTAGCAAAGGTCGTATGCTCAAAAAAAGAAGCTGCTGCAGCAGTAGACACAGTTATTGATAGTATTAAAGCATCTTTGAAAAAGGGAAAACCAGTGACACTTGTGGGATTTGGCACATTTAAGGTTGTCAAGAGAAAAGCAAGAACAGGGCGCAATCCAAGAACCGGTGAGACAATCAAAATTCCCGCAAAGAACATTCCTGTATTCAGACCGGGTTCTGAGTTGAAAGCTGCTGTGAAGTAATAAGGGTGTTGAAAGAAAACAAGGTACGGATCTCATGTGAGGTCCGTACCTTGTTTATAGAATTTTGAATCTTTTTATTGGGCAGTAACGAATTGTTAATTTAGCATGAACAGATGATATGTGAACAGGTCCCCAGACACTGCTGTCTGTACTGTTGTTTCTATTATCTCCAAGAACAAACACTTCTCCTGTTTTCAATCGCACAGGTTCAACTTTGTAATCTGGTTTTTCCATAATATATGGTTCTTCAACTTTTTCACGGTTCCTGTAAAGATAGCCGTTTTTTATTTCAATAAGATCGCCTTCCAATCCAACAACCCGCTTGATAATAATGCCATTTTTCTCCAGCGGGTCATCAAGAGCAACGATATCCCCATAGTCAAGTTTTTCAAATTTTGTTCCAATCAAACGATCCCCGACTTCCAGTGTGGGAAGCATTGATTCAGAAATTACCTGATAAAATCTCACACCCCGCAGCCCAAAATAATACCCAACAAGAAAAAGAATAGCTGCGCCAATGACAGTTCTGATAATTCTAAAAATCATAGCTTAATTATACCCCATGAAAACCCATCGAAAAAATCATTTGTTTCTACCATATCTTGACACCAGGATATTGTTACAGGTATAACTAATTAAAAAATGAATCACGAATTTTCCACGACAAATTTCTGCGGGGGGGTTTTTTAGTACCATGAGGATACCATCTGAAAAAGTTGACCAAATCATTGAAAAACTTGACATACTGGAATTAGTATCAAAGTACGTAAAATTAAAGAAAACCGGAAGGAACTATAGGGGTCTGTGTCCTTTTCATCCGGAAAAGACACCTTCTTTTTTCGTAAATCCCGAAAAGCAAATTTTCCATTGTTTTGGATGTAATACGGGCGGTAATGTTTTGAGTTTTCTGATGAAAATTGAAAATGCCAGTTTTGGAGAAGCAGTTACGCTTGCAGCAGAAATGACAGGTGTTCAGATACCGTACGCAGGATATTCTGATCAGGTGGATGAAAGAAGGAAAGCAATTTTTGAAGCAAATAAATTAGCCACAAATTTTTTCAAAATGGCCCTGGAATCAAGTCAGGGCAATGTAGCACTTGACTTTCTTGAAAAACGTGGAATAGGGCAATTGTATCGCGAAAAATTTGTTCTTGGATATGCACCGGCCGGAAATAGTTTGATGGATTACATCAAAGCAAATAAACTTGCAATTGATGATTTTGAGCAGGCGGGTCTTGTTATAAGAAAAGAAATCGGATATACAGACCTATTTAGGCATAGAGTGATAATACCAATTTTTGACCATCGCAACAATGTCTGTGGCTTTGGAGCAAGAGCCATAGAGGACCAGCAGCAACCAAAGTACTTGAATACACCAGAAAACTATGTTTTTAAAAAGGGCAATCTCTTTTATGGTCTGAACTGGGCAAAAGAAAAGATAAAAAGTTCTGGATTTGCAATTATTGTGGAAGGGTATTTTGACCTTATAAAAATGCATATGGCAGGTTTTGAAAACACCATCGCTCCTCTGGGGACAGCTTTGACAGAAAATCATATGCGAGTTTTGAAACGATGGACAGACAAAATACTTCTGGTTTTTGATTCTGATTCTGCTGGTGCGTCTGCGGCTTTTAGAAGCCTCGAAATGATATTGGTAGGTGGATTTGAGGTAAAAATTGGAGTGATGCCTTCTGGTTTTGATCCAGAGGATTTTCTTGACAATTATGGTACTCTGGCATTGAAAAATTTACTCAATCAGTCAAAAGATGTTGTGGATTTTGCTTTCCACATCGGCAGTCAGAAACACTCTATCGACAATCCAAAGGGGCGCGCTGACCTGATAGAAGAGATACTTGGATTAATAAAACACATTCCTGATGACATTGAAAGGTCTATCCGTATCGGGCAACTTTCAAAAATCGCAGGCGTCAGCGAAAATATTCTTGCGGAGCAACTAAAAGAAATTTGTGAAAAAGAGACCTCTCAATTTTTTACTTCACCTTCTGAGGTCCAGATTCAGCCATGTGCAGAAAATCACGCAGAAAGAACGTTAATCAGAATACTTCTCAGGCAACCCTCCTGGGTTGATGAAATTAAACCATATCTCAATTTTTTGCCAGAAACAATCAGTCAGGTCGTTGAACACTGTACTAATAATGAAATATCCGGAAAAAATATTTCGAAAATTTTAAGTCAGATCAATGATTCAGAACTCAGTGGATTTTTAACCCGTGAGATTCTTGGGGAAAATGAACCTGAAAACATTGATATCACAAGGAAAGAATTTTATGACTGTGTGAAAGTGCTATGTAAGAAATCATTTGAAAATCGCCGTAGAAAATTGCAGGAAATTATCAAACAAAAAACAGAAACCGGTCAGTCCTGTGATAAAGAGCTTGAGGAATTACAATTCTGTATTAACCAGGCAAATGCAAAAAATCTTGAGTCAATGTTATCCAGACAAGAAAGGAGCGTGGATGTCAAAAATGGCGAGAAAGAATAATCAAAAAACAGAAGCAGAGAAAAAGAAAAAAACTATAACAGGCAGGAATGATAAACCTGTGGAAGTTTCTTTTTCTGAAGAACGATTCAAAAGGGCAAAAGACCAGATTCTTGCCCTTGGAAAAGAAAATAAAACAGTGTTCATTGAAGATATTAATAAATTTCTTCCGATAGACACTCCTGGAGATAAAATTGATGAACTTTTTGATGAACTTGAGGAAATGAACATTGAAATTGGAGATGACCTTCTTGCAGACACAGGGGGAGAAGAAGACACAAGAATGGTTCTTGAAGACCTCAGAAATCCTTTGAGGGCGTATCTAAAGGATGCTGGTTCCTTCAATCTTCTTACATCAGAAGAAGAGGTTGAAATAGCAAAAACAATGGAGAAATATAAAAAAGCGCTTCAACAGATGTGCAAGAAGAGGAGAAATGGTAAGAACCTTGAAAAAATTTACAAATATCAGCAGGAATATATTAAAGCAAGGGACCGATTGATTCAGGCAAACCTCAGGCTTGTCATCAGCATCGCAAAAAAATATTCAAACCCGAAACTATCTTTGAGGGATTTAATTCAGGAGGGTAATATCGGACTGATGAAGGCAGTGGAAAAATTCAGATACAAAGAGGGATTTAAATTCAGCACGTATGCCACATGGTGGATACGACAGGCGATTACAAGGGCTATTGCAGACCACTCTGCAACAATAAGAATACCTGTTCACATGATAGAGAAGATCAACAAACTCAGCAAGGCATACAGATGGCTTTCACAGAGCTTGGATAGAGAACCAACAGACGAAGAACTCGCAAAGGTTATGAACACTGACTCTGAAAAGATTAAGAAAATCAAAAAGTCAATGAGGCCTGAACCTATTTCACTGGATATGCCTGTGGGAGACGAAGAAAGGGCAACTGTGGGAGATTTTATTGAAGATACTGAAGAATCAAGTCCGCTCACCCACACAAGAAGAACATTGTTAAGGGAAGAACTTGAAAAAGCTTTTGAGATTCTTGATGAAAGAGAGGAAAAAATCCTCAGGCTCAGGTTTGGTCTTGACAGGGATGGTTACGCAAGAACACTTGAAGAGGTCGGTAAGTATTTCAATCTAACAAGGGAAAGAATAAGACAGATTGAGGGAAAAGCCATCCAGAAATTAAAAAATGCGCCACGTGCGTCAAAACTCAAGCCATTTCTTGATCAGATAAATTTCACATAACCTGGACCATCGTTTGAACTTCATAAAATTCCTGGGAACAGCTGGTGCCCGTTTTGTGATGATAAAACAGTTGCGTGCATCAGGTGGTATATGGTTTGAAATCAATGATACAAGAATGATTGTTGACCCTGGACCAGGCGCTCTTGTCAGGGTGAACAAATCCCGTCCATCCTTAAAAGTTTCCCAGCTTGACGCGATTTTTATTTCCCACAAGCACATAGACCACACCAATGATGTAAATGTTATGATTGAAGCAATGACTGATGGTGGTTTCAATAAAAAAGGAATTGTACTATGCCCTTCAGAAGCCATTGAAAATCCACCAGTGATTTTTCCATATGCAGCGGCACTTGTTGATCGGGTTATCACTCTCAGTGCTGGGTCCCAATATCAGATTAAAAACTTGAAATTAAAAATTCCTGTTCGACTTCACCATCAAACAGAAACCTATGGATTTATTCTTCAATCAGACCATGTTCCTTCTATTGGATATATCCCAGACACTGAATTTTTCCCTGAAATTATTTCTGCCTATGCAAATACTGAGATTATCATTATCAATGTTGTGTTTGCCCAGCCGAGGCCAAAGATTATGCACTTAAGCCTTCCTGAAGCACTTGACATCATTTCAGGCATCAAACCAAAAAAGGCAATCCTGACGCATTTTGGGTTGACAATGTTGAAGGAAAGAATATGGGAAAAAACTCAGTATTTGACAGAAAAACTTTCCATTGATATATTTACTGCATCTGATGGTATGACAGTTGAAATTTAGGAAAAGGATACTTGTTGCAGGATCTGAAACAAAAAGATTAACTGTAAAATCGGCGGTTATTCTGGAATGACAATTTCCTGGATAAGGCATCAACCAGAAACAGGTTACATTGTGGCTGATTCCTGTTGCAGATTACTTTATCAACTGTGGAAATAACAAGGAGAAAATATGGCAGAAAAGCTTGCAATCAATGGCGGTATGCGACTGATTCCTGAAGGTTTTATAAAACCCTGGCCGCCAATTGACGATGTTGATATCCAGTATGTTGTTGATTCTCTTAAACAAACCAATCATGCTTTTGGTCCAAATTGCGTGGCATTTGAAAAAGAGTTTGCTGCCTGGAATGGTAACAGATTTGCAATCACAACAAACAGTGGCACTGCCGCTTTACACATGGCTGTGGCTGCGTGTGACTGCGGTGCAGGCGATCAGGTGATTGTGCCAGCATATTCATGGTCTTCGAGCGCGACATGTATCCTTCATCACAATTGCGTGCCCGTTTTTGTTGACATTGACTTTGACACAATGAACATAGACACAAAAAAGATTGAATCTGCCATTACAGAAAAAACAAAGGCGATTATTGTGGTTCATCTGCATGGACTGGCTGTGAATATGGACGAGGTTCTTTCAATAGCAAGAAAATACAATCTGAAAGTCATCGAGGACTGTTGCCAGGCACATGGAGCAGAATTTAAAGGAAAAAAGGTTGGATTGTGGGGAGATTGCGCTGCGTTCAGTTTCAACCAGAACAAATGCCTTTGTTCAGGGGAAGGTGGAATGTTTGTTACTGACAATGAAGAAATTTACAAAAAGGCATTGACATTATGGTCTTTTGGAGAAACAAGAACTCCTTCTGAAAAAAGGGACTATCACGCATATGCGCTTGGATGGATGTACAGAAATAATGACCTGACTGCTGCCTTTGGCAGGGCTCAATTGACAAGACTGGATAGATACCTTGAGATTCAAAAAGAAAATGCATCTACATTAACTGGAGAATTGAAAGGTACAAAAGGTATTATTCTTCCTTATGAACCACCTAACCACAAACATAACTGGTACAATTATACAATACGGCTTATTCCTGAAGAATTTGGATGGAAGAAACAACCGCAAATATTCAGAAACGCTGTTATGAAAGCCATACAGGCAGAAGGGGTAAAAGTTTCTGTCTGGCAGAGCTTCATTCTTCCCAGAATGACAGTGTTTCAGGCAAAAAATGCGTATGGCAAAGGATGTCCCTGGTCATGTCAATACAGTAGTCCTGTTGAATACAATCCTGACGCATATCCTGCTGCACAGAGACACACTGATACTCACTTCGGGATGACAGAACCACTGCGTGCACCGAATAATGTGGAAGTCGCAAAAATGGTTGGCAAGGCAATCAAGAAAGTTCTTGAGAATATTGATTCCCTTGATATAGAAAAGCTCGGTACCGGTTAATTTTTCTTATTCTTGTAAAATTGTGAACCGTAAGAAACAAATGTCTCACACATCGCTTTGATTTTTTCTTTTGTATGTCCCACAGCATCAGGCGAACCATACCACTTGGCAATAAAGCCACCATTATATTTTCCAAATGTGTCTATAAGTTTTTTTGCATAATTTTTCACATCTTCAACTGTGCCAGAATTCATGGTCTTTTGAATATCAACAGGGCACCAGAAACAAATTCTTCCGCCAAACCTTCTGTCAAGATTTTCCAGTCCCATATTTTCCTGCTGGTCCATTTGAATGACCTGAAGCCCAGCGTCAATCAAATCATCAAGAAGGTCAATAATGTAACCGCAGGAATGAAGAAAACAAACCAGGCCTTTTTTTCTTGCATGTTGATATACTTTTTTATAATACGGCGCAAAAAATCTGTGAAAAATTTCTGGTGATACCATTGATCTATTCTGAAATCCGAGGTCATCTGCTGAAACAATGCCATGAGCACCTGCGTCAGCAACCATATCAATCTGGTCAATAGCAAGTTCTGCAAGTTTCTCAAGGAGTTTGTGTAAATTGTCAGGTTCAAGGTATGGGTCTGTCCAGGCATTCTCATGCCCTCTGAGATACTCAAGACGATGCATGAGGGAAAAATCAATACCTGCAAGAACAAATTTGTCTTCCTTATTATTTGCGACGCATTCCTTTATTGCTTTATATCTATCGGGTATCCTGAAATCAGGCCACTGAAAGGAATCAAACACCTGGTATGATTTTAAGGGATGCCCTGTGACCTGACCTTTTGTAATATCTCCTGAAAGTCGTTCCCACACACAGTGCCATTCATCTTCCCATTTTGTCTCACTCGGTGGAAAGGATGGTTTACATGATGGGTCAGGAAGAATTCCAGCACCTGTCATATCGCTTCCATATTCTTCTGGAAGCGTATAAGGAACTCTTTCTGGTCCCTGAAAAAGCACTGCCTTGATTACAAGTTCTCTTCCACTCATCAATTTCCCCTTTCAATGTATTGGCTGGCACAGATGTTTGCAAGTGTTCTGATTCTTCCAATCATTCTTGTTCTTTCAGCCACGCTGATTGAACCGCGCGCTTCAAGAAGATTAAAGATATGAGAAAGTTTCAATATGTAATCGTAAGCAGGGTAGAAAAGTTTTTTCTCAAGCAGGGATTTTGCCTCTTTTTCAAATCCATCAAAACACGTCCATAAAAGATCTGTGTTTGCCTCCTTGAAGCCGTAAATAGAGTATTGTCTTTCCCTTTCCTGATGCAAAAATCCATAGTTGACGCTCGAGCCCCAGTCAATATCAAAGACAGATTGTTTCTTTTGAAGAAAGCATGCAATTCTATCAAGGCCATATGTAATTTCCACGCTAACAGGGTTAAGGTCAATTCCGCCTGCCTGCTGCATATAGGTAAATTGTGTAACTTCAAGTCCGTCCAGCCACACTTCCCAGCCCACACCCCATGCTCCAAGAGTCGGCGCTTCCCAGTTGTCCTCAATAAAGCGAAGGTCGTGTTTTGAAACGTCTATCCCAAGTTTTTTCAAACTGTGGATATAAATATTTTGAATGTTTGAAGGTGGTGGCTTGAGAATCACCTGCATCTGATGGTGCTGGTAAAGACGAACTGGATTTTCGCCGTATCTTGCATCGGCAGGTCTTTGAGATGGTTCCAGATAAACGACATTCCACTGCTTTTTTCCAAGAATCCCGAAAAACGTTGCTGGGTTCATTGTTCCTGCGCCAAGTTCAGTTGCATAAGGATGCCACAGGAAACAACCCTTTTTTATCCAGTAGTACTCAAGCGCGAGAATGATTTTTTGGAATTCCATGAAAATCATTATAACACAATTCTGGAATTATTTGGAAATATCCCCGTGTTGCTTGCTTTTTAATTCTTCTGTGATAAAATGCAATTTTAAAATATCATGCAATTGAGAAAGGCATTGATTACAACTATTGTACTGGCGGCAATCGCACAGATGTCTGCTTATACGATGGATAAAGAAAATATCAAAAGTATCTATGTGGCAACGAATGGAAGTGATACATGGTCGGGACTGTATCCAGAGCCACTTTCTGATAAAAGCGATGGACCTCTTGCAACAATTGAAGCAGCAAGGGACAAAATCAGAAAGTTAAAGTCAAGCGGTAAATTTTTGTCTTCAATTACTGTCTGGATTCGTGGTGGACGATATCATCTGTCCAGCCCTATTATTTTTACCTATCAGGACTCAGGTCCAGTCACTTACAGAAACTTCCCTGGAGAAACAGTCGTTCTCGACTGTGGAGTGAAAATTTCAGGATGGAAAAAGACGCAGGTAAATGGCTTTGATGCATGGATTGCTGAAATACCAGAAGTCAAACAGGGAAAATGGTATTTCAGACAATTGTTTGTTAATGGAAAAAGGAAACAAAGAACAAGATTGCCAGAAACAGGATTTTTCAGGATGAGGGACCTTCCTGACTCAGATAAAAAGATATCTCTATTTGATGGAAGCGATTGTTTTTACTGTTTCTCTGGAGACATTAAAAACTGGAAAAATATGACAGATATTGATATCGTAGTTTTTCACTGGTGGATTGAAGAAAGGATGCCTCTGGAATGGTTTGATGAAAAAACAGGTCTTGTGAAATCATCAAGAAAAACCAGAATGGTTTTGAAAGACGAGAAAGACAAAAAGCCTGCGAGATACTGGGTTGAAAATGTTTTTGAACAGTTAAAAAAGCCATCCCAATGGTATCTTGACAGACAACAGGGATTGTTGTATTACATGCCTGAAAAAGACCAAGAGATGGAAACATCAGAAGTGTACGCTCCTTTGATCACGCAGGCAATAAAAATTGAAGGAAACAGTGAAAACAACCAGTATGTGGAATATCTGACATTTAAGGGTTTAACGATTGAACACGCTGAGTGGCAACAACCTGACGACAGATATGCTTCCTCTGAACAGGCTGCACGTCAGATTCCTGGAGTTTTTTATTTAACAGGAGCAAGATTCTGCACGATTGAGGAATGTGAAATAAAACATTGTGGAATGTATGGCATTGAAATATCAAGAGGCTGTACTGGAATAAAAATTCATAAAAACAATCTTGAAGACCTTGGAGCAGGGGGAATTAAAATCAATGGTGGAGATGCCAATCAACCAGATTGTACCAGAACAAAAAACATCAGGATTACTGATAATCACATTCACAATTGTGGTAATGTTTTTTACAGTGCTGTTGGTATTCTTTCGATGCATGCATCAGACAACATCATTTCAAACAACCATATTCATGACCTTTATTATTCAGGTATTTCGTGTGGATGGGTTTGGGGCTATGGCGAAAATGTTTCAAAAAACAACATTATTGAAAACAATATTATCCATGACATAGGCAAGGGACTTCTCAGTGACATGGGTGGAATATACACTCTCGGCGTTCAACCAGGTACAGTCATCAGAGGTAATATCATTTACAGAGTTGAAAAATACTCATATGGTGGCTGGTGTATATATCTTGATGAAGGCAGTTCCCACATCATCGTTGAAAACAATCTCTGCGCTTTTACAAATAGCCTTATTTTTCATGTTCATTATGGCAGGGAAAACACTATAAGAAACAACATTTTTGCGTTTGGAGAAGAGGGCATTGTTTGTTTTTCAAAAAAAGAAAATCATCGTTCGTTTACCATTGAGAGAAATATTCTGATATCAAAAGAAAGAGCCTTTTTCATCTGTTATGCCAATGAAAAACTCGATGGATTTTTAAGTGACCTAAATATTCTGTATGATGTTTCAGGTAAAGAACTTTGCTGGGGAATTGCAGGAAGAAACATTTCTCTGCAACAGGCACAAAAGTTTGGACAAGATGTTCACTCCATTGTTGCTGACCCTGGCTTTGTAAACCCTCAACAATTTGATTTCACTTTGAAATCTGACGAGGTGATAAAGTCAATTGGATTTAGACCATTTTTCACAAAAAAACTGGAGATACTCGATGAATGAGTTTCCACTGATATTCAAACGGGCAGGAGCGGGTGCAAAGATATGTGTAGTGAGTGTGCCATTGAGTGAGAAGGATCAGGGGTTG
>JBMFLH010000058.1:0-11900 GCA_049971295.1 Candidatus Ratteibacteria bacterium | reverse complement strand
TGCAATAGGCCAGGATTCCTTTGGCACTTCAATGGCACCTTCTGCTTCTGTTTTGAGCTGGCTGGCGCCAACTTTCTCTCTGGTTGTCAGATAATCAAACACTGCTTTGACGCGACGGGCTGAAAGTTTTTTGTTGTATTCTATTGTTCCTTCAGGAGACGCAGAACCAATAAGCAACACTTTTACGCCAGGATTTGCGCGTAGAATTTCAGCGTTTTCTTTCAATGTTTTCAATGCCACAGTAGAAAGTTTGGAACTATCCCAGGCAAAATACACATCCTTCAAATTAAGTGAAAGCGTTTTCTGTTTTTCAACAATTTTTTCAACTGGCTTTTCAACATAGACGATTTTTTCAACCGGTTTCTCAACAATTTTTTCAACCGGCCTATCAACATACACAATCTTTTCAACCGGTTTCTCAATAATTTTTTCAACTGGCTTTTCAACATAGACGATTTTTTCAACCGGTTTCTCAATTATTTTATCCACATAAACAGTTTTCTTTCCGGGAGTACAAAAATCGCACCACTTGTTCCCTGTTATGGTCTTTTGTATGGGTTTTCTTACACTAATCACTGCTGCTTCTTCCGGGTCGACTGGCTTCGGTTTTTTTTGTCCAACGTATATGTATCCTCTATTTCCCCATTGAACATTTTCCATTTTTTCAGGCGCTTTTTCAGGATTCCACCAGAAACCATTTCTTTCTGCATCGTACACAGGCTGACTCTGCGCTCCAGATTTGCCGTACCATGAAAAATCCTGAGGAAGGATTTTTTCAGGCGACACTGTCTGGGCTTTAGCAATGCCCACAAAAAGCAACATACTTACCACAATCAACAAAACTGCAATTCTTCCCTTCATAAAACCCCCTTTCTTTTTAAATATTATCCAGGGGAAATCCCTGAAACCGTTTTCATTATTATTCTACCTTCTAATAATGAAAAATCAACTCTTTCAATTTTCCAAAGTGCCGCGCCTATGATAATGCCAATTTCCATATCAACAATATTCCCTTCATAGTCAATTTTTTAAATTCCTTTATCATCTTTATCATAACCCACATAAACTAATATTTACTTAACTGGTGTGTTAAGCCTTAATTCTTCAAGTTTATAAACAAAATCCTTGCCGTCATATGAGATTGTATAGGTATATTGAACATCTGGCAGAATCTCTTTTCTGATAGATTCTTTATATTCCCTGATTTTTTCTTTCTTTGTCAGCAATACATTCAACAGTCCTGTTGGAACCCTGTAATGAGTTGCAACCAGTTGTATTTCATAGGTCCCTTTTTCTATTTCAAAAGAATCTTCCGCCTTTGTTCCTGATTGGAGTGTTTTTGTGTTCCATTCATCTGCGCCGGCCTTCCTGTACTGAAAACTTACTTCTATTTCATCACTTTCACCAATAATTGTTGTATCCTGTTTTTTTGAATCTGTACTCGCTGTAGTCCCGAGTCGCAAAATTACCTTTGCTGGAAGCATGCTTTTTTTCACCTCAACGGGTGTTTCAACAATAGTGGTGTCGACAGTTGTCATCTGCGCTTCGTATTTTTTTCTGTCCTCTTCAAAGTTCTTTTTCAATACGCTTGTCTTACCCGGTTGCACAAGAATATGGAATGAATCAGCATAATCACCACTGATAAGAATCACCCTGTTTATTCCAGCCGGAATATCCTTGATTGTAACAGGAGGTGTCCTGTCAATTTTATGACCATTGAGGTAAATTGCCACGTCCTGCCAGTCAGTGATAATTGTCAGACCTCCTTTTGCAGGTTCAATCTTTTTGACAGCAGGCGCTTTTTGAACCTGTTTCACAAGCGTAAGATTAACGATGGTAACCTCATTTTCAATAACTTCTGCTGTGCCTGAAACTTGTTCATAACCACTCAAACTAACCTTGTAGACGTATTTCCCTGGTTTTAATGCTGTCAGGACAGGCGTCTTGCCAATGCTCTTTCCTGCAATTTCAACAGAAGCAGATTCAGGATTACTTGTGATTCTCAAATAACCTTCCTGAGCAAAAACGCTTACAACACACAAAAACAACCCAGTAACAATTAAACATAATATTTTCCTCATATTGTCTCCTGGTTATCGTTTGGGTTCTGCCAAAAGATTTGACCGATCGTTCTTTTTCCTATTGTATAATCCGGAACAATTAAACACTACACCTTCTCCTCTGCCCCCTTCCCCCATTCACCCTCACCTCGCCTTCCCCATCAAGACAGAGGGATGGGGGTGGTTTTTCTTCTCTTCCGTTATGGAAAAGAAACTGGGCGATAAGATTTCTTTTTGGATATAACTGGGATGAAGGGTGCCATACTCAATGCCATAACTTCTCTGACATTACCATCGTTTGGGGAAAAGTTCTGAATATATAGACGTGAAAACAGATTTTGCTTTAATGAAACCTTTCTTGTATTCATATACTGTTTATACAACCTTGTGGGTTTTTTGTCAACTTTTTTTAGTTTAAGATGTTTATAGATTCCGAGTATGGATGGGACACTTTTAAGGAAATGTGTGGAGACATCTGTTAAAATCAATCTGTTATATCAGAAGATAGTTTCCCTGCAACCAGGTGATGGCGTTGAGTGAGGATTTACTATAACACACACCCGGCGCCCATCAGAATCCTGCTGCACTGCTGAAAGAAACTTGCGGGTTTGATAAATCAAACCCCTACAGACCTGCTTCAGGCAGGAGTGATGCCTCCTTCCTGATATTCCAGCTTTCACTGCTATGCTACAATAAAAATGTAGGGGGCGGATTTCTCCGCCCCGATATTGCACTGGCACTCCAACTTCAGGAAATTACGGATGAAACACTGTAGAAAATTTCTCCTTGTTGCATGCCTCCACATGGCCATCCACAAATACTGTATTGATAAATGGATAATCAAAGTGACGACCAAAATAGTATGCACCGTCCCACCAGGTAATATCACCTATTGTCATGTAATAAGAATCAACCCACCAGTGACGCTGCGCATACGCATTTTCCATAAAAAGCGCTGTTTCGGCCGGTTTTGGCACCTTGGCCAATTTCCTGAAGTTGGTCGTACTCCCTGGATTATCAAGGTCTATCTCAAGATAATAATTGTACCCATAATCAGCTACGGTCCAAATGGTGCGAAAGTACCCACGCGCTTTAACATCCGGGCAGATCACAACACCTTCTGCGTCGTAAATATACGAACCAGGCCCACCCACGCCATTGTTCCAGATTAATCTCCCACCCGTAAGGTAATGCTGTTTTAACAATGTACGAAGAAAGTCACTCGCATTCCACGAACTAGTATCGGCTCCCCATGACCACCGTACTGGAGCTTCGATGAACTTTCACAGAAAAAACAAAACCTACTGGTGTATGTTTATACCAATTTTTATAACTTGTTTGTCTCGAAAAATGGTAAAAAGATGAGTTAACCTCAACAGTATTAAAAATTTTGAATAAAATCCAGATAATCTTCTGATTGTAATGCATCAGGATAGAATATTCCTGCTCAGTTCCGGTAGTTCCAGCCGTTTATTCCGATCAATACATTTTCAGTCATATAAATCGGCAAGTAAAATCCTTCTCATTCTAATGGTATCAAGAGGAATTTTGCTTGTTATTCCACCAGCACAGTATGAAATCAAAACTGCTTCTTCAGTAAAATGAACAGCAGGATAGCAGAATCCATGTTCAGGCGAGTCCTCTAAAAGTTTGTGTTGTTTCCATGTCTTTCCTTCGTCTTCACTGATTGCGCAAACAAGCGGAGTTCTTCCCCAGGAAATAGGTTTTGGTTTTTCTGTCTTAAAAATTCCAGAGTGGTCATTCCAGACAGCAAGAAGATGCCCTGTTTTTGGTATTCTTTTTACCTGCATGGGACTGCAGGGCGTAACAAACTGCGATGGTACAGGGTCTGACCACGTTTGTCCAATATCATCACTGAAAGATTCCCATTGCCTTCCTTCTGTTCCAGGTCTTGTCCATGACCACAATCTTCCATCATTCAATTCAATCACCCCTGGTTCCTGAAGTCCATGCCCTGAAGGGAAGCACTTATAATAATTTGTCAAAGACTCCACCCATTGCTTTCCGTTATTATCACTCAGAAAAAACAGAATAATTCCTGGCGAAGCAAGGAAGGTTTTTGGTTCTTCTCCTGGCATAAGGACTGAAGGACCACGATATCTATGTAATGCGGCGGGAACAATAATACGACCGCACTTTGCCTGTATCATGCGATCATTGTTTACAACATAATACCCGGATTCATGAGCAATTGAAACCGGGTCAGAAAGAGTTTTTAGTTCATCGTCGCTGGTACGGAAATATGGCATGCAGGATTTTTTTCCATCCTTTCGCAGATACACAATCACAATTCTTCCGTCCTGCAATCTTAAGAAAGACGGACTCATCACATTGGTCGTACCTTCTTTTTCTATCAAAATCCTGTCATCTTTTGACCATGTCTGACCGTCATCATCTGAATATTTTGTTGCAATCACTGCTTCACCAAAATCAGAATGAGAACCAAAAAATTTTGACCAGGCAAAAATTATTCTGCCTGATTTCAAAGTAATAAAACTTGCCTCACTGTTTCTCGCATTATTACCAATCGGAGGCAGTTCCAGTACCACTTTTCCCGGTTTTATCTTTTTATCCACCATTCCTCCTACCAGAGTTCTCTGTCAAAACTTCTGTATTGCAGTGCCTCTGCTATGTGGCTTAGTGAAATTTTTTCAGATTCTTCAAGATCAGCTATTGTTCTTGCAACCTTCACAACCCTGTCATAACCCCGCGCGGATAAATTCATTTTTTCCAGCGCATTTTCCAGAAATTTCTTACATTCATCATCAAGAATACAGAATTGTTTAATCTGTTTTGTATTCATATGAGCATTACAGAAAATGCCAGTGCCGGCAAATCGTTCCTGTTGAATTTTCCTGCATCTGGTAATCCTTTTTCTGATACTCTCTGAGGACTCTGACACGTTATCAGAAACCAGTTGTCTTGAACCAAGTCCGGATACTTCTATTTGAATATCTATTCTATCAAGCAATGGTCCTGATATCTTTTTCCTGTATTTGATAATCTGCGGCACTGTGCAACGACATGGTCTTCGACTGTCTCCATACCAGCCACAGGGGCATGGGTTCATCGCGGCAATAAGAAAAAATCGTGATGGGAACTCGATTCTTCCTCTGGCGCGTGAAACAGAAACCTTTCCATCTTCAAGCGGCTGGCGAAGGGATTCAAGAACATCCCTGTGAAATTCTGGTAGTTCATCAAGAAAAAGGACCCCATTGTGCGCAAGTGATATTTCTCCTGGCTTTGGAATTGTTCCGCCACCGATCAGAGCAATATCAGAAATCGTATGATGAGGTTGCCTGAAAGGTCTGGTTGAAACAATTCCCTCGTCAAGTATTCCGGCGACGCTATGAATTTTTGTAATTTCAATCGACTCCTCAACAGTCAGAGGTGGAAATATCGTGGGTACCCTTCTTGAAATCATACTTTTTCCAGCCCCTGGTGGTCCAATCATCAAAATGTTGTGTGCGCCTGCCACAGCTACCTCAATTGCCCTTCTTGCAAGGGCCTGTCCTTTCACTTCCTTAAAGTCAACATCATACTTATTCTGATTAGATAAAATTTTGTCCCAGTCAACAGTGTAAGGTGAAATTTCTTTTTTCCCGGTAAGAAAATCAACACACTCCTTCAAACTTTCAACCCCATATACCTCAATCCCAACAACAGACGCTTCAATGGCATTGGCTTTTGGAACAACAAATTTTCCGCCTGATTGTTTCACGCTCATTGCCATTGGTAAAACACCACTGACAGACCTGAGAGAACCATCGAGTGCAAGTTCTCCAATAAAATGAAATCTGGACGCCACATCAATAGGTATCATCTGCTTTGCAGCAAGAATACCAAGAGCCACAGGAAGGTCAAAACAGGAACCTTCTTTTTTTAAATCAGCAGGAGCAAGATTGATCGTGATTTTTGATTGCGGGAATTCAAATCCTGAATTTTTGATGGCTGGTTTAATTCTATCTCTGCTTTCTTTCACCGCCTGGTCTGGAAGCCCCACGATTGCCACTGATGGCACGCCCTTTGAAATGTCAATTTCAACGCTTACAGGATATCCTTCAATCCCCCATACAGCAACCGATTGAATTTTTGCAAGCATCAATCCACCGGAATTATTTCACACTGCCAGGCGCCATTGATTTTTGTTATTGAAACAACCTCAAATCTACAAGCAGTTTCTTCAATCTTTTTCTTCTGGATATACTGGCTGGCAACATCTTCAAGTTTTGCAAGTTTCCTTCTATCAACTGCTTCCACAGGAGTACCAAAACTATCAGTAGATCTTGTTTTTACCTCAATAAATACAATACTTTTGTTCTTCCTGGCTATGATATCTATTTCGCCTGATTTTGTTCTATAATTTCTTTCTAAAATTCTATACCCGTTTGCTTCAAGAAATTTTGCTGCAAATTGCTCTCCTTCAAATCCCTTTTCTCTGGCGCTTTTCATTATTACCTTTTTTTCCTGAGATAGTACATCTTTGCTCTTGGTGCAAGGCGATTATCCTTTCTTGATTTTACCAGTTTAATCTTGACAACATTTGGTGAATAAATTGGAAAAATCCTTTCAACCCCTTCACCATAGGAAATTTTTCGAACCGTAAATGTCTCCCTCAATCCTGTGCCTTTTCTTGCGATACAGATACCTGTGAACACTTGGATACGAACCTTTTCGCCTTCCTGAACCCTGATATGAACTTCAAGTTCATCCCCTGGAAAAAATTCAGGAATTTCTTTTTTCGGTTTTATTTCTGATTCAAGAGCTGCGACTTTTGGATGCATGGAGTCCTCCTTTTTCTCTTATAAACTTTTTGTAAAGGTCAGGCCTTTTTTGTTTCGTTCTTTCAATTGCCTGATTTAAACGCCACCTTGCAATTTTTTCATGGTCCCCTGAAAGCAATATGTCAGGAACCCTTAATCCTCTGAATTCCTCAGGCCTTGTATAACATGGCCAGTCAAGAAGACAATCAAAAAACGAATCATAAATCGCGGCTTCTTCTGGCAATACTCCTGGTAATAATCTTGCAATGCAATCAACAATCACCATCGCTGGCAATTCTCCGCCTGTGAGAACATAATCTCCAATAGAAATCTCGCAGTCAACGATGGTACGAACTCTTTCGTCTACACCTTCGTAATGTCCACAGATAATAATCAAACCCTTCTTTTTTGAAAGTTCTTTCGCCATCTGCTGATTAAACATTTCACCCTGCGGACAAGTCAAAATTGTCAAAGATTCTGAATTGTGTTTTTTAATCTCTTCCACTGCAAGGAAAATTGGCTCGCACGCAAGCACCATTCCCTTGCCACCACCATATACTGCGTCATCAACCTTCTTATGTTTATTACGCGAAAAATCCCTGAGATTCCAGATATAAATTTGCAATATTCCTTTATCCTGGGCCCTTTTTACAATGCTTGCTTCCAGAGGGCTGAAAATATCAGGGAAAATTGTAATGATGTCAATCCGCATTCGGTCGATTAAGAAGACCCCGTTTTTTAATGAAACTTTTTACTGTATCAGATGGTTGAGCTCCAAGTTTGAGCCAGTGAATGACTCTATCATCCTTTACCTCAAACACAGGAGGTTCCCTGAGAGGGTCATAATGACCGATAATCTCTATGACATCTCCCCTGCCATCCTTCTCGTCGCTGACCACAATCACACTATAATAGGGTCTATTTCTTTTACCTGTTCTGGCGAGACGAATTCTGGTTGCCATATTTTTTCTCCTTATATATGAACAATTTCTCCAGTTTCAATGCTTCTATGTATTGCAGTTGCAATCCTGGTTGCTTCCAGGCCATCCTCTGCAAATGCGCTAATCGCATACTTCTTTAAATTCTCAAAACTTCCGCCGTTTTTCAAATGCTTGATATTATACACAAAATCTGCAATACTTTCAATTCCGTAGCCCTTATATACAGTATTTCCATATTGATCCTGTGTTTCAAGAATGAATCCCAGGTTATATGTTTCCATTCCAAGATTTTTTGTGCACAATCTTGTTCCCCTATCCTGGGTATCGCACTCAATAATACCTTCTGTTCCAACAAATCTGATGGATTGATTAACTATTGCTTCAAATTCTTCCGGTAATATCCAGCAGGTGTCAAAGGTAACAGAAGTCCCATTTTCAAAGACAACTTTTGCAGATACTGAATCGTACGTATCAATTCCCATTTTTTTCAATTTCAGCCGACTCCCTGTGGCAAATACATATTTTCCGTTTGATTGCAAACACCATCTTACCAGATCAATAAAATGCACTCCCAGAAACCAAACAGGAGAAGAGTATTGCGCCCACGAGGAAAACCAAACTGCTGGCACCTCAATTCTATCTTCCATGTGAACATACCCATATTCTATTGGTCCAAATTTTCCTGACCTGACATCCTTACACAATTGCTGATGATATGAATCGTATCTCTTATGAAAATCAACCTGAATTAAAAGGTCATTTTTTTCTGCCACTTTCATCATTTCAAGGCAGCCCTCAACAGTCACATCCATTGGTTTTTCAACAAGAATGTGCTTCCCAGAGTTTAACGCATAAACAGCAATCTCTCTGTGAAGATGGTCTGGTGTGGCAATCGCAACCGCGTCAATCTTTTCTCTTTCAAACATTTCTTTATAATCCACATAACCCTTTATATTGTATTTTTTGCATTGCCTGTTTAATAATTCAATGTTGGCATCGCAGATTGAAACAAGTGTTGCAATACCCTGCTGTTGGAGTTGCCTGAATGCATGGATAATATTGGTACCATATCTTCCAGTACCAATTACTGCAAGATTTAACATCATCTTCTCCTGACAAAAACTGATTTACTAAGACTGGCAGGTTTCAGCGATTGCTTCTTCTATCACTGAGCAACCCTCAACAATCGCATCCTTTTTAATAATCAATGGTGGCGCAATTTTCAACGAGGCGCCCCCAAATCCCACAGGAGCAAAAAGCAGTAGCCCTTTTTCCACGCACTTTTTCACTATTTCAAACGCAGTATCTCCATCCGGCTCAATTGTTGCTGGTTTTACAATACTCATTGCCCAGACCAATCCCTTACCACAAACAAAACCCACAGCAGGATACTTTTCCTTGACTCTGTTAAGCTCTTTTTCAAAAATTTTTCCCATTTTTTCAGCATGTTCTGGCAAATTTTTCTCAATGATATAGTCAATGTTTGCAATAGCAGAGGCAGAACACACTGGATTTCCAGTATGGGTGCTTGTCATTGTTCCTGGATCGTATAAATCCATAATTTCAGGCCTTCCAACAACGGCTGCGATTGGAAGTCCGCTTGATATTCCTTTTCCGAGCGTGAATATATCAGGAAGTACTCCATAATGCTGGAAACCCCACAGTTTCCCTGTTCTTCCAAATCCCGCCTGAATTTCGTCAAACACCAGAAACGCCTGATGCTGGTCGCAAAATTCTCTCAATTTTTGAGCATATTCAACAGGTAGAAATGCCGCGCTTCCACCCTGATATGTTTCAGAAATCACGCCACAGATATTATCAAAATTCACTCCTTTATCTTTCAAAGTATTGATGAAAACATCAAAACTTCTATCCTTTTGCCTTGGGTCTCCTGGAAACGGCACCTGCACCATGTCAGGGTCAAGGTTGCCAATCCATTCTTTAAGGGAAGGAATACCGCCTACCATCTGAGAACCAAGTGTTCTTCCGTGAAACGCATGTTCAAAAGAAACGATCACTTTTTTTGCCGGACTGATTTTTCGGCCTGCGGTTCTACAAAGTTTTATTGCGCATTCTATGGTTTCTGAACCTGTTGTAAGAAGAAAAACTTTTTTTAATGGTTCAGGTGCAAGGCTTGCAATTTTTTCCACAAGGTTCGCTCTCACTTCACTTGGAAAACAATAATTGTGAAGAAAAGGTCTTGATACCATTTCTTTGATTGCCTTACAGACCTTTGGATTTCCATGCCCTGCATTTGTCACCAGAACCCCTGAAGAAAAGTCAAGCCACATATTTCCATATGCATCAAAAACATTGACTCCTTTTGCCCTGTGCCAAACAACAAGTGGCTGTCCGCTCATTGAGCGTGGCTCCCACTGCCTTAGTTTTTCAAGGACCGGAATTGATTCTGGCACAGGAATTTTTGTGACAATTTTTCTGTATCTAGTATTCACTAGCTTTACTTCTACTGGCTCAAGCGGATATGCCTTACCCATTTTCTCCTCCAGATTGTTAACCAAAAAATGTTACGAAGGCAGGAAAATTTCTTCCACTGTCTTCACAATTTTATCTATGTCAGCAAGCCGTCCTGCACCGGTCCTGCCATCTGCAAGTTTTCCTGTTTCTGGCTCAACAAAAACATAGCCGAGTTTTTTTAGTTTTTCCACGTTTTCCTGAACGATGGGGTTTTCCCACATTTTCACATTCATTGCAGGCGCAAAAACCACTTTCCCTGAAAATGCCATAATTGTTGTTGAAAGAAGATCATCCGCAATCCCGCAGGCAACCTTCCCTATAATATTTGCTGTCGCAGGAATCACAAGTAAAATCTGGCCAAAATCACTCAGTGAAATATGAGAAATTTCAAACTTTGAATTTTCCCTAAACATATCAGTGTAAACCTGATTTTTTGATATAGTTTCAAATGTCAGGGGTGTGACAAATTTTGTTGCTGACTCTGTCATCACCACCTTTACATTCCATCCACTATCCTGAAGTTTCCTTATTACAGATGGAACTTTATATGCCGCAATTGAACCACATACCCCAATCACAATATTTTTTCCCATAGGCCGTTGTCTTTATTAAATTATTATCCTTTAGAAAGCAGGTTCTGTCAAAAGATCCCCGGAGTGGATTTAATACAGGCTCATTTTTTACGGACAACTATGTCTCTATGATTTATGTGATAAATTTTTTCTTAAATCTAAGAGCGATATTTACCAGCATAATCAACACAGGAACCTCAAGAAGTGGTCCAATGACTGTTGCAAACGCCTGATTTGAACCAATTCCAAATATTGCGACAGCCACTGCAATAGCCAGTTCAAAGTCATTGCTGGCTGCAGTAAAAGAAACTGCTACAGTTTTTGAATATTCCACTCCAAGTTTTCGCAAAAGGAAAAATGTTGCAAACCACATAATCAGAAAATACAAACATAGTGGTATCGCAACCCTGACAACATCCAGAGGTAGTTTCACGATATATTCACCCTTTATTGAAAACATCACGATAATGGTAAACAAAAGCGCAACAAGTGTTATAGGACTGATCTTCGGAACGAAAACTGTTTCATACCATTGTTTGCCTTTAATTTTCAAAAGAGAAAATCTTGTGATCAATCCTGCAAGAAATGGAATACCCAGATAGATGAATACAGTTTTTGCCGCATCTGCCATTGAGATATTGATTTCAAGATTTTTAACAAGATTGAGTTTTCCAAGAAAAAACACAATAAAAATGTAAATGTATGCTGCGTAAAGAAACACCTGAAAAATGGCATTAAAAGCAACAAGCCCCACTGCCAGTTCCCTGTCCCCTTCTGCCAGTTCATTCCATACAATTACCATTGCAATGCAACGGGCAAGACCAACAAGCACCACACCTATCATATACTCTGGATAATGTCTCAAAAACAATACTGCCAGAACAAACATCACCATTGGTCCAACAATCCAGTTCTGGATAAGAGAAATCGCCAGAAGCTTTTTATTCTGAAAAATCTTCCCGGCGTTCCTCAGAAATAATCTCTATGAAAATATATTGTTTCCTCAAAAAAAAACTTCTTAAAAAAGGGGCCATACTGTATCCTATTTGTTTATTAAAAGAGAAAAGG
>JBMFLH010000057.1:0-12177 GCA_049971295.1 Candidatus Ratteibacteria bacterium | reverse complement strand
TGAATTGCTACCGATGTATTCAACTGGTACAGGGTATTGACAAAATCTCTCGGGGGGTTATTATAAAACGTCAGAACAAAAAAAGGAAAATTTGGAAATAATAGAATACGGTGAGCTTTTACAATTTTGGTGGCTGTAAACTATATTAAAAATATAGCGTCTAAATTTTCAGAAAAATGAAAAAGATAAAAGTAATTCTTTTGACAGTAATATTTGGCGCATCCATTATCACGTGTTCCGCATGGGAATGTGGAAAGGCTCCGCCAGCAAAAGAGCCGCAAAGGATTAAGTCAGGCGAAGCGTTTCCGCCGCTACCTCTGCCTGCAACTCCACTTAGAAGAAGTGAGAGAAAAAATCCACCTGCACCACCTGTACTTGTTGGAAAAGTAATATGTGGAACAAACGAAAGCTGGACGCGTGCAGAAAATGACATTGAAAATCTTTTGCGGCTTGCCGGTCAAAAAATGGGTATTGCTTATCAATCTATCAAAATTGATTTGAGAAAATTTTCGTTTGACCCTGATGAAATCCCAATTCTTTATATCACCAGCGTTGAACCATTTGTTCCTGACGATAGCACAATGTCAAAAATTAAAGATTTTCTTGAGAAAGGTGGTTTTTTGTGGATTAATGCCTCTTCAGGAAGTCCCGATTTTTTGAAGGCAATGGTTGAGTGGGTGGACAAACTCTATCCTGACAGAAACATGTATCCTGTTTATGGAAATCATCCCCTGATGAATTGTCTGGAAGATATTAGCTCAGTAAATATACTCAAAGATAATGTTGCATCTACAGGCAACCCCAATTTAAGGGTTTTGAATCTTGGATGTCGTGCTGCAGTAATACTTTCGCCATATGACCTGGGTTGCGGCTGGGCTTTACATACTCATCCCTGGGGAGCAAGATACCAGGTACAGGATGCAATTAAAATTGGAATGAACATGTTAACATATTGTCTTGGCTGGATTGAATACGGAAAACTATTCGGAATGACACCACTTTATATTGAAAAAACAAAGAAAAAGGAAGGCAGACTTTATATCGGGCAGATTGTGCATTCTGGAGATTGGGACCCTCATCCATCATCTATTGGAAAACTGCTGAAAAAAACAGGTGAACAGACAGGAACATCAGTATTTCTTGACAGAATCGTGATTGACCTGAAAAAGGATTCTCTGAAGGACACCCCAATCCTATACATGACGGGCCACTTTAATCCGAATCTATCAGAAACTGAAATAAAAAAACTCAGGGAATTTTTGCTTGGAGGCGGCTCTCTTATTGCTGATGCATGTTGTGGAAGTCAGGAATTTACTGATGGCTTCAGGTCTCTCATGAAAAAGGTATTGCCTGAGGCGAAGTGCGTGACATGGGATTCCAATCATAGAATTTATAAAGTACCGTTCAAAATCGAAGATTTTCATTATACTTTTCCTGAAAGCAATCCGCCTCTTGAGGTTTATACATTCAAGGGCATTCCAGTCGTGATTTTTTCTCCTTATGGAATTGGTAGTGGCTGGGAAGGTATCCCGAGACCATATACAAAAGAAATTGAAGCAACGCAGGCACAGGAGATTGGAGTTAACATTATTACCTACCTGATGACTAATTAAAAAACAAAATGAACAGTATTGAAATGCTCAAAGAACTTGAAACGGCAAAAAGAAAAATTATAGAGGAAATGCACCATGTGATTGTGGGACAGGATGACATCATTGAAAAAATTCTGATAGGGCTTTTTGCTGGCGGGCACTGTCTGCTTATTGGAGTACCAGGGCTTGCAAAAACACTCATGGTAAGAACTCTTTCAAAAATTCTGGATCTCAAATTTAAGAGAATTCAATTTACACCTGACCTGATGCCATCTGATATCACAGGAATTGATATTATTGAAGAACATTTTGAATCAAGACAGAGAACTTTAAGATTTATTCCTGGCCCTGTTTTTGCAAATCTGGTGCTTGCGGATGAAATCAACCGCGCTCCACCAAAAACTCAGGCAGCATTACTTGAAGCAATGCAGGAATACCAGGTCACAGTTGGAGGAAGGACATATCCACTGGACATACCATTTCTTGTGTTGGCAACCCAGAATCCAATAGAACTCGAAGGAACATACCCTTTACCTGAGGCACAACTGGATAGGTTCATGCTCAGTATTTACCTGGATTATCCTGATATTGAAGACGAAAAAAAGATCGCAGAACATCATATATTTCAGAATTTACCTGAAATCTCCCCTGTGCTCAATGGTGAAAAAATCATTCATTTTCAGCAACTCATTCACGACATTCCTGTTTCGGATTTTGTGGTCGGGTACGCTGTGAACCTTGTAAGAAACACCAGGCCAAATAATGGAAAATGCCCGGATTTTGTAAAAAATTATGTAAACTGGGGAGCAGGACCAAGGGCAACACAATATCTGATTCTTGCAGCAAAAACAAGAGCCGGGCTTCGCGGAGATGTTAATGTTTCCATTCAGGATATTAAGTATGTTGCCAGCAGCGTCTTGAGACACAGGATATTCACAAATTTTACTGCTGACGCTGATGGTGTTGATTCAGAAAAAATCGTAACGAAACTCCTTGAAGAAATTCCAGAATCAACATGAGAATTTTTAGTCGGTTTTCCTGTTAAATAATCCGATGGATAACTCTGCAAAAATTTTAGATCCAAAAATCCTTGCAAAATTTGGAAATCTGTCCCTCGTTGCAAAGACCATTGTTGAAGGTTTTATATCAGGGCTGCATAAAAGTATTCATAAAGGAGCAAGTATTGAATTTGCTGAACATCGCCAGTATGTGCACGGCGATGACCCGAAATATCTTGACTGGAAAGTGTACGGAAGAACTGACAGACTTTATGTCAGGGAATTCAGAGAAGAAACCAACCTGAAATCATATATTCTGCTTGATGCCAGTAATTCCATGAATTATTCTTATAAACCAGACACCCTGACAAAATTTACTTATGCCCGATGCCTTGCGGGATGCCTGAGCTATTTGATGACAAAACAGAAGGATGCAACCGGACTGGTGGTATTTGATTCAGACATCAAAAATTTCATTAAGCCATCTTCAACGAAAGCCCATTTTCATTATCTTATTAAAATCATTGAAAATCTCAAGCCAGGCAAGGATACAAATATTGGAGATACTCTTCATAAAATAGCAAACCACATTAAAAGAAGAAGTTTGATAATACTGGTGTCTGATTTCTTTGATGACCAGGAATCTGTCATGAGAGGACTCGCGCATTTCAGACATAAACATCATGAAGTTATTGTTTTTCATATTATTGACAGAGCAGAAATGGATTTTCCTTTTGAAGGATTGAAGGATTTCATTGATATGGAAACCAATGAAAGAATCACTGTGGATGCAGCATTCATTCGTGCAGCGTATCAACGCGTTTTTAATCAGTTCACAACATTTTATCAAAGAGCATGTTCAGAAAGAGGCATCAGTTACGCGAAAACTGTGACGCAAACGCCGGTTGACTATTTTCTTTATCAATTTCTTGAATTGCGTTCACGCACAGGGTGAGAAAAGCCTATGGGGTTTCTTCAACCAATTTTTTTATGGGGACTTGCAGGTATCAGCGTACCCATATTGATACATTTATTTTCAAGGAGAAAATCGCCGGTTTATTTTTTCAGTACGGTCAGATTTATTAAACTCACACATAGAAAAACCATCAGAAGGCAGAAACTTGAAGAAATCCTTGTGTTATTGTTGAGAACTGTGCTTGTTGCCTGCCTTTTTATCGCGATTGCTCAACCAATCAGCAGAAGAACCATTCTTGCTGAAAAAGAATCTTACGTTGTTTTAATCCTTGATGATTCAGCAAGCATGTCAGCAGGACCGTCGCAAAATGTCTGGAAAAACCTTCAAAAATGTTCAGAACAAATTCTTGCTTCATTAAGAAAAACAACCAGTGTGTGTGTGGTGTTTACCAGTGGTAA
This sequence comes from Candidatus Ratteibacteria bacterium, assembly GCA_049971295.1. GTDB lineage: Bacteria > Ratteibacteria > UBA8468 > B48-G9 > DTJG01 > DTJG01. The sequence continues at coordinate 8,213 of JBMFLH010000057.1, read as the reverse complement.
GACAATCCCATTTTCTCGCATTTATCAAGATGTGGCAAAACAGATACGGGCAAGCAACCCGGGTTTTCACGGCAATACTTTGCAGACAGCATTAGATACCGCATCTTTCCTGCTTGAAAAAAAATCCGGATATAAAAAAATATTCATCATAACAGATTTTCAAAAATCTGCATGGGAAAAGGTTGCTCTGGCAGGAAAAATCAGTGCTGATGTTACAGTCATTGATGCAGGCGAGGATTATCATGAAAACCTGACCATCAAGGACTTTTACCCTGTACCTGGCAAAAACACCTACATCTGTGAAATGATAAACTGGGGCAAGCAACAGGTCACAACAGAACTAAACATTTCTGGCGAAAATTTTCATACTGTAAAACAGGTCAACCTCCCGGGAGAAAAAACATCTGAAATAGAAATCAAAATCGGGAATGATTGTCAATCATTGAAAGCAGAATTGGCCTATCCAGATATTTTAAAAATTGACAACCAGTTTTATCTTCAGAGAGAAACAAGTGGCGAAAAAAAAGTTCTATTGATAGGGTCTGATGATACCTCTCTCTTTTACACTAAATCCTCTGTTACCTCCTCTGGTACCATTGTTGTTGATACAAAAAAAACCAATGAAATTTCTGATGTATCTTTTGATCAATACAGGGCAATCATTCTGGTAAATCCAGAAAAAATGGAAGTTTCTGTTAGAGAAAAACTTTACCAGTACATTTCTGACGGCGGTACCCTCATCTATTTCCCTGGAGATAGAATTGCGCCAGAAGATTTCAATAATGACTGGCTTCACAGGGGAAAAAACATATTTATCATGCCAGCAAAACTCGGTCGAAAAAATGACTTTATGAAATCTGCTGGTGTTGCCTGGGTTGCAACCGGACATCCCCTCTTTACAGAATTCGGTGAACAGACATTTGATTATCTGAAAACAACGCGGTTCAATGCCTGTTATTCTGTCAGGGAAATTACTGGAGACATCCTAATGAGACTTGATAACGGCAATGTTGTCCTGATTGAAAAAAGAATTGGAAAAGGTAAGCTGTTTCTATTTACATTTACACCGTGCCAGCCATGGACAAACTTCCACACCAGACCATTTTTTCCTGTTATGATGACTGTAATGATTAACTATCTCTCTGGAATCACCCATTCAGCATCTGTTGGTAATGCCGTAATAGTAAAAGGTTCAGAAAATGCTGATTCTGTAAATATCATCAACCCTGAAGGCACAATAAACACAATAAAAAACACAGGAAAAATGCCTGTTTCATATGTGCCTGACCTGCCAGGTATCTGGACAGCACACTTTATTGCAAAAGGAAATGAACAAAAACAGATGGTATCAGTCAATGTGCCTTACACAGAAGGAAATCCTTCAAAAATCTCATACGGAGAAATCAGGACAATTTTAAGAAAGACCAGAGTGAACTTCGTTAGCAGAAATCATATGGAAAAATTTATTGCCTTAGAAACCTCAGGCGGTAATCTGATGATGGTTTTCCTTGAACTTGCCATGGTTCTTTTAATTACAGAACTGATGTTAAGTAACCTTTTTATTTTTTTCAAAGAAAAGGGAACGCATGCTTCGCATAAACTTTAATTGTCCGGCACCTGCCATGGTGGTGATATTGTTTTTTGCAGCAGTCATCTTTGTTACCACCCTGGCTTACACAAAACTCCTGCCCAGAAAAAGAATGCGCATGCCCCTTTTTCTTCATTTGATCGCAGTATTTCTTCTCATGTGCGCGATATTTCAGCCAGAACTTTTTCTTCAAATAAAAACAGCAACAAAAAAGCCCCTCATCGTAATGATAGACAATTCCATCAGCATGAGGACAAAAGATAAATCGGGAACTTCAAAAATTGATAGAGCCAGAGAATTCCTTACAAAAACCAGATACTTAAAAAAGTACAGACCAATTTTTTATTCATTTGGCTCTGAACTGAAAACTCTCGCGCAAAAGGATATCACGTTTCTCAAAGCAGACCAGCATGCCACAAAAATTGCCTCTTTGCTTTCAGGCATCATCAAAAAACACTCAAACAATTGCTCAGGTGTGGTGATTCTTTCTGACGGTTATGAGACCCAGTATATTTCGTGGGAAGAAATGAAAAATCAGTTGACTGTGCCAGTTTATACTATCGGTATCGGGGAAGAATCTGCAAAAGATATTGGAATAGCCACAGTCATCACAAATTCACCCATATATGAGGGTGAAGTGCTGAAAGTCAGTGTCATTATCAATCAAAAGGGTTATGATGATGAAAACGTGGCTGTTTCACTGAAAGAAAACAAAAAATTCATTCAGGGAAAAACTATCAATCTTGCTTCAAACTTCAATCGCGTGGATTTTGAAATTCCGTCTCTTTCACAGGGAGATTATGTCTATGAAATATCTGTTCAACCGGGCATCGGAGAATCAAATCCTGAAAATAATCACTTCTTTTTTCTCGCACGGGTAATTTCACCAACAATACATATTCTGTATGTTGAAGGAAACCTCAGATGGGAGTACAAATTTCTCAAAAGATTTCTTGAGTCAGACAGAAAAATTGAAACCTGCAGTCTTGTCAGAATCGGAGAATCAACCTTTCAACAGACAGGTGGTAAAACCATTGACATCCCACCAGATATTCTTGGCAGCGAAAGATTTCTTCAAAATTTTAACATCATCATTTTCGGAGACATTGACTTCTCGTCGTTTTCAGAAAAAGACCTGGAAAATCTGAAAAACTTTGTAGAAAAAAACGGAAGCATACTTTTTCTTGGCGGAGAAAATTTTCTCAAAGGACTCAACAGAGCACCAATCAAAGAAATACTGCCTATTAATATTACGGGAAATGAAGCATCCTTCATACAGGGGCCTTTCAGACCTTCAATTACTGAGGAAGGAAAAAATTTGACTGTTTTTGAAGATTTTCAATCATTGCCGGTTCTCGACAGATTAAATATTCTCAATTCTATAAAACCAGGTGGCATTGTTCTGATTGACAGCCCTGCTTCAAACAATGTACCAATTGTTGTGACAACGACTGCATATACAGGTAGATGTGTTATTGTTGCCACTGATTCAACCTGGAAATGGTACTATGGTTCAAACGAACAGGAAAAAATCGCCTATGAGAAATTCTGGGGAAGAATCATAAGATTCCTCTGTAAACCCGAAGATTACCTGAAAATTGGCGATATTGTTCCCGAAATTTTTGTGGACAGGATATATGCAAAAAACGAAAACGTTAACATAAAATTCGCTTTCAAAAATCAGAACAAACCCTTTAAGACATATATCATAGGCCCTGATAATTTTCGAGCAGACCTCAATATCATGCAGAACGAATGTTTTTTTGTTCCTGACAGAGAAGGCATTTATATCATCTGTGCTGAAAACGAAGGAAAAATCAACAAAAAAGAATTTGTTGTTACAAGGCAGGGAAGTGAAACAGACAATACTGGTAAAGATGATATTTATCTAAAAAAACTTGCTGAAATCTCTAATGGAGAATATTTTGCGGTTGAAAATCCCGAAGGACTGATGAAATCACTGAAACTTCGTAAAACCACAATCAAAACACGGCTTGCCGTGACAGATGTTTCGGAAAAATATCTCGTTTTTATAATTTTCCTTGTTCTTTCTGCGTGTTGGTTTTTAAGGAGGAGAAATAATATACTATGAATACTGATTCGTCTAATGGTAAACGAGGGAAAGGATTATGAACGGAACGCTGGACCATATCTATGGTTATCTTATGGCATACAGAAGGATTGAAAGGAAAATCAAAATCAGTGAAGTCGTATGTGTTTTCCTTTCCGCCATCTCTATGGCATTCACCGTACTGATATTTCTTGATAGATTTCTTCCATTTTCTTCGTTTTACGCAAATTATTACAGGGCCCTGATTTTTCTAATTGTTTCTGGTTTTGTTGCCTGGATTTTTTACACACACTGGAAGTGTTTATATACACCGTTTGACACAGTTGCCTTGAAGATAGAAAAAAAATTCCCGTTTTTGAACAATCTCGTTATTAATTCAGTTCAGCTCAGCAGAAAAACAGGAAAATATCCTGAAATTTTTATAGATGTGCTGAGAAAAAAAGCATTCCAATCCCTTGCAAATTGCGATATTGAAAAGGCAATTGACAGAAACAAACTGAAAAAAACCTTCATCGTGGCGCTTATATCTCTGTTTTTGCTCACTGTATCTTCGATTCTATTGCCACAATCAAGCAGAAATGTTCTGCTGAAAATTCTTATGCCAGGAAAATTTCTTGACAGTATTATTGTGGAACCAGGAAACTGTTCAGTGGAACGTGGTTGCAGCCTTGTCATCAAAGCAAAATTAAAAGAATCCGGTGTACCGATGATACAGATAAAAAATGGAACAACAAAAAAAGAACCAATGATTCAAGATGGACAAATTTTTGTTTACACAGTAAACGAGGTAATCACTCCATTTTCATACAGGGTCGTTTTAAATAATAAGAGCAGTGTCTGGTACAGGGTCAATGTGGTTGAAAAAACCTTGATCAAAAAGATGAAACTCATCTTTGAATATCCCGCATACACAGGACTGAAGTCAAAAATAGTTGAAAAGGACTTTTCTGAAATCAGCGGTCTTCAGGGGACAAAAATCACAGCAGAGTTTTATTTTAACAATCCAGCTGGAGATGCGTTGCTGGTTTTTGGCGATGGCACAAGCATCCCAAACAAAGGCATTTCAAAGATAAAATCTTTTAAATTTACAATCAATAACACGACATTGTATCAAGTTCACTACTATGACCCTGCAACAAAAAAGACTCTGGCAAGTCCCAGGGAACCAGTTACAGTCATTTTTGACCAGATTCCTTTCTGCGAATTTCTATCACCGGGCAAAGACATTGTTACCAGCTCTGGTACATCAATCCCGTTGAAATTGAAAGTATCAGATGATTTTGGTATCAATTTTATACGATTCAGGGTACATACAGGCGAAGGTGAAATTTCAAATAATGACAGGATTTTTTATCAGAGCTCCGGAAATGGCAGGAAGGAGTTAATTATTGATGCACTTTTGAAAGTTCCAGCCGGTTATTCAAAGATTGCATATTACGCAGAATGCACTGATTATTCACCAGCAGGCAATACCGGTCGTTCATCAGTCTATTTTGTTTATTCACCGCAAGCAGCCCCAAACAATCTTTCTACGCGCAAATCACCAGAAGAAGAAAAAAGACAACAAACAGAAATGGAACAGGCAAAAAAACTTCTTGAAAAGTTCATTGAGGAACAAAAAAAGGTCATTGAAGCCGCAAAAAAACTTGGAAAAGTAAGAAATGCCGCAGACCCTTCAGAATTGCAAAATCTGGCTGAACAGGAAAAAAAATGGGCAGACATGTTACAGAAAATGGTAAATGACCTCAATAAAATCGCCCAGCAAACACAGGGAAAATTCACCCTTTCAGACGAATTTGTTGAAATGATATCTCATCTTCAGGCAGCTTCAGATGCCTTTGCGAGGGGCAAACCGATTACAATACCTATACAGGAATCCCAGATGGGACTTGAACTGGCAGAAGAACTGGTGGCAAATCTTGAAAGGTGGCTCGCTGAAGCGCCTGACTCAGTGAAATGGGACCATCAGGAACCATCAAAACCAGTCATTGCGCCAGAAGCAGAGCTTCCGGCAGAACTTGAAGATATTATCGGAGACCTAATTGAACAGGCAGAAGATATGACAGAAGAAATAGAAGACATCACAAGTTCATGGATGGATAGTCTTGACAAGGGTGCTGGATGGATGGCGATGGACGGATCTATCAGCAATATGAGTGCAAAAGGTATCACCGGTAATGTATTACCCAATCAACAAAAAGTCGGGGGCAGAAGTGGCGAAGGAAGAACAGGCCGCTCGTATGGCGAGATGGTTGAGAAAACCGCCCAGGGAAAAGGAGGAAGGCAAACTCCTGCAAGATTAACTCCTGACAATATTGAACCAGGACAGGTTCAGGACACAAGTGGTGAAAATCAATTGGGACCCACTGGCGGAGGAAAAGCAAGCGGCTGGGGTCCAACAGGACTGAAGGGACCTGTTCAGGATTTGTCTTTCAGGTATGCGCAACTGGCAGAAAAACAGGCAAAACTCATAGAAAAAGCAGAAAAGATTGAAAGAGAATTAAAGATACTGAACATTTATAATGCACAGCTTGAAAAATCAATTTCTGCGATGAAACAATTTACCATACAATTAAAAGAGGGTAGATACCACAATCTACTCACAACAAATCAAATGATTGTGACAAATCTCAAACAGGCGCAACAGGTGCTTACGCACCAGGCAATTGTAAGGGTAGAAAATTCAGAAAAAGTTGAGAAAAAGAGAAAGGAACTGGGAAGTATCTGGGACGAAAAAATTCCGTCAGGATACGAACCTGTCGTGAGGAAATATTATGAAAACATTTCTGGCAGGTAGTATCTTTTTTGTATCCATCTGTTATCTGTGGGGAATGCAACTTGTCCTTGAAAGTCCAAAAAACATCTATCAGGAAGAAGAAACTGTTCTTCTGAATCTTACCATTATTAACGACTCAACACAGGTTGAAAGTTATATTATTGAATTTCTCCAGCCGAAGGAAAAAAACTGGATGTACATCGGTAATCTTCATAAACTTGAAATTAAAGATATTCCAGAAATGAAAAACTTCACCAATCACATGCCGCCAGAACCAAAGCCACACAGTCCTCAGACAAACAAAAATTATCAACCCATCATCCTCAATCCAGGCCAATCTTATAAAATTTTGATTCCATTTTTTTATGAGTATTACCCTATTAAATTACCAGCTACATTTAATGTCCAAATGAAATGGCTTGATGCAGTCTCAAATTTAGTAAGTTTTACAGTTCTTCCCACAAGAGGAACAAAAAAACAGGAAAACATTATTGTCAATGGAGATTTTTCAGAAGGTGAAGGCAAAATCCCTTATGGATGGAAAATTCTTGATGATAGAACCTTCTGGGATTCCTCAGAAAAATTCTTAATGTACAATATTGACAGGCCTACTGCAGAAAGTGAAGGATACTGGGCGTATTCAATTTTTCATGAAGTTTCTTCTCCATCTGATTATGTGTTGAGTGTGAGAACAAAGACATCCGGACCAATCATCATTATTTTCGTTGAGGGATGGGGGATGGTTGAAGGCAGAAGACGAAGAATAGAAAGAAATGAATGCTTTTATCATCAGGCGCCAGACCAAACATGGAAAACTCAGATAAGAAATGTTACGTTCAAAAATCCCGCAGTCAAATGGATGCGATTGAAACTGTATGTTTATGGAAATCCCGGAAAGGTATGGTTTTCAAACTTATCTATGGTACCTGTGAAGAAATGAAAAAGCTTATTTTTTCAGTGCCTCTGTGTTTTTTATGGATTTCTAATGTTGTCTTCGGGAGTGTATGGCTTGATGGATATCAATACCGTGCCGAAATCCTTGTTTCTGAAGAAAGAGACAATGTACCTGTGGAACATGCAGCAATTGTCAGGATATTCTGTCCTGCAAAAGACGATGGCTCTGACATCAAAATTACAGACGAAAACGGAAAACAGATAGAATTTTTTATTTCAAAAACTGGCCCTGGAAATTTTTATGAAATTTGTTTTCCTGTTTCAGGGAAAAAATACTATCTTTTTTGCGGAAAAAAAGATGCTATTATCCAACAATTAAATTATAGGCCAAAGCGCGGTGTTTTACTTGAGTTATATAGAATGCGCGGAGACGATGTAAACACATGGGATAGCTGCAAAAAAAACATCGATAACAGCGTCCAGGAAAAATACTTTGTCAATGCCGCGTTCAGAAAAACCATTTACGACTCAAGCAACCCCATTACCCAGACAGGTTATTTCATAAGGGTGTATACAGGATACTTTTATCTTGATAAAAAAGAAAAAATTTCGTTTGGGACAACATCCACAGGCGCATCATTTATTTTTGTTGATGAAAAACTCATTGCATCCTGGCCAGGTAGACACTGGATTGAAGGATTTATCAGACCAGAACATTCAGGAGACATTGAGATTGACCCGGGCATACACAAACTTGTGTACTATCATTTTGAATTTCCTGGATGGGGCTATGCAATCGCTGCGATGAAAAGGTCCACCGACAAACAATTTGTACCTATTGATGAGAAATTTTTTCTTCCTCTTTGTGAGGCAAAAATCACAGG
>JBMFLH010000056.1:0-12744 GCA_049971295.1 Candidatus Ratteibacteria bacterium | reverse complement strand
GATAAACTATTTTACAATAAGAAATTTAGTGGCTAAAATAGAACATAACCCTTTCTCTATTAAGCCAGACATAGACCGCCTTTTTATCAGTCAGAAGCCTCTCATTCCAGAAAATCACTTCAACAAGATGACAGAAGGTTGATGAATGATAGTCAACACCCAGCATCAGGATTTTGCTTTTTGGGTGAGAGTAGAGTTTCATAAAAGGACTTTCATATCCAAAATCACATCCAAATTGTTCGTGGTCCCAGGGAGAAATCATGCCTTTTGCACCACGATGACCTGAAACAAATTCACAGGCATTTGCGCCCCGGGCAGCAACTGAATGGCAATAATGGTCTGAACGAAAAGTGCCTGGCATTGTTCTGAAATATTCTGTAAGATATCCTGTTGTTGACGGAGTTGTTTTTATATTCCATGTGCCAAGCCGATCCTTTACAAGATTAAATACTGGCATCAATATTGTTCCGTTTTCTCCGACAGAGTCCATCAGAGCATCAATCACTGTCTGAGCACCACCTTCTACCTTTCCAATGCTTTTGAAAGACGCGTGTATAAAAAGGACATCTCCTTGTTCAACGCCGATCGCTTTCAGGTCAGAGACAATTTTTTCTCTTGTAATCAGTTGTTCTTCCACAGTAAAATTATAGCACGGTTGCTGAAATTAAAAACTCATTCCTGCATTTCGAAGGATAGAACGTAATTTCACAATAGGAATTCAATAATGATTCTATCTCTGGTATTATTTATTTCTCTGTATCATTCTCGTAAACTTTTACACAACATACCATAATTTTTATGCAAGGAGTGCTGAGATAATTCCAACAAGAAAAATTCCATCATAAACACCCGCACCGCCGATGCTCATCATCCCGGCAAAATCTCCAAGATTTCCTAAATTCATCAAATCAGCGCCAATGAGAACACCGCAAACCCCGCTGATATACGCTACAGGAATTTTATTACCCTGTGAAAATAAAAACGAAAGAAACACAGCAACAATGGGCGGGATAAATGCAGGTAACTGCACTCCAATACCAGGAACCACTCTTGCAAGCTTATGACATACCAACGCAGAGATAATTGTGGCAAAAAACACTGGAAGAAATCTTGCTTTTGGAATAAGATAAAGACAGAGACACAGTGGCACAATTGCACCACCCACATTAATTGCGATCACACTGACATCATGGGGCACATCAGTCAAAAATCCCCCAGAATATGAAAACGCAGACACAAAACCATCTGGAGTTTTCACAGCAAGAGGTATATTAATGAAACTGCCAACAAGTGATGCAAGAAGTACAAAAAAAGCAACAGCAGGAGATAGCCCAATTTTTTCAAGGGCAATCCTTACTGCCTGTATTGGAAGAACGACAAAGAAAAGAAATAATAAAATCAAAAAGAAAAGAAATACCAGCAGTATGGATAGTGGAACAAAAAATATCATAAATTTATTCCAGGATCTTTAAAAACCCTTACGGGATAATATTTTTCCATCGTTTCCTTCATCCATTTCATGGCATCTGAGGGACTTTTCTTCCAGTTTACCGGACAGGTTGAAAGAACTTCAACAAATCCCATGCCTTTGTTTTCCATCTGCCACAAAAACGCTTTTTTTATCGCTTTTTTTGTAGCAAGAATTCCGTGTATATCAGAAATTGTTGTCCTTTCAAGATATGTAACACCATCAAGAGAAAAAAGAAGTTCGCATACTCTTATCGGAAAACCATGCATCTGCGGAATCCTGCCATCAACTGTTGTTGTGGTTTTCTGACCCACAAGGGTTGTTGGAGCCATCTGTCCTTTTGTCATTCCATAAACAGCGTTGTTAACGAAAATGACAGAAAAATTTTCGGCCCTGGCAGCAGCATGAACAATTTCTGCAGTTCCAATCGCGGCAAGGTCTCCATCACCCTGATAGGTGAAAACAATCCTTGTGGGAAGTAATCTTTTTATTGCTGTTGCAACAGCGGGCGCTCTTCCATGCGCTGCCTCTGTCACATCAAAATTGAAAAAATTGTAAGAAAGAACAGCACAGCCCACAGGAGCAATACCAATGGTTTTTTCTCTAATATCAAGTTCATCAATCACTTCTGCAATGAGTTTCTGAATAATTCCATGCCCGCAACCAGGACAGTATGTTGTAATATCATCGGTTAAGCTTTCGGGTTTTTGATAAATTACCTTCATTTTTTCTTTATCTCCTTATAAATTTCGTCAGGATTCGGCACTCCACCACCAGGCCTCCCATAAAAGAATATTCTTGCATCTGAATTTCTTGCTGCGATTTTCACATCATCCATCATCTGTCCAAGGTTCATTTCAACAACAAGAATTTTCTTTGTGTCTTTCATGCAATCAGCAAGTTGTGAGTATGGAAATGGCCAGAGAGTCACAGGCCTGAAAAGCCCTATGTTCATTCCTTCCTGTCTTGCTCTTTCAACCGCCTCTTTTGCAATTCTTGCACATGTACCAAAACCGACGACAAGATACTCTGCATTGCTGCAATTATATGACTCATATCGTACTTCTCGTTTTTCAATTTTCGCAAACTTTACAGCAAGTTTCCAGTTATGGGCTTCAAGAACACCAGGGGTGAGAAAAAGAGATTTGAGTGAATTTGGTTTTCTTCCATAGCATCCATCAATGGCCCATGGTTTTTTTGGAAGCCTTTTCTTTCTCGGTTTCAATCTCACTGTTTCATACATCTGAGCAATCAAGCCGTCTCCCAGAACAACAACAGGGTTTCTGTACTTATCGGCAAGGTCAAAGGCAAGATAGGTAAAGTCGTGTATTTCCTGGCATGACCATGGAGCAAGAACAATGGTGCGATAATCTCCATGTCCGCCACCGCGAGTTGATTGAAAATAATCTGACTGACTCGGTGTCACATCCCCAAGTCCTGGGCCTCCTCTGTTCATATTAATAATCACTGCTGGAAGCTCGCATCCTGCAAGATACGAAATACCCTCCTGCATCAAAGATATTCCTGGGCTTGAAGATGATGTCATTGCCCTGAATCCTGCTGCAGCTGCACCAAACACCATATTGATTGAGGCTGTTTCACTTTCTGCCTGAATAAAGACACCCCCTGTTTCTTCCATTCTTTCGCTCATGTATTCGGGGTATCGATTTTGAGGAGTAATGGGATATCCCGCATAGAATTTGCAGCCAGCAGATATTGCGCCCTCAGCTGAAGCTTCGCAACCATTGAGAAGTTTTAATTTCATTTTTTTTGGACCCATGAACCATCAGAATTCTGATACCACTCTCCAGGTTTTACATTTTTCAGTTTTGTTTTTGCAAAAAGAGCCCTGAATGTCTGTTTCTGTTCTGGAGCAACATTGTTAAGGCGGAAGATTTCCTCAAGAATGATGTTTCTCTGCTTGTTTTCTTTCTGAACGATGTCAGTTACCTTTTTCCCGAGTTGCTCATCATCAGGCAACTTCACAATTGCCACCTGGTAGTCCTGTGTCTCACCGATATATCCTGCTTTTTTATAAGATGCCAGTTCGTCTGCCCATGATTTGATTTGTTCAATGGCTTGCCTAATTGCAGGCGAATCTGTTTTAATTTCTGAACTTACAGATGCATCCTGGGCAAAAGCCGGCGCAGACACAAAATGAAATATAGTGCAAAGCAGTTCTCTGCTGCTTAGCTTTGATTCAATCATTTTCTCTATGTCTTCAGCAGCTTTTTTAATCTTCTCTTCAGGAAAGGTTACATAAATCGTTACCATGGCGCATCCAGCAAGAAACCCTGCCAGAACCAGCCCTAATAAAATTTTGCTTTTCATTTTGCCTCCTTTTGATTTTCCTAACTTTAATGAGCTATCCTCACAATTTTCTCTGTTCTCTTATCTCAATGGGGAACAATTAATTCCATAGATGTTTTGACGTCACCCATTTTGATTATATTATAGTATATCATCAGAATTTCAAAAAAAGGGACAAAATGAGAAAAACAATAATTTCTGTTTTAATGGCTACTTTTTTGTGTTCAGCAGTTATGCTTTTCTGTCAGACAAAAGACCTGTTCTATGGAGGCAACATTTTTGTGGAAGAAAATGCCTCCCAGAAACTTAAAGACATGGCACAGGAACTTGGGTTCTGGCTTGCAAAAGGAACAGGCAAGAATTTCAACATTACAAAGCAAATACCCGAAAACGGAATTTTTCTTCTGGATGTCAATTCTCAAAATTTATCCAGGCAACTACAAAATGCTTTAAAGAACACAGGGAAAGAAACGTTTGTGCTTTTTTCTCAGGGTTCTGACAGATTATACATCTCTGGAAATTCTGATGCTGCAATTCAATATGGAATTTACAAATATCTTGAAATGCTCGGTTATAGATGGTTTTTCCCTGGAGAAAACTGGACAATCATACCATCATTAAACAATATCACGAGGAACATCAATAAAGTTGAAAGTCCTGCTTTCAAACAAAGGGACTTTTTTGGAACCGGGGGATTTGGCGGGAAGCTGCCTGTTGACCAGGAAATGAAATTGGCAAAAAAGTGGGAGGCGTGGAAAAAAAGAAACTTTCTTGGTGGCGAAATCAGAATCTCAGGCCATGCTGGCGAAGCCTTTAACACAGCAAACAAAGCCATACTTCAAGAACATCCTGAATATCTTGCTGAAATTGGTGGCAAAAGACAGCCGTGGAGCCCTGGAACAAAGCCCTGTTATTCAAATCCGGGTCTGATAGAACTTTATATCAGTGATCGATTAAAACAATTGAAACGGCAGATTGATGCAGACCCGGATGGACCCGGCTCGTTTGCTGTCAGCGTTGAACCATCAGATGGGGGCGGCCATTGCGAATGCGCAGAATGTAAAAAATTGGGCACTGTCAGCGATAGAGTGTTTTCTCTTGCAAATCACGTGGCAAGGGAAGTGGCAAAACAGTATCCTGGTAAATATGTGAGTTTGCTTGCCTACAATGAGCACGCCGCTGTTCCAGATATTGCCCTTGAACCAAATGTGTATGTTGTGGTGGTGCCATACGGGTTTCAGAGAACAGGTTATTCTGGAGATGAACTGATTCAGATGTGGGGAAAGAAGATAAAGTTTTTTGGCGTATACGATTACTGGTCTATTCCTGATTGGACAAATGACATGCCATCATTGAATTATCTTGAGACACCTGCAAAAAAAATCAGGTTCTGGCACAAAAATCATGTGGCAGCATTTCTTTCTGAAAGCACGTACAGCAGTGGAGCAGTGGGCATTACATGGTATCTTTCTTCAAGAATTCTGTGGAATCCAGCCGTAGATGAAAAGCAACTTCTTGAAGATTTTTATAAAAAGGCATTTGGTGAAGCAGAAAAACCTATGAGGAAAATGCTTGAAAGATGGGCGAAATCTTTTATGTTGACAGACCACGAATTAGCACTTTCTTTCAGGGACATTTCAGAAGCCGATAAACTGGCTAAGAATCCGCAGGTCAAAGCAAGAATTGATGACTACAAAAAGTATCTGATATATCTTTCCCTTTTTTATGATTACACCTCAGAAAAACCTGGTTCTCCAGAAAGAAAACAGGCAGTAGAAAATCTATTGAATTTTATGTGGAGAATTTATGATTCAACAATGGTACATGTTTACAGAATGCACCAGTTGATTGTAAATAGATATGAATCTGACCCTGAGTTAAGACAACAGTGGGATTTCAAAAATAAAGAAAAATGGGAAAGCATCAATCCTGTTACATCTGAAGAACTTGATAAAATGGTAAGAAATGGCATTGAAAAATACAGAGCGTATGATTTTGAACCTAAAAACTATGATACAACAAAACTTGTTCCTTTAAGAGAATTAATTATTGTTCCTTCTGAAACAAAATATATTTCAACGCACTCTTTCTGGGGAAATCACTCTTTTGCCTTTTATGTGCCAGAAGGGGTGAAAAGTTTGACACTCAGGATTACGGTTGGTAACAGGGGAAATCATCCTGGGGACCGTTGCATTGTCAGGGATGACGCAACAAAGGTTGTTTTTGACTCATTTATTCAACCTGATGGTATGCCACATGAAATTACTATTCCGGTAAAAGAAAAAACATCTTACACGATGGATGTGTCTGACCAGAAACTGACTTTTTCCATTGAATTTCCTGACTGGCTTCCATTTGTTGTTGTTGATAATATTGTGATTGCAGACTGGCAGAAAACCATCTATTTTTTTGTCCCCAAAAATACAAAAAAACTTGCAATGTACTGTGAAAGCGTTGTTCCGATAAAAATTTACGATGGCGATGGAAAGGAAATTCAATATGAAGGGACAAAAATTATTATTGCTGATGTACCGAAATCCCAGGATGGAAAAGTATGGGCGTTTTCACATCACAAACTTTATACACCTTCTCCCATCATGCTGAATGTTCCAAAGGTTTTCGGTTTCAGCAGGGATACAATGATGATACCAGATGAATGCAAGAAATAATTTATTTTGCCACTTCTTTCAGCAGCACCGGCCTTTTTTCTTTTTCACTCATTAAAGATGCTTCCATAAATGCTACTATTTCAATCGTTTCCTGTATTGGGAACGGTGGAATTTTTGTCTGGAAAAATTTCATGATTTCTTTTATCAGCATAGAGTACATGGGAATATCGGGATTATATGTGGTGTGTCTGATTTTCTTTTCGCCGAATACAGTCATTCCGTATGAAGATTCTCCCTGCTTGATTCCCCTGTAGACGCCTATCCTGCCGTCTTCCCACAGGCCCACTGCAATGTCAGCAGATTCTGAATTAATTACTTCTACAGATTTACATCCAGTTTTCATCATTGAAAAAAGAATCTCAATCCCATGTATTCCATACCAGAAAAATCCAGGCATTGCGCTCACCCTGCCTTCAGGAGAAAAACTATCGCAGCCCAAAATTCTACCAAGTTCACTATCGTTTCTCACTGCAGATATATTGGCATCAAACCTGAGTGAAGAACATGAAAATACAGGACATGAATATTGTTCTGCCAGTTGCACAATTTTTACTGCGTCTCTGTAAGATGTGGTGAATGGTTTATCTATAAATACAGGTTTGCCTGATTTCAATACTGGTTCTGCTTCTCTCAGATGTCTTCTTCCGTCAACACTTTCAAGCAATACCGCATCAATGACCTCAAGCATTTCTTCTATGGTTTCAAAAATTTTCACATGATATTTTTCAACAAGTTCCTTCTTAAAGTTCTCAACCCTGTTGTAGCTTAAATCAAAGTCCTTGCTGAATGTTGGGACTCCAGCAACCACCTTTCCGCCGGGTACATGAAATGGGTCTGAAGTGTCGTTAATCACCTTTGTGAATGCCGGTACATGCGATGTATCAAAACCGATAATGCCGATTTTTATTTCTTCCATTTTCGCTCCTCATTTTAAAAAATGTTTCTCAACCTTTTTGAATGCTTCTATGATATCATATATTTCCCTGTCTTGATAATATTCGTGAATCGGTAGTGTCATATGGTCTTCAAGAGTTTTCTCTGCCACCGGACAGCAATGTTCATAATTTATTTTTCTTGCCTGTGGTAGCGACCATGGAAGACCGGACGAGCCGAATGTATTTTTATCAACAATCCATCTTGCCTGATACATGGGTATCACATATTTCTGTCCAACTGGAATTCCTTCTGCACAAATTGCCTTTGCAAGAAGTTCATTGTCTGCTTTCAATTTTCCCCTGTCAACATGCACGAATAAAAACCAAGGATTTGGTTCTGAATCTGGTTCTGCCTCAGGGATTCTGAATGCAACCAGTTCTTTTTTAAATTCCTCCTTCAACTTTTCGTAGATGGCTCTCCTTTTTTCCGCAATGCGGTCCATCTTTTTCAATTGAGCTCTTCCAATGGCTGCTTCAAGTTCAGTCATTCTATAGTTCAAACCAGCAAAAAGATTGGTACTTTCTGCGCTATTAAAGGGCTTGCCCCTGTCAGCAAATCTTTTTGCGTCCCAGTATAAATCTTCATGATCGGTGAGAACCATTCCACCCTGACCGCCACTTGTTGTGTGCTTCCCACTCATCAAGCTGAATGCTGAAAGAGTGCCAAAACTTCCAACATATCTGTTTTTATATTTTGCGCCATGAGCCTGAGCACAATCTTCAATGACAGGAATTTTGTGTTTTTTCGCAATTGCGCATATTTCATATATTTTTGCAGGAAAACCCGCAAGATGGACTACTATGATTGCGCCTGTTTTTTCTGTAATGAGTTGTTTTATTGATTCTGGAGACGGGTTTAAGGTGTCGTAATTCACATCACAGAATACAGGGATACACTGCTGAAAAACTATCGGCATCACAGCACCAGGATCAGTAATGGGACTTGTGATCACTTCGCTCGCCGGCTCAAGTTTCAAACTTGCTAACGCGGTATGAATCGCTGCTGTGCCAGAGCTGACTGCTGTCGCAAATTTCATTCCAAATTTTTGTGCAAATTCCTTTTCGTACTGGTCAACTTCAATTCCACCATACCTGTCAAGCGCTTGATTGCCTGTCATTGTTTTTTCGATAATTCTTAACACGGCACTCTTTTCTTTTTCATCAAACATCACCCTTGCAGGCATTGGATTTTTTCTTACTGGACTACCGCCATCAATTGCAAGCTTGTCCATATTCCCCCCTTTTATCTTCTGCTTAAGTACCAGCCACCCAGTTGTTCTGGGTCTCCCTTATCGCCAGGAAGAAGTTCCTTATAGTTTTCTATCACCTTTTTGAAAGCATTCGCATATTCCTGAATTCTTTCAGGCCAGTAATGTTTGAACCATGGTACAGTAAAGACCCTTTTTGCCATTGCTTCAGCATTTGGAAGACTACCAATTTTCTCTCTTACATCCCTGTCAGAAAACACAATTCTTGTAGGTTTTCCATGACCATAAACATCCACATTATAAAAAAGTGGATGAAGATGAAGTGGTTTATTGGCACCAGGATGTGCCCATCCCACGCCTTCTGCTCTCAGTGCCTCACAGAACCGTGTAATGGAAAGACCTTCAAGTTCTTCGCTGACGTATCTTCCCAGCGCATAGTACCAACCACCTTTTGTGCAGTTAGAATTTTTTGGAGGTCTGTGCGCTCTTATTCCAGGATATCCCTCAAGAAGGTCCCAGAAATAATTCATTGCCCTATCGATTTCCAACATATCTTTTTGAAATTGTTTGACCTGAACAAGGCCAATTGCTGATGACATTTGATGCATCCTGTATTTATATCCGCCCCAGGGAAGCCCTGCAAATTTTGCCAGTTCAGAATTCTGAATTTCACTATGTCGTTCATAATGACCAAAAAGAATTGCCCTGTCATAAATATCTCTGTCGTCTGTCAGCATAATTCCTGCTTCACCGATAGCGAACGCCTTTCCACTCATCAGGGAATATCCGGAAACATCACCAAATGTACCAACCATTTTTCCTTTGTAAAGGGCACCATGAGCATGAGAAACATCTTCTATGATTTTGAGATTGTGTTTTTTTGCAATGGGAATAATTCTGTCCATATCTGCAGGCATGCCTACATAATGAACAACCATGATTGCCTTTGTTCTTGGTGAAATCCTGTGTTCAATGTCATCTGGATCAATACACAGGGTTTCAGGATCAATATCTGCAAACACAACTGTGGCTCCAAGCGAAAATGCAGGTAGACAGCTTGCCCAATATGTTGTGCTCTGGCAGATTATTTCATCTCCCACGCCAATTCCCGCTCCATACATTGCGCAATGAAGAGCTGCAGTTCCTGTGTTGCAACCAAGGCCATATTTCATTCCATGCCAGTCCGCAAATGCTCTTTCAAATTCTCTGGTAATATCTGTAGAAGACATTTTCCATTCACGAAGAACCTTCAAGACCGCTTCTTCCATTTCTTTTGTAATGTTGCGCAAAAAAATGTCGCCTGAAGTATCTTTCACTTCTGGCTGTCCCCCTAATATTGCAAGTTTACTCATAAATCCCCCTCTTTTTTACTCTTTATTTTTTACCCTCTCCCACCGGGAGAGAAATGAGACGAGTGGTGTTATGTCGTTTCTCTTAATTATCATATGTCATTTTTACCTGCTGTTCAAGGTTTTTTTTGCTGACTTACTGGAAAATCTTGCGAAAAGATGATGGACTGATGCCAGTAATTTTTTTAAAACTTTTCATGAATGAGTTCCCGTCGGCAAAACCTGCTTTGTGGGCGATTGATGACACTTTCAGGTCGGTTTCCTTTAATAATTTCTTTGCTTCTTCGATTCTTCTCCTGATCAGATATGTTTTGAATGATATTCCGGTATATTTGGTAAAAAGATGGCTTAAATGAAACTGTGACACATTAAGAAAACTGCTGACCTGTTCAAGCGTGATAGGCAGGAAGAAATTTTTTTCCATATAAGAAATTGCGGCAGCAACAACGTTGTGCATTTCACTTCTGGATATGATTTGTGAATCACACTCTTTCATTCTCCTCAGAAGAAAAACAATGACCTGTTCAAGTGATGTTAACACAATCGGTTGCCAGAGAAAATATTTTTGTTCCATTTCTTCTTTTGCCTGATTCAACAAAAATTCAATTTTAGAAAATTCTTTTCCGTTCAACAAAATCTGATGAGGAAAGCCTGGTTTACATTCAACCATTGATGCAATGTTCTCTGATATCTGCAATTGTTCAAAAATTTTTGGAGATAGCATCACAGAAATTTTATCAATGAACGGATTTTTTTCTTCAGAAAAAAAGTGATGGACTTCATACCTGTGAATAATCAATACAGAAAATGGTTTAACATAGTATCTTGTATCTTTAATGAAATAGAATCCTGTTGCCCTCTTTATAAACTGTAATTCAAGTTCCATTGCATGATAATGAGAAATAGAGATGGCCCCTGTAAAGGCATTTGTTTTCGTATGAACAATGCGAACAGGAAACTGATCTTTCTGGAAAATTTTCTGAAGGTGCTTTATCTTTTGAACCATGGTGATATTATATATCAAAATTATCTATTAACCTGGAGAACCCATGGCAAAAATTTTTAGAAATGTATCTGTGAAAATGAGGGACGGAATAAACCTTGCAACAAATGTCTTTCTTCCTGAATGTCCTGAACCACATCCGGTTGTATTGATAAGGACAGCATATAACAGAAATTTTTTACCGCCAGCAGATTTGCTTTCGCATGGAGTCGCTGTGGTGATTCAGGACTGCAGGGGAAGATATGCGTCAGAAGGAGATTTTTATCCATTTATCAATGAAGCAAACGATGGCTATGACACTCTTGAATGGCTTGTGAAACAACCCTGGTGCAATGGAAACATTGGTATGTATGGCGCTTCATATCTTGCTGCAACCCAGTTCTACTCAGTTATTTCAGGGACCAAAAATTTGACAACACTCTGTACCCAGTTTATGGCTGGCGATTGCTGGAAACAGGCATATTATTGTAATGGCGCTTTTTCTCTGGGACTAACATGGAGCTGGTTGTGTTTTGAAACCAATAGCAAAACATCAGAAGCACAGATTATGCCCTGTTTCGACGTAAAAAAACTACTCATGTCTACATCGGTGATCGAACTTGATGAAAAAAGTGGCGCAGGAATTGTCCAATCATATAGAGATTTTGTTATACATAATGTCTACAGTGATTTCTGGAAACAATTTTCCCTTCAATCGCATTATGAAAAATTTCAGATTCCTATGCTTTTGATGGCTGGATGGTACGATTATTATGGAAATGAAATGTTTAATATTTTCAATCAATTGAGAAAACACAGCAAATCAGAGCAGATAAGAAATAGCCACAGAATTATCGTTGGACCATGGACACATGGCATCAATCCTTTCACGGTTCTTGGTGAAATTGACTTTGGTGCTGATGCTTTAAAAGAGAATAACGCCTGGTGCAGATGGCTTGATTGCATTTTGAATGGAAAAAACCCGGATGAGTTTCAGAAAGCACCGATCAGAATTTTCGTGATGGGAAAAAATCAGTGGCAGGACGAATACCAATGGCCCCCGGGTCGCGTTCAATATGTCAAATGGTACATCAGGGAAAATCGCCGCCTTTCTATAAAACCACCCTTTTCAACAGAGATGCCTGATACATATGAGTTTGACCCAAACCATCCTGTGCCAACAATAGGCGGAAATCATTCCATAGGAACATATAATCCAGGTCTTTATGAGATTGCTAAACCTGGTCCATATGACCAGCGTATTCTTGAAACAAGAAAAGACGTACTTGTTTACGTATCAGATGCTCTTGAACATGACATGGAAATCACTGGTCCAGTGGTGTTTACCCTTTTTGCATCATCCAGTGCACGTGATACTGACTTTGTTGTAAAACTGGCAGATGAGTATCCTGATGGAAAATCAATAAACCTTTCCGAAGGAATTATCAGGGCAAGGTTCAGAGATGATGTCTGGGGCAGCCCACAACTGATGGTACCAGGCAGGATATATGAATTTAAGATAGAAATGGCTGTAACGTCGAACTTGTTCAAAAAGGGTCATAGAATAAAAATTTATATTACCAGCAGCAATTTTCCTCTGTGGGATAGAAATCACAATACAGGAAACGATCCTGCATTTGATACAGAATTTCGGATTGCGAAACAGACGATTTTTCACGATTCTTTAAAACCATCACATATCCTGCTTCCCGTCACTGGCTAAAAAGAACTGATATTGAAATAATTTTGCACTGCTGTATAATTTAAGAAGGGTTATGTTTGAAAATAGCCACTAAGAAGTGCTATAATGTGGCTATGATAAA
>JBMFLH010000055.1:0-13889 GCA_049971295.1 Candidatus Ratteibacteria bacterium | reverse complement strand
AATACAGGATAAGCAATTATTCTGTTGATACAAATCCATATTTTTAAGGGGTTTTAAGAAATATTTGTCTCACAGATGTTGCCATAATCAATTTGATGGCTATAAATATTATGCAGGTTGTTAAAATACCAAAATTGGGAACAAAAACAGTAGATGTCAGTAAGCTGCCTGTGGTTGCACCAATAAGGTCCGAAGCATAAAACCTACCGATGGAATCTGTAAGAGTTTTTTTGCCTGTGAGATAAATACTGTTAATCAATGGAAATTCCCATCCAGCGAGAAATCCGGCAGCAGCCATAAAAATGAAAAAAACAGTTGCAGATAGAGATGTCCGGGTAAGCAAAACAGCCAGACCAATACCTGCGGCAGCAAAGATCGTATGTATAATCTGCAATAAAAAAAGATTTTTCGAAGAATTTTTCAGTTTTTTTGCTCGAATTGAAAAAACCACGCTTCCTGTTGCCATTCCGCCCATGAAAATTCCGGTCAGTATGCTCAAATAAAAATATACTGAACCATAATTTACCTGAAACAGAAAAAGATAAATCAGTTCCCACGCGATTGACACAAAACCTGTTGAAAACATTGTTAACTCAAGTACTCTGGTTTTTATTGGTTTTTTCAAAATATATATCACTGCACACCCAAGAAAAATTACTGATAGTATAATAGCGGTCGCAGCATACTGATTTTTATCAATAGATGGTTTTTCAGTTTCTGACATTGAAAGCCAGTACCTGATTGCAGGTATCACAATGATTGGCTTTAATTGAGTGTTAATAGATGTTCTACCGCCGGCTATCATTTCAAAAAAATGATGCGTTTTGTCCTCGTCTAATCTATCAGAAAGGTAAAAATCAGTGATGACAGTTGTGTGAATTTGTTTTTTTTTCAATTGAGATGAAATAAAAGAATACGAAAATTTAGGCATATCAGCATTGACTGCCGCACAGTAACCTGTAAAATATCCAGGGATCACATAAACTGATGGAAAGACCTTTTTCAAAGTCAGATACATTATTCTGTGAACGTCTGTAAGCGGTTCAGACATATATTCAGGAGAACCTGGTAGTTGTGTATAAAAAATGCCATCTTGTGAAAGATGGGTTTTTACAAGATTGTAAAATTCTTCTGTATAAAAATTTGCAATTTTCAAGGAAAAAGGAAATCCGGCATCAAGTATAATGAGGTCCCATTGCTTTTTTGTTTTTCTAAAAACATCAATGACATCGTCTTCTATCACATTGATTTTTCCGCGCTGGTATTCAGGAAAATACGATGAAGAAAATTGCTTGATAACACTGATGAGTTCAGGATTGATTTCCACGCAGTCAATTGTTTCAGGTCGATATTTAACAATTTCAGGAATGATTCCTTTTATTCCAGCTCCAATCACAAGAATATGCCCGATTTTTTTCGCATAAAGAAGGGGAAAGTGAGAAGTATTTTCAATCCATTCAACATCCGGATAAGGCGCTGTAAACAATAAATTGCCATCCAGCATGAAAGACAGTTGTTCATTATTTTCAATCACAGTGATGTTTCCGTAGTGAGTATTTTTATAAAATATAGGAGGACTCTTGATATTCCATTGTTTCATCAGCGTGAGAGTATTCAATTTTGAATAAAAGCCAGCAGGACATACAAAAGTTAACAGGAGGATAAAGTAAGGAATAGCCAGTGAAATTTTAACAATTTTTTTATCAAAAAATGAAAATAGGGGTATACATGATAACATGCTTAACAGTGCGATGATGGCAGTTGTTTGGAATGGATTTGTATATTTTTGAAGCAAGAACGCAAAAACAAATCCACCAATTAAGGCGCCAGCTGCTTCAAATCCATAAAGCAATCCGGCAATTTTGTCTTCTTTAGCATCCCTGCGAAATACACCTGCGCCAATGACAAATCTGATTCCCTGAGAAAAATTAAATATGCCGGCTGTGATAAAAGTTAATACAACAATCTGCGTAATATTGAGCATCTGACCCGGAAAAATGTTAAAAACAATTCTACATAATCTGATTAGGGTCAGACTTATAAATAACCAGAATCCTTCAAAAGTGGTGAGAAGATAGAAGGTTAGGGGAGTTTTTTTTATAACATTTTTTACTGTCAGAAAACTGCCTGCTGCTCCAGAAATCACCCATATTGATAGCACAATTCCAAATGATAGCTCATTTCCATGCAGGACAATGTAAAATTCCCTTAGGAGTAATGACTGAATACATAAAGCTGCAAAACCCTTGAAGAAAAATACCAATGGAACCATTGGATTGCGATGCTGATAATTTTAGAAATAGGCAGCATAACAATTTATTGTTTTTCAGTATCTTCCAGTGTTGAGTAATCCACCTGAACTTTGTATTTCTTTTTTAGCTGCTCTTCAATCTGTTGTATTCTTTGTTCTTCAAGTTTTCTTTTTATTTCCTGCTGCACCTCATTGAATGATCTTTGTTTTGGTTCTTCAATATCATCAACCCTGATGATATGATATCCAAACTGGGTTTTTACAATGTTGCTGATTTCCCCTTTTTTCAGAGAAAAAGCCACATCTTCAAATTCTTTCACAAATATTCCCTTTTGTGCCCAGCCAAGGTCTCCACCCCTCTGTTTCGTTGCATCGGTGTTGTGATCTTTGGCAAGTTCTGCAAAATCAGCACCTTCTTTCAGTTTATTTAAAATTTCCTTTGCCTTTTCTTCGTTCTGAACAATAATATGCCTCAATTTCCTTCGCTCAGGCGTTTGATATGCCTGTGGATTTTTTTCATATGCCTGCTTGATATCTGTGTCTGTCACTGGATTTTCTGAAAGCATACTTGAAATATAATTGCGAATGAGAAACATGTTTTTTGATCTTTCAAGATATTTTTCCTGCTCAGAAGTAAGGTTGACTCCTGCATCTTTCGCTGCAGTTGTAAAAAGTTTTTCTCTGACAAACTGGTCAAGAATTCTCTTTTTCATGTCATAATTCAAATTGGCAAATCTACTTTGCATCTGGTCAAGATTTTCTTGAAACTCCTGTAAAGTAAAGCTTTTGTTGCCGATTTTTGCAACAATCTGGCTCTTTTTTTGCTCACCAGCAGAAATACTTACCAGAC
This sequence comes from Candidatus Ratteibacteria bacterium, assembly GCA_049971295.1. Classification (GTDB taxonomy): domain Bacteria; phylum Ratteibacteria; class UBA8468; order B48-G9; family DTJG01; genus DTJG01. The sequence goes on along the minus strand of JBMFLH010000055.1, from coordinate 10,788 downwards.
ACACCAACAACAGCATGATAAATTTTTTCACTTGTCCCTCCGGTTATTTTTTGATGATGCTTTCCCTGATATCGATTATAACATAAATGTACATATGCCTGCGACAGATATCAATTTTTAATTGACCCGATAATGGAAAATGGGGTATAATTTTACTATGGCCAGGTAGCCAAGCGGCAAGGCGACGGTCTGCAAAACCGTTATTCACCGGTTCAAATCCGGTCCTGGCCTCTTTTCAAAGTAGTCCTTTATCAAGCATATTAACAATTTCAAAAAGATTATTGCATATTTTTGAAGGATTACTTGCTATAATCTGGTCCAACGTTGAAGAACCTGTGGTTACAATGATTGTATCAATACCTGCCTTTTTACCTGTGGTAGCATCAATGTCCATATCACCAATAAATACTGCATTTTCTTTATCAACCCTAAAAAATTGCAATGCTTTGATAATCATCTCCGGGTCTGGTTTTTGATTGGCGACCTGGTCCCCAAATATAGTGTAATTGAAAAAACTTTCTATTCCAAGTTTCTTGATAATCAGAAGACCAGATTCAGAAGGTCTATTGGAAGCCACTGCAATGAATCTGCTGGTATTTTTCAATTTTTCAAGAAGTTGTTTTGCCCCAGGCAAGAGATGTACCTTCCCATTTAGAGATTTTAGATGATATTTTCTGTAAATTTTTCTTGCTTTTTCCACGTCCTCTGGCTTGAAAAACAATGGTATGTAATGCCTGTCTCCATGCCCGACAGCTCTTTTTGCTGTCTCAAAATCCACAGGGGGATATCCGAGTGATGACAGAGTGTACAACAATGTCTCCCATATTGCTTGATAAGCGTCCATCAATGTGCCATCAAGGTCAAAAATAAAAAGTTTTTTCTTCATAATGGAGCAAATTATACTGGAATTTTTAAGAAAATCAAGACCACCAATAAACCATTTCTCATTATTAATCCGTCTAAAAATTGACAGTATGTGTTTATGGTTATAAATTATTACGGGAGAAAAAATGAAAAAAATCATGGCAATTTTCCTTATCACGATATTCGCGGGAACGTTCCTTTACGGCAGGGACATGACTGTCATTCGGATTAACGAACCCGGTCAGGCCCCTGGAGATAATCCTGCACCGGATAAATCGGAGCTTGCGGGCAGGTTAAAAGAATTTCTCGAAATACAAAAGAAAATGTTTGACATTGAAAGAACTGTGATCCAGCAAGACCAGGAACTCAAACAACTTGCTGAACAGATAAAGTCCCTTCAGGCAGAATTAAGAAATAGGATAGAGGAGAAATTGAAAGACAACCAGGATTATCAGGCACTGAAACAGCGTCGTGATCAGATTCGACTGGAATACCAGAAAGCTGGCTTCAAAAAAATAAACAATTTCAAAAAAGCACGCCCCTGATGAAATTTTCAGTCAGTTTTCTCCTTCCTTAAAAAATGTTATCATAATTTTATGTTCGGTGGACTGGATTTAATAGTAATAATGCTTGTGCTGGGTGGAATTCTGGGTGGAGCAGGCAGAGGATTTTTGGGCACAGTGATTGACATTTGTGGGATTGCGTTCGGAATTTTTGTCGGTTCATTCGTTTATCCAGCACCAGTGAAACTATTTGCAAAATTCGGTATCATAGGGAGCCCTGTTGACCTGATATTTTTTATTCTTTCCAGCATTGTCTTTGCTTTGACCTTTATCTTATTGCTTGAAGCGATGAGAAAAAAGGTTGAAATCAAGCCAGCCATTGATAGAATCTTTGGCGGTATATTTGGCAGTATTAATGGATTTGTTGCAGCTGCCAGCATACTTGTGATTATGGGTTCGTCTGTTCACATGAGTCAGGAAATAGATCAGACAGAGTTTGCGCCCCGTGTAAGAGATGTATTGCTAAAATTTTATGAAAAGGTTGAACGGCACAATTTTACGCTACCAAAGATGATTATTCTTCCTGTTGCTTATAAAGATGAGTTTGGAAATAATGTTAGAGCAGCAAAATTTGTGAAAATGAACTTCACAAAATTCGAAGGGTATACCTGTATTCATTGCGGCGGAAAGGTGAAGTTTGCAGGATATTTTGCAAAATATGGGGTGGTACTTGTTCCCAAACTTGTTTGTGAAAAATGCGGTCGCACTTCAGATGGTTGCCAGACTTATGAAGGATATCACAAACTTTATAATGCCTGTCCTGTTGAACTTGCTCGCCAGGGCGCCAAGTTTGACTGTGGTACATGGCCAAATCACACCTGGGTGACCCCCACAGGGCCATGTCCAGTTGACAATAATACCCTTGAATTATTTTTATGGCGTGAACCGATTAAATATTAATCCTGATGATATCAATTCATATCATTGAATCTTTGTTAACAGGTTTGGTTGCAGGTTTTATCTGTGGCTTAACAGGCATGGGTGGAGGGACTATTTATGTGCCGATATTTTATTTTTTGTTCGATTTCTCCATAAAAAAGGCAATCGGAACAAGTTTAATGGTGATATTTATTTCGTCTGTTTTTGCTTTTCTTACCCATTTAAAAGGCGGGCAGATCAATTTTAAGATGGCATTGTTTTTAATTATTTCTGGTATTATCGGCGCGCAGGCTGGAAGTGCAATTACTGCAAAATTGCCAGATAATGCGGTGAAAATTTTCTTTATATGTTTGACCATTGTTCTTTCTTTCAATATGTGGAGGGACAGAAAGAATCACGTTGGGAGTGGCCCAGCACAAATTGACCTTTCGCCGGTAAAATTGATATTGATCGGATTTACAGGCGGGATGATATCAGGTATGGGTGGAGTCGGAGGCGCAATTATTCTGGTTCCACTTTTACATTTGTATGCTGGCGTACCAATAAATATTTGTATTGGCACAACATTATCGGTGGTAATGTTTAATTCTCTTTCAGGCGCGGCAGGATATTTGTATCATGGTCTTGTGGATGTTCAAACAGGGGCATTGACAGGTCTTGCGGCTATTTTCACTGCCATTGCTGGTGCAAAAGTCAGCATGAAAACCCCCACTCGAAAATTGAGAAAAATATTTTCGGTGATTCTTCTAATGGCAGGACTTGCAGTTGTTTTCTGGAGATAAAATTGTTTTGATTCAGGATAATCTGGTATAATAAAAACATGGAACAAAAATCAAAAGCACTTGCGGTATTGAAAGAAAATGAGCTGATTGAACGGGCAAAAAACAAGGATCATGCCGCGTTTGAGGAACTGGTCAAAAGAAATCAGGCACGCATTTATAATCTTGGCTTGAAACTTCTTGGAAACAAGGAAGACGCTGCTGACCTTTTGCAGGAGACCTTCATCAATGCATACTATGCCCTTCCAAAGTTTGAAGGCAAATCAGCATTTTCAACCTGGCTTTACAGAATTGCCACAAACAATGCTTTCATGAAAATGAGAAAAAAGAAAATTCCTCTTGTCAGGTTTGAATCAGATAGGGATGATTCTGAACAAAAGTATTTCACTGATGTACCTGACTGGTCAAACGATCCCAGAGCTCATTTGAAAAACGAAGAACTTAAAATGTTACTTGAAAAATCAGTAGATTCGCTTCCTGGCAAATACAAAACAATTTTTGTCCTCCACGATATTGAAGGTTTCTCCACAGAGGAAATCAGCAAAATGCTTGATCTGTCAGTGCCTGCAGTGAAGTCAAGGATTCATAGAAGCAGGATGTTTCTACGGGATAAGCTTTCTCAGTATTTTCAATCGCATGCGGGACATGGAGCAGGGTTATGAAGTGTGAGAAATATCTTGAATTGATTTCTTTATATCTTGATAGAGAACTTGATCAGATACTTATTGATGACCTGGAAGAGCATCTTTCGTTATGCGCCAATTGTCTTGCGTTTTTTCATACAATGGAAAAGACGGTTTCTCTGTCCCGGACATATTACAAACAGAGGTGTTGCAAGGTTCCCAGGGATGTTTCCTTACAGGTATTTTACAAGCTGCGGATTATATACAAAAAAGAAAAATTTTAACTCTCTTTTCAAATGAAATATTCAATTAAGGGCTGGGTAAAAAACTCCTTTTGCGACTGGGATTCGAGGGTTTCTTCTGTGGTTTTTCTACCGAGATGCAATATGAGATGCCCTTTCTGTCAAAACTGGGAATTGGTAGAAAATTACGATGGTCTTGAAGATATTGACTGGCAATCTATAAAGAATTATCTTGATGAAAACAGGGATTTTCTTGATGGCGTTGTCATTACAGGCGGAGAACCCTTTGTTTCAGATTTTCTTTTTGAATTGGTCAAAGAAGTGAAAACAATGGGCTTGGGTATAAAGATTGATACCAATGGAACTTTTCCAGAGAAACTTCAGTTCCTGATAGATACAGGAATGATTGATTGCGTTGCAATGGACCTAAAAAATGCATTGAACCCACAGGCATATTCAAAAGCAACCGGAGTAAGAATTACTGACGAAATACTTGAAAAAATAATTCATTCAACAAAAATTTTAATGAATTCTGACATCGATTATGAATTCAGAACAACTGTTGTTCGCACGCTGCATTCGTCAGAAGATATCAAGAAAATCGCAGAACATTTAATGGGAGCAAAAAAATTCGTTCTTCAACAGTATAGAACAATTGGGGTAAAAAACGATTTTGACGGCGGAGACCTGTTTTCTAAAGAAGAACTTGAACATCTGTGCAGAGATATTTCACACTTTTTCCAGCAATGTCTTGTAAGATTTTATGGCTGATCTCATTGGAAATATAAATTTATCCTGGTATGCCTGGAGCGGGTTGAGCTTTCTTGGTGGGATTGTTTCTTTTTTTTCTCCCTGTGTGGCGCCACTGATTCCGGCGTATTTTTCTTTCATTCTTGGTTCATCAGTGGTTGAACTTGAAAAAGGCAAAGGACATCTTGTTCGTTCTGTCATAATGATGTGCTGCGGCTTTACGATAATTTTTGTCGCCCTGGGGGCATCTGCTTCAGGAATAGGAAAGTTTCTTGCCTCTCACATAAGTTTTTTTAGATTGCTGGCAGGAATTGCCATGCTTATTTTTTCTCTTGAAACACTTGAATTAACACATATTTTTTCATATCACAAAGGTTTTTCCCCAGAGTTTAAAAAAAGACCGACAGGTTTGAATGCGGTCATTTTTGGTGTTGTGCTTGGAATTTCGTGGACTCCCTGTGTCGGACCAATACTTGGTGCGATACTCACGATGGCTGCCACACAAAAAACAGTTGCAAAGGGCATAGGACTTTTATTTGTATATTCTCTTGGTCTATCTGTGCCTCTGATTATTTTCGCTGTATTTTTTTCAAAGATGAAAAAATTTCAGAAATTTATGGTTATTCACACAAAGAAGATAAAAATTTTTGCCGGTAGCATACTGCTTCTCTTTGCATTTTATCTCCTTTCCAGGGGGTAAACTTGGATGTGATTATTGTTGGAGCTGGACCAGCTGGTATTTCTGCGAGTATATATGCAGCGAGGGCAAATATGTCTGTCATGGTTATTGAAAGAATGTATCCTGGAGGAAAACTGGTATGGATTGAGAAAATTGAAAATTATCCAGGGTTTCCGGATGGTGTAACCGGTTCTGAACTTGCTGAGAGATTTTATAGACAGGCGATGGCGCTTAATGTAAATTTCGTTTTTCAAAATGTTGACAGGATAGAAAAGGTTCCAGAAGGTTTCAGGGTTTTTTCTGCCAGTGATTATTATGAAGCCAGGTATATTATTGTTGCTTCAGGCTCTGTGCCAAAGAAACTCGGAATTAAGGGAGAAGATGCTTTTCTTGGTAAGGGTGTATCATATTGTGCAATTTGCGATGGTCCCTTTTTCAAAAATAAAAGGGTCGTTGTTGTCGGCGAAGGAAAACATGTGATTTCTGAAATAAACTACCTGAAAGGCCTCTCATCTGTTACATGGGTCAGAAAATCCGCAGGGCAATTACAAACTTTAGAAGGTGTAAGTATCGTTAATGGAGTTCCAGTTGAAATTACTGGTGAAAGTGTCGTGAAAGGTATTGTGGTTCAGACAGAAAAAGAAATAAAGACTATTGAAACTGATGGAATTTTTATATTTGCCGGTTTTAAGCCCTCTTTTGAATTTCTTCCACCGACAGTGGCGTTGGACTCATCTGGTTACATAAAAACAGACAGCAATCTTAAAAGTTCAGTCGATGGAATTTATGCCTGTGGAGATATTAGGTCTGGCTCCTTGAAACAGATTGTATCTGCTGTCAGGGATGGTGCTGTGGCTATCAATAAAATTAGGGAAAACTTATAATCAGTCTGTTTTACTGATTTTTTCAATTTTGTCACGGGTCTGTTGAAGGCTCGTTTTAAGCTTTTCGAATTCACCAATCATCCTGTCAACTTCAGCAATGGTCTGATCTATATTTTTTGAGATGCCACCAATTGATTTAATCTGCGAATCCATCTGTTCAATACGAGTTTGAAGTTCTGCCATTTTCTTTTTGGAATAGGCATATTCACCAATAAAAGCCACCCAGCCCGACAGAATTAAAATCCCGATAGCCCAGAACAATAATTTTGTTTTTTTCATTTTTTCTCTGGCTCCATTGATATTGCATCTTTTGGACATTCATGGGCGCAAATCCCACAACCTTTGCAATAATCGTAGTCAAATTCTAAAAATTTCCCATCCTTTGTTTTGATAGCAGAATCCGGGCAATAAACCCAGCAGATAAGACAGTGAATGCATTTTTCCGGTATATGAACCGGTTTTATACTCCTCCAGTTGCCTGTCTTAAAATTTTTTGAGGTTGCTGCTTCTAACACATCGCCTTCTGGTAGTTGTTTCCATGATAATTTTTTTTCTTCCATCAATCACCTCCGTGAGTTCAACATTTTCACCTGGTTATACGCCATTTCAATCGCCTTAATATTTCCTTCAATGATTTCTGGTCTGTTCCTGAACTTGGCTTCAAGTTTATGTTTCACATCTTCAATCACTTCTTTTATATCAAGCATTCCAGTGACCCTGATAAGAGCACCCATCATTGGTGTATTCGGGATTTCCCTTCCAATGGTTTCAATGGATATTCTTGATGCATCCACTGTGCAGATGCAACCGGTGAATTTTAGTTTTTCAGCAAATTCTGCTGGTTCCTTTGAAGAATTCAGAAGGATAATCCCCTCTTCATTATCCAGTCCAGATGTGACATCCACCTGTTCAATGAGTGATACATCAAGTACAACAACCACATCAGGGTCCAAAATAGGTCCATGGGTTCTGATGGGTCTGGAACTGATTCTGTTGAAGGACACGACAGGCGCGCCCATTCTTTCGGGTCCATATTCAGGAAATGCCTGAATAAATTTGCCTGTGGAACAGGCAGCGTCTCCGAAAAGAAGCGCTGCGGTTTTTGCACCCTGTCCACCACGACCATGCCAGCGAATTTCAAACATTTCTTTCATGTGGCATCTCCTTTTCATATAGCAAAAGAAAACTATTTATGAAGCCAATCTCGAAAGCACTGACAAAAATTCCTTTTAAAACAAGCCATGCAACAGACGATAAATTATACATTTTTTCAGGAAAATAAACAATGATTAATATTGAACAGAAATACAGAAAAGCAATGACAATGACCTGATCAATGGCCTTTTTACTGAAAAAGATGCTCATTTTGATTGATTCAAGAACTGAACTGTCCTGACTGAACATTACTATTGGAGCAAAAAGAGACAGAATAAAATAATATGATGGAAAAGCAAGCCATACAAGCCACAATAGTACAATTCCTGCAGTGGCGGGTATGGAAAATTTGCCTGTTGCTTCGGCAACAAGCATCAGCAAGCCCGTGATGAAACCGATAAAAATCACAAACAGCAGTTTTATCAAAAGGAAACGGGTAAAAAATTTCAAGCAGTTTATTAAAAACATTCTTGCTGTCAGAGTCTTCTCAATCAAAATATTTTTAAGAGAACCATACACTCCACAGGTAAGAAAATTTTCAACAAGAAAAATAATCGTGAACCAGAGTAACTGATTTTGTTGTTCTTCTTTGAATATATATTCAATAGATTGTATCAGGATGCAAGTTGAACAAAATACAACAAGAAAAAGTTTCATCCTTGCTCTGTTAAATGAGAACCCCTTTTTGAGAATATCCGCAAGCATATTCATGTTAATTCTTTTATCACAGATCCTATAAATTCTTTAACTTTTCCAACTTCAACATCGTATGTTTTTTTAGTTTTTCTTTCCATAATTTCAATTTTTCCATCAACAAGCTTTCTACCAAGCGTAATTCTGTAAGGTATGCCAATAAGATCTGCGTCAGCAAATTTAACACCTGCGGATTCTTCCCTGTTGTCAAAGAGTACCTCAATTTTTGAAGATTCCAGGTCCTTGTGAATTTTCTCTGCAGTTTCAACAGCGCGGGTATCTGACATGTTCACAGGAACGATGATTGCATGGAAGGGTGCAACTGAAACAGGCCAGATAATACCTCTGTCATCGTAACTTCCCTCGATAATGGCAGCAACGATTCTGCTTACGCCGATGCCATAACATCCCATTACCACTGGTTTTTCAATGCCGTCTTTATCCATATAAACCACATTAAGTTTTTCACTGTAATCAGTGCCAAGCTTAAAAATATGACCTATTTCAAGTTCTGCACAATCTCCAGCTGCGACAAATTCTTCAGAGAATTTTCCGCCAATGACACCGGAATCTGCTGTTTGCACTGTGACGGATAACGAGCACCTTCTGAAAATTTTCAGGTATGCCTGCTTCATTTTTAAGTACGATTGTTCAGATTCATGTTCTGTTCTGTCAAAACTATAACAATCTTTCATCAAGAACTCTCTGGACCGAATGATCCCAAATCTTGGTCTAATTTCATCGCGATATTTCGTCTGTATCTGATAAAGCATCACAGGTAGATTTTTCCAGCTTCTTATGTATTTTCTTACAATGTCAGAAACCACCTCTTCATGTGTGGGTCCCAGTAGCATTTCCCTGTCGTGTCTATCTTTGAAAACAATCATATCTTTGCCCATTTTCCCAAATCTTTTTGATTCTTTCCATAGAGATGCAGGTTGCAAAGCAGGCATCAGTATTTCAATAGCGCCAGCGTTATTCATTTCTTCTCTGATAATGTTTGAAACCTTCTGTAATACCCGTAATCCAAGGGGAAGGTACGAATAGATACCGGATACCAGTTTATCAATCATTCCCGCCTGATGCATCAATTTTTGACTTATTGTTTCTGCATCTGCCGGAGGTTCCCTTGATGTAAAAATGAAAGAATTTGTCCACTCCATTATTTTCTCCTTTTCAGCCATGATTTTTTCAGACAAAATATTATACCGCATCATTTTATGATATCAATGAGGACTGGCATTTTTCCTGATTTCTTCAAGAAACTTTTTTGCAAGTTCATGTTCTGGTTCAATCTCCAGAGTACGTATTAATTGTTGTTCTGCCTCATTCATCATTCCCTTCTGAGCGTACACGCAGGCAAGGAAAAAGTGGCTGTCAGGGTCCTGGGGCAAAAGTTTTTTGTAATCTTTGGCGATCTTTTCTGCCAGCTGATTGTTTCCTGTCTGCAAGTTATAAACGATGTTTGTTTTACTGAGTTTTGCAAATATTTTCCAGTACATATCGTTAAACACCTGGCCGGGCGTCCAGCCAAATATGTATCCCCACAGTCCTGCGATGACAATTCTAAATAAAGGCAATACAAGTTTTTTTGTTTTTATCTCATCTATTGTCCAGGTGACCAAAAAACCCGCGCAAACCGTTAGACATGCGACTGCAGGAAATCTGTATCGTTCCGTGATGAAAAACATAATTACCCAAATAATCTGAACGATTGTAAATGAAACGAAAAGAAAGTTTTTTCTCTTCCTGGCTGCGAGAAAAAGTCCAACAACACCGAGTGGAACAATTAAGCCAAATCTTACAAATGCAAATTTTAATGCCGGTATTAGCTCTCTTGCGATATATATACTCAAATTCTGTGGCCACTCATAGCTATTGAAGAAAAGAAACGTTTTTTTGAGAAGTAATTTCCAGAAATCAACACTTGCAGGCGACAAAAGATGCCCTGCAGGGTAATAGAAAAGCCCAGTGGAATCAGAGCTATTACCAATCTGCCAGTTGACAGGACCATTGGTGCAAATCAGAACAAACTTGTTGCTGACCACAAGATTTCTTAAGGATACAGGAAGTATCGTTAAGGCGCATGCCAATCCTGCAAGAAGCAATACCACGGTAATTTGAAAAGATTTTTTATTTGTCTTTAACGGAAAAATAAGAGCTTTCTCAGGCCAGATTAATAGTCCTGCAATGATAAAGGGAACAAAAGCAAGAATTGTTGGTTTTGCAAGAGCGGCAAGCCCAAAAACAATACCGCATAAAATCCATGACAGACGATTTTTCTTTTCAAGTGCCCTGTACAGTGAAAAGATAAAAAGGATGTTTAAAAACGTAATGATGCCATCGCTCAGGATGGTGACAGAGTAAAGAACGACCGTTTGATAAAACGCATAAAGCCCTGCGGCAATAATGCCGGTATATTCGTCTTTGATTGTTCTTCCTATTCTGTATAAGAGATAAATTGCGATGGTATCGACAATTGCCTGGACGAGACCGGCAAAAAAAATGCTTCCACCTGACACAGCATACAAAAGGGCAAGGAAATATGCGTAGAGTGGTGCCATATAAAATGCATCGCCATCAACATAAACCGGATGCTTCAAAATGGATTGTGCCCATAGATGAAATGTTTTTTGGTCGTGTTTATCCATCAGGGCAGGATTGAAAAAGGTTGTTG
>JBMFLH010000054.1:13502-14133 GCA_049971295.1 Candidatus Ratteibacteria bacterium | reverse complement strand
GTAAAATTGGTGGTAACTGGACAAAGATAAGAACAAAGACACTTTCCTGGAGTGACCAGGGCCTGAGGTATTATAAAGGAGATACCTGGTACAGAAGCTCGGTCGTCATTCCAGAAAAATTCAAGGATAAGAAAATATTTTTATGGTTTGGTGGTGTTGACGAACTGGCGAAGGTATGGCTAAATGGGAATGAGGTTGGCACAAGTCCGGGTAAAGCATTTGTTCCGTTTGAGTTTGATGTGACGAATTCTGTAAACTGGGGAAGGGAAAATTTTGTCGCAGTAAAAATTACGAATAAAATATTGAACGAACTTGGAACAGGCGGAATTACTGCTCCTGTAATGTTTTATGCTCAACAGGAGTAAAAAGTAATCGGGAAAAATCCCGAAAGGGGGCAAAAATGAAAAGAATTTTGTGGTTGATTTTGCCTGCATTGTTTTTCATTTGCTCTGGTCAGGCAAGAGACAAGCTTTATGTCGAGATTCAGAAAGAGGATATTTTGCTTGCAACAGAGGGTGCTTTGTACAATGTTTCAGCGGAAGGAATTTATTCGGCCGGCTATATGATGTATTTTGGCGCAAAGGATTTTACCGCAAATAAAGACCTTACTGTAAAGAAACTTAAAGAAGCA
>JBMFLH010000054.1:0-13492 GCA_049971295.1 Candidatus Ratteibacteria bacterium | reverse complement strand
ATTTTTCTGATAGAAAATCAGAACAATGTTATTGATAACGACTACGAACACGTGATTTTTCTTGAACTTAGGAAAAATTATCCTTTCCTTGCTGTGGATTCAAGATTTGTTTATCTTGGAGAAGGCAGTCATGTATGTGCTATTAACTGGGGAATGAGTGGTAATTCAGATGCAAATAAATTCAAGTATTATGCATATCCTGAATCAGGTAAAATTATGAATTATAGACTTGGACCATTGAAGGCAACACAGAGCAATAAAATTGGTGTTGTCAGCTGGTTATATGCCCACGATGGGAAAGGAGAAGGAGCAGGGTTGATTTGCCCTGGTATACTGGGTAAGGGTGAAGATTTTATCTTTATTAATTCAGTGCCTCAAAAAAAGCAGCTAAAGAAAAACCAGTATATTGAAGTATTTTTTATCACAATGCCAATTTCAAAGAATTTCAAAATTTTGCAACAGATATATGATGAGATAAAAAGTGTAAAGTGGGTGTATGAGTGAAATGGTGGGAGAAAGAAAATGAAATGTCCATAGCAAACTTTCCTTTTTAAAAAATTGAAGAAGGAGGTTTTATGGGTATGCTGAATGAAGAAGAAAAAGCAAAGATTATTGAAGAAGAAGAAATAAGAGCATCTGTGAGGAGAAAGTACGAGCAAAAATCTTCAGGCATTGCGGCTGTGCTTTCAACTTTGTGTCCTGGTCTCGGTCAGGTTTATAATGGCCAGTTTGGAAAAGGGGCATTGTTTTTTATCACTGTTGTTGTTGGGCTGGTACTTTTTATATGGGGGCTTGTGGGAACGATAAAAGAGTTAAGGGCTTTTGCAGGCGGGCACCAGATGAGCACAGTTTCTGAAGGTACCGGTATTTCATCAGAAGAACCGGTTCCTCTTACAGAGGAAGGGGTTGTTGTTGAAGAAGTTGAAAAAGAGAAAAAGGCACAGGAACAGGGAAAACAACAAAAGGCAGAGGAGTCAATTACAAAATACATACCCAAAAGATATGTGGCATTTACATTAATAGGGATCGTTTTAATGGTTGGTGGTGCAGGAATTGCTGTAAAGGACGCTATTAAAACTGCAAAAAGAATCAATCAGGGTGGCGCAAAAGGATGAATGTTATTCAATTGCCTTGCGGCATTGTTGAACTCTTTCAGATGCTGCTGATGAGATAAATCCTGAGTCAGAACCGGATATCATAAGCAACGCACCCTGTCTTATTCTCTTGGCAAAATCTTCTGGTGTGGCAGCTGGCATTCCCCAGGGTTTGTTGTATTTATTAGCAGCGTCAATCACCTTATCAATTGCCTTCTGCACTTCAGGATGCTTGAAATTTCCATAATAGCCCATTGAATATGCAAGATCTGCGTAACCAATCCAGATGCCGTCAACCGGTAGCTGAACAATTTCTTCTATTTCATTTACAGCAGATATGAGTTCTATCTGGCAGATTAAAAGTACTTCCGTGTTTGCTTTTTCTTCATATTGGTGTTTAAATGTCCAGAAATCAGACGCCCTTAAAGGGCTGTATCCACGATTTCCAAGTGGAAAATATTTTGAATAAGAAATTGCATTTCTTACTTCCTGTGCGTTTTCTATCATCGGTACCATAATTCCACCTGCACCAGTATCAAGTACCCATTTAATGTGGGAGGGATCGTTTCCTCTGACCCTGATAATTGAAGTTACGCCAGTGGTTCTCAAGGCATAAATCATTGCCTGTATTTGTGCTTCAGTAAAAGGATGGTGTTCATTGTCTATTAAAAGCCAGTCATAGCCAGCTCGCGCCATGATGACAGCAATTCCAGGGTCAGCCAGATTAATCCATCCGCCAAGAGATGGTTTTCTTTCGCGAATAAGTTTTGCAAGTTTATTTTCAAACATATCAATTTTTATATTATCACACTCGACAGATTTTAGAAAATTTTGAAGCCAAGAATTTTTTGTGATAATTTAATAGAGTTATGAGACCTAAAAACGATAGAAAATGGATCGAGGCAATCATCAATCACAGAGAAATGCCTGTGCCATACAATTTTATGTTTTCTCCTGTTTCTTTGAAAATTGCTGAGCAGCATTATGGCTCCCCAATTGCCGATGCAATCAATCTTCCTATCAGAATGATTTCTCCAAAGTCCATCAAACCCCTTTATGCAGACCCTGCAAAATTTGGAGATACTGCGGTTGATGAGTACGGTGTCATATGGTCAACAAGTACGATCGATAGGGGCGCACCGATAGGACCTGTATTAAAAAATCCAACTCTTTCAGGATACAGGTTCCCAGATCCGGGTTTGCCATACAGATTTGAAGATATTGAAAATTGGTGTGAAAGACAGAAGGACCATTATAGAATAATCTGGGTTGGAGACCTCTGGGAAAGAGCAACATTTATGAGAGGAATGGGAAATTTGCTTATAGATATTGTTTTACATCCTGACTTTGTGATAGAGTTACTGGCAGGTATTACTGACTACATTCTTGGGACAATGGAAATTCTTTTTGAAAGATTTGAATTTGAAGCCATTGCTCTTAGTGATGACTATGGAACACAAAAGGGAATGCTCATTTCACCTCAGGCATGGAGGAGATTTATCAAGCCATTTGTTTCAAAAATTTACGGTTATGCCTCAAACAAGGGCAAGAAAATTTTTCAGCATTCCTGTGGAAATATCATACCAATTATTCCTGATTTGCTCGAACTTGGGCTTGATATTCTTCATCCAATACAGCCAGAAGCAATGGATATCAACTATCTGAAGAAGGAGTTTGGAGCAGACCTTTGTTTTTGCGGAGGGATAAGAACACAGGACCTGCTGGTGAAAGGTACTCCTGAACAGGTACGGGACGAGGTAAAGCGACTCAAAGAAACAATGGGGAAAGGCGGCGGGTATATTCTGGAGCCAGGTATTACTATTCAGGCAGATGTTCCTGCCTGCAATCTTTTTGCGATGATTGATGAAGCAATGAATTTATAGGAGGAGAAATGGGGCAGATTAAAATATGGGATGATTCAACTGAAAGAAAGCGGCTTGAAAACCTGAAAGATGCAAGAAATTTCATTAGAAGATGCAGGCGGCACGAGGTTCTTATTGATTACATCCCGGGTCATGTTTGGTATAACTGGGGTGAATATCCTGCAGAAAGGTGTCCAATGCCTGACCAGCACGATGAGAACAATTTTAAATTCTACAAAGAAAGAGGGATGGGATTGGTGAAAATCCATGAAGAATGGAATGATGCCCTTGAAATTTTTGGTGGAGATAAATTTACCCCCAATAACGAAGAAGGCTTCAAAAAAATGATTTCTCTTGCCCATCAATGTGGGTTGAAAATTATTCCTTATATTTCAAGCGGTTATTACGATAGAAGAAGCAAATATTTCAAGGAAGAATGGCTTTCTTATTATAAGGGAAAGGTACTTTCCCTTGATGAGGGATATTTTAATTATGCCCTGTGTTCTCCACGAAGTCCTTCCTGGAGAGCATTTCTTCTGAACAACATTGAAAAGATGTTTGATAAATATGAAATTGATGGACTTTATGATGATGTGGGATATGACCCTCTTGCTTTTGTTGATCCACCATCTGATACACAAAACCATATTGATGCCTTTGAAGAATCTGCATCATTCTATGGTTCTTTTGAAGACCTGATTCAGGAAATTTATACCATTGTGAAAAGATATAGTGGAATATTTACTCTACATGCCTGGGAGTTCTGTAACCCTGAAATTTCAGCGCCCACAGTGTTTAAGTGCTGGGATTATCTTTATGTGGGAGAGGGAATAAAAGATATGAATCTAATGAGGAAAACTGTAAAAGATTTGCCACCATATGTTTTTTATATTCCTGACTGGAGAGTGGTTCCTTCCCAGGACCAGAAAAAGCTATATGCCCTGACAATTCCATATTTGCAATTTCCTGTTTTGTACCACGGAAGACCTATTACAGGGAAAATGTATGAAGGCGAAAAACTTCAGTACAAAAAAGGAGGCCTGGCTATCGGTCAACCTGATTTAATACGCGACCATTATCGGAAACATCCTGATGATTTTCCTGTGTATTCTCAATGGGATTCAGTCCCTGGTAATCCAGAAACAATAAAAAATTATTTCCACTACTTTGACATGTATAAAGAAATGACGAAACCAGCAACTCATGTATTTGTGGACATCCAGGATGAATCCATTGTGGTTGGAAGAAAATGGCCGGGCCTTGTTCTAACAGCATATGTAAACAATGTATTCTATCTCGTTGTTGCAAATTATTTAAATGAGAAGGATACACTTGTTTTGAGACAACCCTGGCGTGATTTAGAAACAGGAAAAATCTCAAGGACATTGGAACTTGCTCCTTTTGAGATCAAAATACTGGAGAAAAACAGTGGCAATTGCAAATAGAAAGACATATCTTGCCGAACTTGTGACATTGCTGCGCAAACAATGGCCTGATAATAGAATCGTGAATATTGTCTGTCACGGTCACAGTGTGCCTGCTGGATATTTTGCCACTCCACATGTTGATACATTCAATGCCTATCCGCATCTGCTACACAAAAAACTCAAAGAAAGATTTCCTTTTGCTGTCATCAATGTGATCGTCAGTGCGATTGGTGGAGAAAATTCCATTTCAGGGGCAAAGAGGTTTTCACATGATGTATTGTGTCATAAACCAGACCTTGTTCTTATAGATTATGGACTTAATGACAGAAATTTTGATACCAGTTCTGTTCAAAAGGCATGGACAGAGATGATACAGCGGGCAAAAGAAAAAAATACAGCAGTGATGTTGTTAATTCCAACATGGGATTTTTCTGTACTTGACTCCCAGCGGGAGTATGGCAAACTTCTTAAAAGGCAGGCAGACATCATCAGAACCCTGGCATCCAATGAAGAAGTGGCACTTGCTGATAGTTTCTCTGCTTTTGAAAAAGCAGTTTCAAATGGTGTTCCTCTTGAAACATTGATGAGCTGGATTAATCATCCTTCAAAAAAAGGACACGAGATTGTTGTGAATGAAGTACTTACATGGTTTCCATTTTAATTCTCACAAAGGGTATAAAATGATTTTCAGAGAAAAAAAACAACTTCCTTCCTGGAGGACTAAATTTCCTGAGCCAGCAATAAAAAATAGATTTTTTCATATTGACATGAAAGGACCAAAAATACCATTTGACATTTTTTGTGGACTTCTTCGGCAACTTGCAAGATGGGGAATTAACGGGGTTGTGGTTGAATACGAGCACAGAATTCCATTTTTACCTTTATCACACCAATTTCCTGTAAAAGAAAGATATACAGAACAGGAGATTAAGGCACTTGTAGAACTGGCAAAATCTCTTGGTCTTCAGTGGATACCCCTGATACAGACATTCGGGCATGTTGAATATCTTTCAAGATTGAAAGGCACAGAAGGTCTTTTTGAAAACCCTGAATATCCATCGCAGCTATGTCCATCAAAAAAAGGCGTGAAAGATTATCTTGAAAAACTCATTGATTATGTGTGCCAGTTGCATCCTGAATCACAGTACATTCATGCAGGACAGGACGAAACGAGACAGTTAGGTATGTGCAAACAGTGTTCTGAAAGAATGAAAAAATTGGGCGGAAAGATGGAACTGTACCTTGACCATGTGAACTTTGTCTGGGAACAAATTATCAGGCATAACAAAATTCCAATGGCATGGGCAGATATGTTTATTGGTAATGGACGACTTGACCTTGTTCAAAAAATAGATGGAAGGGTAATTTTGATTCCATGGGATTATACCTCTGCAGGGAAAACATCAAAATTTGTCATTTACAAAGGATATAGACCCACGAGAAAGCAGTTTTACAATAGATACGTACCTGAACCAGAGCAGCCAGCGGCTTTTGTTAAAGATAGCCAGTTTTTTGAGGACCTTGAGCCTGAAGAAATAAAAAAAATCGGAACTGATGAAATGACAGGGTATCCTGCAGGTTTTGCCCAGTTGAAACTGATGGCAAACACTGGTATGCCGTTATGGGGAGCATGTGGACTTTATGTGAGTGCCGACATGCCCGTTGGTGCAAACTATGTCAGGGGATTGTTGAATCCCGCCTGTATGTGTGATTTTCTTATTAAAAATCAGGGAGAAGGTATTATTGGGACATCATGGGCAAGGGGTCATTCATTTGCTCCGATTAACGCTCCATGGACACTTGTTTTATACAACATTGTTCAGTTTGCAAAATCTGCATGGACAGGTAAGATAGCTCCTGATGATTTCAAGAAAAGTGCAGAAGAAATCGCATTTGAACTCGACGTGCCTTTTAGTTTTGGTAAATACTGGACACTTGATGATATATTGCGAATGATTTCTCCACCGAAAGCTTCAAATCTTGAGGGGATTTATGACATTGTGAAAAAAGAAAATGTTTCAGGTTGTTTTGGTGAGGGTCTGAAACTTTCACTGATGGCAGAATGTTTGCAGAACAAAATACGGTCAATCATAGAAGAGGCAAGATGGTGGTACTCAACAAGAAGACAGATGCCATCTCCTTTGAAAAAAGATATGAAAAAGAGATTTTCTTCTGCGTTCAAAGATGTGAAACTACTGAAAAAACCAATGAAACAATATTATTTACAGTGGGTAGGAGATAAAGATTCTTTTAATCTCTGGTGGGATAATCTTTTTACCCTTGATATAATGCTTGCCAGAGATGTTCTAAAAGAGTTTCAGTAAATCAGTCAGAAGAATTTTCCCAGTACATCCTGCTTGTGAATACGTGATAGTCCTTATATGCAAGATTCAGAACCTTCTGCCCGTAATTGTATGTATGCCAGAAACAACGGACAATGGGTAATGTATCAGAAAGTCCCTGAGTACTTGCCTGCCAGAGTTTTGCCTCTTTCCATGATACCTTTCCGTCCCTGTTGGTATCTGCCTGATTTAAATCAGTGTCAGTATATGTGCCACTTGCATATCCCTGCATAAACCACTCACAGGTACATGGGCTGAATTCATAGATATAACTGCACGCTGTTACATTGGGATTTCTATAGACAAATTCAGGTTCATAGGGCGGAGTGTAACCGGGTATCTGGTTGGGCGGAATGTCATTGCTTCCAGGAAATTGAGGATTGCCATGACCTGTGACACCTTTGTATCTATCTGTCAGGCATATGAAAATTTTGTCTGTTGCAAGATAGGATGGAACCATGATTGAAAGCCATGTGGGATAATCATCATAGTCCTGGTAGTACATTTCTATGGCAATCCCGATTTGATGAAGATTATTGATGCAGTTTGCCTGTCTTCCTTTTTCTCTGGCAGTTGATAGCGATGGCATAATCTGACCAGCAAGCATGCTGATGATCGCAATCACCACCAGCAGTTCAACAAGAGTGAACCCTTTTTTCATTTGTATTTCTCTCTGTTTTTAATGAATTCAAGTGTTTGTTTTGCTGCTTCCTTCATTTCCATATCCGGGTCATTGTAATAAATGGCATTTAATCTTCCTTCAAGTTCTATTGTTCCTGTATCTTTAAGAATGTTGAGTGCCTGGAATCTGACTTCTTTATTTTCGTCTTTGTTTTCAGCAATTTCCATCAAATTTTCATTAAAATCTGGTTTTTTCAATAATTCAACGATACTGAGAATCTTTTTCTTTGTCTCTGTGTTTTCATTATTAAATCGTTGCATCATATATGAGACGTTATTTCTGTCTAATTTGATTAGTGCCTCCATCGCAATGTCTTTAATTTCTGTATCCTTGGAATCAAGCAGTTTTACCAATCTATTGACATCAATTCTTCCTAAAGACCAGGCAGCAATCCTTTTTACCTTGATTTCAGGGTCCTGTTGTATCATGTTTTCAAGTGTGTCAGCCATTTCTTTAATCCTGTAAAGTCCCACAGTATATACGCCTGTTTCTCTTTGGGCAGGGTCTTTACTGCGAATCTGTTTCATGTAGTTTTCTATGGTAGGATTTTTACTGACTGTTGCTCTGTAAATAGTTCTTCCTATGCCGAAGAGAGAAAGCAAAATTACTGCAACACAGACCCAAAAAATGATTCGATTTTTTTGCGATAGCCCTTTGTAAGACACCTTAATTCTGTTCATAACCTTATTCTACATAGTCATTTTGATTCTGTCAAGATTTGAAAAAGCTGTTTAAATTTTTCGGCAAAAAGGTTATCTGGGATTTTAATAAGATGTGAGATTGCCCATTTTTTGCTTTTTTCTATTATTTCACTATCCTGCGAATTAAAAATTTTTTCAACTGCCATAAATCCTGATGCAAGATATTGCACTACTTGTGCCTCGTTTTTGATTTTTTCATCTTCTGCGTACGCAATAGCTCTGCGGCTTGTGGATTTTGTTTTCTCAAGCATCAATCTTTTTAGATTGGGATTGTCTGTCAGATATTCTTTCAGATTTCCATTTTTCAGCGATTGGATGCATTCAATGTAAACAGGGTTGAAAATTGCCTGTTCAAGATATTTTTCTGCATTTGATGGGATTTGATGAATTTGAGAAATCAGTGGTTGAATAATTGGAACAATGTGTTCAGCAAAAAATTCGTTTCCCTGTTCAGTAAGGTGAACTCCATCTTTCAAAATCAGTTTTTCTCTTAATTCAGGGTTTTTTACCAGATGCTGGTGATAAATTTTGTATCTGTCGTAAAGGAGAAAATTTTCGATTTTTGCTGTTTCCCTGATAAACGAATGGCTGAAAAACTCCACATAATTTTCAAGTCCCCCATAAAATAAAGCTTTAGGATTGTTTCTCTGGCTGTGCCACTTTTGGTCAAGAGTTGGGATTGTTTCAAGGATTATGTGTTTTGTGGCATTGTTTTTAATCTTGTTCAAAATTTTCCTGTAATATGTCTTGAATGTTTCCCTGTCAGGAGCCCTTATGCTGTCGTTTGAGCCCAAACTTATCACCACGATATTTGGCTGATATGAGATGCAGTCCCTTTCAATTCTTGCATATGCTTCTTCTGTTGTATTTCCGCCATCGCCGCATGCGGCAACATCAACAATGTATTGGTCAGAGCATATGTTTTGAATTTTTTCTTCAATGAAGTCAGCATATCTTTTGCCAATGGCTACTCCATAAGACCACGACATTGAATCACCAAACAGAACAATCTGAAGAAATTTTTTCCCCATTGTTATTTCAGTAAAATGAAGTCAAAAACATCAAGTGATATCCTTGTTGTAACGATTTTTGTTTTTGAGTCCTGTGTGAATTGCAATGAACCTTTTTGAGTAGAAACCACTGATGAAACAGGTCTTTTTGCATCAATATACACATTGATTTCATGCTGCGGTGTTCCTGAATAGTTCGAAAGAACAATACCAATACCTTCGTTACTTTCAAGCAAATCTGCCTGAACACAATCCACAGAACACCAGACAGGTCTTTGAATTCCGCAACCAAGGACAAAATCAGTAATGAGTTTTCTTTCATTTTCCCTGTAGCCAGTTTCAATTTTCCCGGGTATCCTTTCAACAGAACTGTTGTAGGAGTGTCCTGCATAGGTGCCAACATAAAATACCCTGCCTTTTCCATACCTGTGTTCAATCACAGATGGTCTATTATCTTCCCAGACACCTATGACTTTTGTTTTTTCTGGATTTCTCAAAGAAAAAAGAATTTTTCTTCCGACTGCTGGAATTGTCTCATCTGATTGAATAATTCTTATAGTACCTGGAATGACAGATGGATTAACTCCGTTCTGTGGATTCATGGACCTTCCAATTGCACTATCAACCACTGTGATGTCGTTGATTCCAATGACAGGCAAAAGCAATTCGCAGGTCTGACCGTATTCATCTCCTGTTGCCGGGATACCATCAACCCAAAGGTTCCCACCATTTGATACCCAATCAGCAATCGCCTTTTTTGCAGATTTTCTTAAATATTGACTTGATAATATAGCAATCTTGTATTGATTTAATGCGTTCTGTTCCACCATCAATTCATCAATAAAATCCACTGGAATTTGTTTGTGCTGTAAAGCAAGATAAAGCAACTGTTGATTCCACAAACTGGCATCATCTGTTGTCCACACTGGTTCGCTTGCAGACCATATAATGGCAACTTCTGCTTTTCTAAGTTTTCCAGGAAAAAGGATGTGTTCTGCTTTTTCCAGAACTCTGGTGAAATATGAAATACCCTGTGCCATATCAGTATTGCCAGACCAGCTATCAGGAGACCAGTATGCGGGACCGTATCTGTACACATCAATTTTCTTTGCGCCCTTTCCAATTACAGATGCAAGTTTCAACTGAATATTTTCCTTGCCACTTACTGGCATCACAAATGCGCTGACATCAGCATTATTTAACCTGGCGCAACTTTTGCTTAAGTCTACAAGATACGAAACCATCTGAATACCTGCATTTCTCCATCCAGACGTATTGAGCCAGTCCTCGTTCCAGAAGTCAGTGACACTGTTCTGTCTGGCAAATTCCCATATTTCAGCCCCACGCATATACGAGCAATATCCGTAAGCCCACGGTGGGCCAAAGTTTACCCTTACTTTTAGAGATGGCATTCTTTTTATAATTTCTTCTGCAAGAATACTATAAACTTTTGCTGTGGCGTAGTTCCAGTAGCGAAGTGTCCAGTAATAATTTATGCACGAGTCAATAGCAGTTCTATCAGAGGGTCTCATTTTCCAGGAATTTCTCCAGCTCCAGGAGCCATATATTTTCACATCGTCCCAGTTTTTCTTTTTTAAATCCAATGGTTTTAATTCCTGAGACTTAAGGTATTCTCTGTATCCCTGCTCGTATTCCATGCCGCCAAATAGTTCGCCTGCAATTTCGTCTCCGGTGTCAATAAACTTGATGATAGGTATCTGGTCAGGATCCTGTTTTTTTAGATTTTCAAGGGAATTTTCAACAAATTGTGAACATGCCTGTCTGATTTTTGTCAGGTCAAAAATCACATTTTTGCTTACAGGGTCCTGGGGCAATCTTCCAATTCTGAATGTATGGTGTGTTTGAGCCATGTGGTATTTTTCTGCGACCTGTCTATAAATTCCTGCAAGTCCTGAATACTGTGTGTCAAGCGCATTGAAACCCATTGTATGCAATGTATTAACTTCAGTTTCCACCATCACAGGGTCTGAAAACACTGACCCAAATCCTTTAAGATGAGCTTCCAGATAAAATTTCTTGAGGGCAACAGGTGGTAAACTCAGGGATTTTACAAACTGATTTCTTTTGATAATATCCTGGTCAAGAAGCGCAAAGCCCTTCAAAAATTTATCAGGATTATTTTCAGATTTTGGCATCATCACGCCGATGATGTTCCCTGGTGTTTTTCTTGTAACGTTTTTTATGATGCAGGCCTCATCCGGCATATATGCAAAATCAATGCCTGCCTCAATCATTTCAAACTTTTCTCCCTGGACAGGTTCAAAATGAAATCCAGCATAAACAGTACCCCTTCCCTTAAACTGGTCATAAGTGGATAAATCAATCCAGCCACTTGAAGTGTTTGATAAAAATATTTCTTTTGGAGCAATTGTAAAATACCAGTTTGGTGGTCCATAGAGCCCTTGAATTTTTACTCTATATTGTGTGTTCTCAGGTTGAAGCAATTTGAACCTGACATATTCTCCGTATTCTTTCATTTCATAAACCCTAATATCGTCAAAGTATACTGTCCCAATGCCATTTGCTTCAAGACGCAGTTCACAGTATGAAATATTCGGATCAGGATTTTTTGGTTCTCCGTATCCGTAGATGTGTTTTCCTCCGACAAAAGTTACGCCAGCAACTGTCCAGTCAGAATCAGGCCCAACCCGGTTTGCGTATGGTTCACCAATGGCACCGTATACAACCCTGAATGTACCTGTAATCTGCCCAATGGTTTTGATTTTTGCGCTGATATAATACTTTTTCCCTTTTTCAACCTGAAATGAGCGGGGTATGTAAGTCCCTGTTCTTTTATTCAATGTCATGGCAAATGAATACTGACCTTCACATGCAATATTTTCTAAAGAATAGACCACATCCGGAAGGGGCTGTTTTTTCTCAGTTGGTCTGATATTCCAGCCAGTTGAAAGATGCTCAAAGCCTGGATTTGTAAAAGGGAATACTTCCTGTTTAAAAAGTATCGTTTCTGATTGCGCGTGTAATGAAACTGCCATTGCATAGAGCATAAAAATCATTTTTTTCATTCTGCCTCCGGGCAGGTCTTTTAAAAGTTGAATAATTTTTCAATCCTTTCAAGCGGGATGGTTAGTAATTCAATAATTCTTTTGTTTCTTGAAAAGGCAATCAGTAAATTGTTGTTGTATTCCATTGCATGTGGATATTGAAGCGTTGCTTTTCCATCTGTTGGAATATCAATTTTTGCGATGCCAGTAAAAACTCTTCCATCATTTGAAATAGATAGATGCATCTCACGTCTTAAAACATTCATATTTCTATTCGCGTTTGAAATAAATACTCTGAATTTTCGGCTTGTGGTAAGGCCAAAAAATTTGCTTGTAGCATTGGGAAAATTTGTTTTCACCGGGTTTGTCCATTTTCTACCATTTTTTGAGAAACATCTGAAAATTTGCCGTTTGCCACTGTTATCCCTCAAAAACATTGCAATCTTGCCATCTTCCAAAATCCACCAGAATGGTTCATCAGGTAAAAAATTAAATCTGTTTTTTTGTTTTACAACTGGATATCTCTGCCACTGGTTAAAGGACTGTTGTCCTCCAATAAGGACAGAAACATTCATCAAAACGTCCCTGCCTGTCATCATCCAGTTTCCATCAGGAAGCAATTGTGGAGGAAAATTGTTGATGGCATTATGAAATACAACTCCCAAAAATTCCCATTTTCTGTTCTTCCATTTGTATGCGTGAAGTGCAAGTTTTTTCCCTTTTCCAAAGGCACCTGGCCCTGTAAAATAAGCGCAAAGCGCAAGAAAATCATTTTTATATAGCCAGAAACCTCTTGCGATGTATCCATAACCTTTATCCTGTGGTTCTGCAAGAAATTGTGGTTTCTCCCATGAAATTCCATCTGAACCGGTTGAATAGAGAACTGATTGACCTATGCGTGCTTCTTCTTCTGGGCCAAAACTCCACATGCACCAGAATCTGTTTTGGTGAAAAATCAGGTAATTATGAAGTTGAAATTTCCATTCAGGATGCGCATCGCTTAATATGATGTGCCTTGATGGTTTCAATACAGGCAACACCTTATAATCAAGTTTTTTTACATATTGACCATTAAGGACAAGCATGGTCCTTTGATATTTCATACTTAATTTTTCACAGCCATCCTTTTTCTTTCCAGTAATCATATTCTCCCTGCCAGTCAATTTTCCTTGCCATCATTAGGTTTTTGAAATGTGCTTTCCCCTGCTGGATGATTTTTGTCTGAGCCGGGAAAATTTTTCTATTTTTGATCGCAGAGGCAAGTTTTACTCCAAGGTCAAACGCCTGTTTCTTTTTTTCTTCACTGATAGGGACACTGGAAGAAACCGCTCCAACAAACTGAGCACCA
>JBMFLH010000053.1:0-14506 GCA_049971295.1 Candidatus Ratteibacteria bacterium | reverse complement strand
CTTCAAATTTCTGTTTTGCAAATTCGTAATCGGAAGCGTTTTTAAGCTCCACATTAAATTCAAGATTATCCTGAAGTCCAGATTGAGTAAAATTACTTGAACCGGTTATAACCCTTCCAATGTCTCTATCACCCTCTTTAAAGGTCATAATATATAATTTTGCATGAAGCTTTTGAGATGGGTAGGCTCTTATTTCAATTTTCCCTGATCTTATCCATTCAATAAACTTTTGAATCCCCTCTTCAATTGAGAGGCTATCATCTGAATCGGCTAATTCATTTTCCACGAGATTTTCAATTTTTTGTTTTGTTTCGTGGTGTGAAAATGAACCGTCTTTTGCAGTGCTTATTAAATCGTAAGTCTCTCTGTTTGTGCCAATGCCTACCAGAATTCTTATCCGCTCACTCCCTTCAAGTGGTTTATATAATGCATGAAATCCGCTTAAATAAAAATAGGCAACCAGACAATCAAAAAACTTACAATCCTTTATCAGTTGTGTAAATCTATCTTTAAGGGTTTTTTCTGGTTCGTTTGTGATAAATGTTAAATCCAATGGCAGATTTGAATTTTTTGAAGAATTCTGACTTTCTTTTGTCATAAAAGATTTCTCCTGCCTTTGTAAAATACTGTTGTATATTAAGTATATCATAATATTTTGAAAAATTTTTCTGTATTTGGTTTTCTGTTACAGCGCTTCATGCTGTTTTGCTAATTAAAAAGAGCAAAACATATGTTAAGATAATATTGTTCCAAACAGGGGAGAAAAAATGCAGAAGCCAGCAGATATTGAAAAGGCGCTTTTAAGAAAATATCCTGAACAGGTGGTGCTTGTAACAACACAGAATAAGCAGGGCAAAAACAATGTCATGGCTGTGGGATGGGTGACAATTGCCTCCAGCGAACCTGCTATGTTTGTGCTGGGAATTGATGAAGGTGCATGCACATATCAAAACATTCTTGAAACAAAGCAATTTGTCGTAAGTTTTCCGTCGGAAAAAATGGCAAAAGAAACCCTATTTGCAGGAAGTGTTCACGGATACAGCAGAGACAAAATACAGGAATCTGGATTAAAAACTCAAAAAGCAACAATTGTAAATGCGCCAATACTTATTGATGCAGTGGCAAATTTTGAATGTGAACTGGTTGAAATTACAAAGCCAGGGGATTGTCCGCTTGTTGTAGGAAAGGTCGTTAATGCATGGGAAAACACAGATGAAGAATTGAAACGACTTTATACCGTAGGAAAAAACCATAAACTTGCTGGCGTGAGACCCATTGAACCATAAACAATGCCAAAGAAAATTTTGTTGACTGTTTTTTTTCTGTCCCTCTCTGTTTTAATATTTGAGATATCTTTGATGCGCGTGTTTTCTGTACTTCTGAGATATCATTTTGTTTTTCTCATTGTTTCAATGAGCATGTGTGGGCTTGGCTGCGGAGGAATACTCTGGGCATTCATTCAGGAAAAGTTTCAATCCCGTGTTAAGCCAGAAAATATGATTTTTATTCTTTCGATTCTTACTGGAATTTTAATGCCGATATGCATCATACTTCTTTTTAAAAGCCCTGTGAAGGATTTTCTTACCAGATACACGGTTGTTTCTTTTGTTCCGTTTCTTCCATTTTTACTTGCAGGAAGTTTTTTTTCATGCGTTTTTCAAAATTATGGCTCATTCAGTGGCAGAATTTATTTTGCTGACCTTGCTGGCGCTGGAACCGGATGTCTGGTAGTATTGTTGTTATTAAAAATTGGTGGAATCAATAGTTGCTTCGGCGCCGGCGCAATATGCGTCTTTGGAGCAACCATTGGAGTATCTGGTTCAAAATCAATAAGAAAAACACTCCTTTCAATAACGACCCTGGCAGTGATTCTACTTTTTATTATCGTAAATCATAAGGAAAAATATTTTGACATACCTTATATATCGGCTGAAAACAATCACATTGTAAAGCCGCTTTTTGCCGCTATTGACCAATCAAACGGTTCAATTGTTTA
The DNA here is from genome assembly GCA_049971295.1 of Candidatus Ratteibacteria bacterium. Classification (GTDB taxonomy): domain Bacteria; phylum Ratteibacteria; class UBA8468; order B48-G9; family DTJG01; genus DTJG01. The sequence continues at coordinate 12,510 of JBMFLH010000053.1, read as the reverse complement.
TACTGAGTGGAATGCCTTTGCAAGGACAGATGTCGTTGAATTCCCCCAATTAACAGGCATCAAATACATTTACACAGATGGTGATGTCCCAACTACAATGCACCTTTTTGATGGAAATTTGTCTTCTGTCAATTATCTGAAAAATACTGTCTTTTATCTTCCTTTTGCGGACCTACAACACCCAAAAGTTCTCTCAATAGGTCCTGGCGGAGGGATTGACATTCTCGTTTCAATTCTTGGTGGTAGTAATAACATCACTGGTGTTGAAGTCAATCCTTCAATGTTTTCAATCATGGATAAATTTGCGCAATTCAATGGAAATCTCTACAGGTATCCTGGTGTCGAAGTTTATCTTGACGATGGAAGAAGTTTTGTAAAAAGGACAAAAGAAAAATACGATGTGATTTACCTGGCTCTGACTCAAAGCGCAACAGGACAAAGTGTGGGAGGTGTTCTTACAGAAGGATACATCCATACAAAAGAGGCATTCTCAGATTATCTTGAAAAACTTGAAAAAGATGGGATGATTGTGTTTGTTACCCAGAATGAACTTTTGCTCCTTCGGGGCTTTGCCACATTTCTTCAGATATTCAATAAGACACACGACTTTTCTGCCTTGAAGCATTTGATGGTTTTTATGTGCCCGAAGCAAATGTTTGAAACAACGCCGTATCGATATATTCTTATTGCTGGCAAAGAAAATTTTTCCAGCCAGCGACTGATAAAGACAAAAATCCTTGCTGAAGAAATTGGATTGATTCCTGTGTTTATTCCCGATATAGTAGCAAAATCACCGTTTGACAAATTTGATGATTTTGTTGATATAGAAACATTTGTAAATACAATCAATTCCATGCTTCAGGAGCCAGTCAATCTTAATCCTGTTTCTGATGAAAGCCCGTTTTTTCTTGATTTGACTTATAGAGTGCCCCGGCAGTTCAAGATACTTCTATTTATTATTATTTTTGTTTCGATCGGCTGTATGCTGACTGCGATTTCAATAAATGCCCGGGACATTTGCAATAAAAATTTCATAATTTCTTTTTTTGTTCTTTATTTTGCCATCATTGGTCTTGGCTATATGCTGGTTGAGGTTGCGCTGATTCAGAAGTTTATTCTATTTCTTGGACATCCCACATTTGCAGTTAGTATCGTTCTTTTTGGGTTGCTTGCAGCAAGTGGAGCAGGAAGTTATATCAGCCAGTTCTGGAAAACGGGGATATTAAAAAAAATTACGATTGCAAGCGTTCTGATTGGGGCGACTGTATTTTTTTATTTTGCTTTTTTACAGCATATTCTTGATGCCTGTATTCAACAGACGCGATTTATCAGAGCTTTTATATGTTTGATTTTGATTCTGCCGGCAGGATTTTTTATGGGTATTCCATTTCCCTCTGGTATGAGGATGGTCACTGAATATCAGAAAGAAAATATCATTCCCTGGTTGTGGGCAGTCAATGGTTTGATGTCGGTATGTGGCTCCATTATTGCCATGATGATTGCAAAAATCAATGGATTCAGTGACGTGTTTTTGACAGGCGCTTTTTCTTATATTTTAATTTTCATTATGTGCCTGATTTTGAATTCAAAGAACTATAAGTTTGCGAATGGAGGAAAAAAATGAAAGCCGAAGTGATTACTATTGGAGAAATTCTGGTTGAAATTATGAGGAAAGATACTACGCCTTTTGATGAACCAGGAATTTTTCTTGGACCGTATCCAAGCGGAGCGCCTGCAATTTTTATCTCTGCTGTCAGCCGCATATCCTGCAAAAAGGTAAAAACAGGCATTGTTGGTGTACTTGGCAACGACGATTTTGGAAAACTTGTTGTTCAGAGATTAAAAAAAGATGGCGTTGACACATCCTGCATCAGAACCTGTTCAACCACTACTGGTGTTGCATTTGTAAGGTATCTTGCAGACGGAAGTCGAAAATTTATTTTTCACCCAGGAGCAGCAGGGCTTATTGAGCCGTCTGATATTAAAAAGAGTTATTTCTCAAAAACAAAATTTTTTCATATCACAGGTAGTTCCCTTTTTATATCCGGTTCAAGCTTTCAGGCATGTGAAAAAGCGCTTGAAATCGCTGTGGATAACAAAGCCAGGGTGAGTTTTGACCCTAATATCAGAAAAGAAATGGCATCCTTCACCAGCAGCATTAAGAAAATTAACCTCTTTTTGAAGCACACAAAAATTCTTTTTACCACTGAAGAAGAAATGCACATATTGTTTGAAGGCAAAAAAATCAGTTCTATTGTTAAAAAACTTATCAATGATGGTATTGAAATTGTCGTAATGAAAAAGGGTGAAAATGGTTCTGAAATTTACACTGATAGCAGTATGATTAAAATTCCAGCATTGAAGGTAAAACTCGTTGATCCAACAGGCGCAGGCGACACCTACGCAGGAGCATTTATCGCATGCTTCTGTCAGGGCAAAAACATTGAGGAATGCGGAAAAATTGCAAGTATCACAGCATCACTAAAATGCACGCATCAGGGACCAATGAGCATTCCTGAATATCAAGAAATACATAAATACCTTTAATCAGTTCAGTCCTATGGCTTTGCGAAGTATAAGAATTACATCTAATATGTCAATGGTCCGTCTTGAATTCATATCCGCTAATTTCTTCAATCGGTCTGTGTACGGTGGGTCGTATTGACGGCTGTTGACCATCAACGGTAGCCCTATTGCCATTCTCAAACACAGTATCACATCTGAAATGTCCACTTCTCCATCATTGTTAATATCTCCCATAAGAAGCGAAGGGTTTAATTTAAGCACATAGACGTTGTTGGTTTCATCATATTCTCTGAGTGTATCGTGCGCATCTGCAATAAAATACAGGTAAAGATTATTTATCGGTTCTGTTGTGCTCCAGAGAAAGTTAATTTGCTTGATTTCATTGGGTAGAAGTTGATTGATTGTTTCCTGATATATGAGCTCGCCTTCAGGACTGTCTCTGCGAACTTCCACCAGAAACTGCCCCGAAAGCAATGAGCCGATATTTTGTAGTGTTCCTGCGATAAAGAGTAAATTTTCTGTGATAAAACTTCCTGTCAGACAGGTTGCTTCCAAATCAGGAAAAATACAATCAATGGATGTTATGTTGTTTGAGGAAATTTCTCCTGAAAGAGTTCTGTCAGGGTCAATCACTGCATAGATACTTACTGGCTGCGATACAGGTGGAATCTCTCATTCGACAGATACTGTTTTTTTGTCACCAGGTGCAAGTTTTGAAGAAATGGTGGCACTTCCTATAAGAATACCACCATTGGCAGGGTCCCCTGCGTAAAAATATACAGGAATATTTGAAAGCACAGTATTCCCGGTGTTTTCTATCGTAATGTAAATTTCTGCAGGACTTCCAATGTAAGGATTAAATGGGGTAATGATAAAACTACCTGTTTCAAATGACACATCTTCTGTAATGGTATACATAAAAAATGCGAGGTCAGCTGTTGCGGTTTTCACAATGGGCACATTAACATTTTTCCCTGACGCCAAATGCACTTTGTCTTCAAAAACATCCAAATGAACCCTGTCATAAATACTGACAAGATTGTCTTCCCCATAGAATGCGACAATAGGAGAATGCTCTGTTTCACCGTCATAAGTCAATCTCTGTGGCCTGCAGCATATTTTTGCTACAGGATCATAAAATACAGCAAAAAGGTCAGAACTGAACTGTTCTGGTTCAGTCCACACTATAGCAATTCTTATGAACCAGTCGTAAAGCGAACTGTCGGTGGAAACAAAACATTTAGTCCTGCTTAGTCAGTGCTGCTGATCACCATAAAAAACGAAAACTGATTCTGGAATAGACATCCTACTTAACTATTATGTCAATCTGTTGTTTTCGCAATCCTTTTGATTCAGCGGAAACCTTGATGGTATCGCTTTTTCCTGTAGAACGAATACAGACCATGCATCTACCGTGAAATACCTTTCTGAAATGAGAAGAAAATGGCTCTGTTGATGTTGGATCTCCATTATCTGTGGCAACAATTTCTCCACCACCTTCCACACTGAAACCAATGACATTGTCAGCAAATGGACATAGATTCCCTTTTTCATCTATGACATCAACATAAATAAACACCATGTCTTCGCCATCTGGTAAAATCTGTGTTTTATCGGGTACCAGTCTTATTGCTGCTGGCTTTCCTGCTGTATAAACAACCACTTCCTTTGCGATATTTCCATCCTTATCATAGGCAACTGCCTTCAATTGCCCTGGTTCATATACAACATTATTCCAGACCAGACGATACCTGTTTATCAGTGCCATTTCACATTTCTCTCGTATCCCCTGAGATACCCCGTTAACAAAAAGTTCAACTCTATCCCAGCTTGAATAGCATTGAACAAAAATTGGTTTACCCTCATAGCCAGGAAATGTCCAGTGAGGAACAAGATGAAGGGTCTTTTTACTTGCCCACTTGCTCTGGTAAAGATAAAACCTGTCCTTGGGAATTCCTGCAAGATCAATGATACCAAAGTAAGAGCTTCTGCTCGGCCATTCCTCAAAATAAGGATTTGGTTCTCCAAGATAATCAAAGCCAGTCCAGACAAATTCTCCCATAATAAATGGATGCTCATCCTGAGATCTGAATTCAAAGTCAGGAATCGTACCCCATGTGGGTGAACAAAAATCAAAACTATTTACCTGAAGTGTCTTCCTTTTGGTTCCCCTTTCCTCTTCTACAGGGAAATCATATTCCCCTCGACTGCTGATACAGGATGCGGTTTCACTTCCAAACATTGGTTTTTTCGGCAATAATTGATGGAGTTTCCCATAATTGTGCGGTTGATAATTCCAGCCAGGAATATCCACAATTTCAGCCAGACCATTTTTTATGGCATCAAAAGCCATATTGAAGGCAGATGTCGTGGGCCGGCTCGGGTCTTCTTCCTTGCAAATGTTATGGAGAAATTTTGTAAGTTTTGGTCCTTCCGCAGGGTCTTTCTGTTCCGGAATTTCATTACCAATGCTCCACATCATTACTGATGGGTGGTTTCTGTCCCTTCGTATCATCGCCCGCAGGTCTTTTTCTGCCCACTGGTCAAAAATAATGTGATAGCCATTTTGTCGTTTTGGAATTTTCCACTCATCAAACGCTTCATCAATCACAAGAAAACCCATTTCATCTGATAACTCAAGTAATTCAGGCGCAGGAGGATTATGGCTTGTCCTTATTGCATTACATCCCATTTCTTTCAAAAGCATCAGTTGCCTTCTCAACGCTGATTTATTTACTGCTGCGCCAAGCGGGCCGAGGTCATGATGCAAACAGACCCCCTGAAACTTCACATGTTTCCCATTAAGAAAAAATCCTTTTTCTGGATGAAACTCCATTGACCGTATCCCAAATACGGTTTCATAACAATCAACGATTTCACCTTGAATTCTTACAATTGAACGTGAGGTATAAAGGTTAGGAGATTCAATGTCCCATAATGATGGTGAATTGATTGTCAATTCCTGTTGAAATTCAGACACCTGCCCTATGTCCATTTTGCTCTGTGTTGATGCTTTTTCCTTTCCTTCAGAATTTAGAATCAATGTTTCAAGTTCCACTGGCACTATTTTTCCAGTGTGGTTTTCAATGGTTGTTTTCACGCTGACTGTTGCACTTTTTTCGCTTACAAATGGTGTTGTAATGTAAGTTCCCCAGTGCGCAATATTAACAGGGTTTGTAATGACGAGCCGCACATTTCTGTAAATTCCTGCTCCTGGATACCAGCGCGAAGCAACTGGCTTATTATCAACAAAAACAGCCAGTAAATTTTCGCCTGGATTTACAAACTCAGTAATGTCAAAAGCAAAGGATGAGTATCCATAGGGCCATGTACCCACAAATTTTTCATTGCAATACACCTGACAGTGACTCATCACCCCATCAAATTCAATCCTCGATCTTTTTGTATTAATATCTGGCGGCAGGTAAAATTTTACACGATACCATGCCTTTCCCACATGAGGAAGCCCACCTGTCTCACCTGTAAAATCTACCTGTTTTTTCCCTGTTTTGTATTCAATGGTCAGGGTGTGTACATCATGTTCTGGACTGAAAGGACCTTTAATAGCCCAATCATGAGGAATTCTTACTGACTCCCATTCTGAATCATCAAAACTCAATTTTACTGCGTCAGGAATATCCTCCTTTGTAAATTTCCAGTCATGTTTTAAAAGTTTTACCTCTCTCATTTCTCCTCCCGTTGATTTTATTTGAGTTGTTCCTGAATTGCACAGGCAAGGTTTACCCCATAAACCAGATGACCTGTTTCATTGGGATGTATACCATCAACAAAATAAAAATTGTTGTTCGGAACAAGAGAAAGACCATTGATAACAGTGCATCCTGCTTTTTTTGCTGCCTTTTCAATGATGTTTCTCACATCCTGAATTGTCCCTGATGATTTTTTCTGGTCTTCTATGTTTGTCCAGATGGGAGTGATGGCAAAAATTCTGGATTTTCTGAAAATGCTTTTTAGTTTTTCAAGATATAGTATTGCTGCCTGTGTTATTTGTTGCGTAGAAGTATCTTTATTCCAGTCATTAACTCCATAAGCAACTATAATGATATCAGGTTCAAATGGAAAATTCTCATCAAGGGAACCAGCATCAAAAACATAACCACCAACACCCTGATTGATAAAGTCCATGTCCAGGATTCTCGCGCATACCACTGGATATGTGCATAAAGGGCTTACAGCGTCCATGCCCTGCGTAATAGAATCTCCAAGGAATAGCAATTTTTTTTCCGGTCTCTTCAGGGGCTCACCGTCTGCGCTGAAAGAAATAATGTCAATTTCAACAGAAACAGGTAAATAAACCTTAATCTGTCTTTCTTTTTCATCAGGAAACTCTGCCAGATGTAATGCGATTTTTTTCATTTCTGGTAGCAAATCCATTCTCACTGATTTTATCACCACTTTGTCAACTTCCACGTCAAGCCCAAGATAATTTCTTGCTCTGCCTTTTACTTCAAGTTCAATTTCAACAGTTTTTGTTGAACTTTTCACTCCGATAAAAGCACCTGAAAGACAACCTGCCCTGACCGCTGTTGCTTGCCCGCAGACTCGATAATGGCCCAGTTGCCTTTCAGTAAATCTGGACTTTGTTACAGGAAGTATTCCTGAAATAAATTTTGGATTAATCATTTTGCTCCTTTTTAATGTTGAAAATTGTTTTTTAATAATCTCCGTATCTTTCCCACACGCTTAACATCAGTTTGTATCTTTCCAGCGCCATTCCTGTATAGATACAGTTTGATGTTGAAAAAATATAACCGTATCCTGGCATCCCATTTTTCAATGCATAAAGACATGACTCAATCACTTCCTGGTCTGTTCCTGTCTGAAGAAGCCCGCAATTCACATTTCCTATTAAACACACTTTATCGCCGTAGAGCTGCTTAACTGCTTTTATATCAATTCCTGCCTGAGGATCAAGAGAGTGCAGAGCATGGGGATCTGCCTGAACTAACTGGTCAATGATGGGCATAATGTTTCCGTCTGTGTGCTTGATAGTATAAAAGTCCATATCCCTGTATCCCTTAATCAATTTTGCAAGATAGGGTGTGATAAATTCCGAAAACATTGCAGGACTTAAAAAAGGACCTGAATTGAAACAATAATCAGAACAAAGAGCAAAGCCATCAAGTGATGTTTTGCTTTTTATCACCTCTGCCCTTTTCAATGCATCCTCTACCATCTTTTCTGCTTCCTGTTTTACTTTTTGGGGTTCATCGGCAATTCTTTCAACAAATTCCATCATATGACTGCCTGATGGTATGCCAAATGTCGCATCTCCGTGTATCATAAGAAAGTATTTTTTCCCTGTCATGTCTCTTACTATATCTATTAAACGAATTGTTTCTTCAATTGTTGACGGATTTGGATGAAGAAAAATTGCGCTATGACTAAATGTTTCTGCTGTTTTCACATAAATTTCTGCCATATCTTTTCTGTGAAGTTGTTTTTCTTTTTCACTCATCTGTTCCCACTGGGAATAATTTCTATGAGAAGGGTGAACTTTTCCAAATGCCTCCATCGTAAGAAAAAATACGAGTTCAAAATGAGGCACCCTTCCTTTTATTTCTTTTCTTTCAAGTGCCAGCGTAAATGTTTCTCCTGGCTCCATTTTGCCTCCAGAATCAATATTTCAATCTTATTTTTTATCGTGAAAACTGCTCAGCGACATCAGAAAGTAGTCCGAGTTCTCCTGCGATATCAAAAACTGTAAGTCGCGGCCTGATAAAACGACTGTAGTTAATTGCTTGATAGGCAAGTTCCCTGTCAACGCCAATCTCTGAAAATTTTAATGGACAACCTGCACTTTTCAATACATTTTTTATTTCTTCAGACCTCTTCACCATGGGAAATGCTTCTTTTTTTAATTCATCCCATAGAAGCGGGAGTTTTTTTCTAAGTTCGTGAAGCAACAACAATTTTTTGTTTAACTCTTCTTCAATACCAAAATTTTTTCTGATAAATTCCTGAGCGTTCAAATGTTCTTCTAATTTATGGATTTTCAGTAAATACTGGATGTCAGAAAGACCAAGCGTGTTCAACCTTTCGTAAACTGTCGCTGAAATAATCACACCAGGGCCAACCTGTAATCCATGGAGTGCAAAATTTTCTTTTTTGCTTCTATGTGCCACCATATCAAGAAAGTGCGAAATAAGATGCTCCCCTCCTGATGCAGGAGAAGAACTACCAGCAATAATCATTGAAATACCGCCAAGATGGAGCGCCTGCATAAGTTTCAAGATCATCCGCTTATCTCTTTTGACAATTTGCCTTGCTTTGTCAATATAGGCTGCTTCAATTTGTTTTGTTATCTCGTAAGGAAGCGCGCAAAATTTTTCTCCTGTAAATAAACAGGCAAGTTTCCAGTCAGCGTTTGCAAAGGATCTTGCAAGACTGTCGGCAAAGCCCGCCTTCACCATTTCAACTGGAGCATTAGAAACAATGTCTAAATCTGTCACAACAGCAATCGCTGGCTTTACCGGCACAGTCTTTTTCAATGTCCCTGAAATAAATGCAGAAACTCCTGATGTATAAGCATTCATAGAAGGTGCGGTGGGAACACAGATGACAGGAATTTTCATCTTATCTGCTGCATACTTTCCTAAATCTGTGATCGTCCCTGAACCAACCGTAATCATCGCATCTTTATCTTTTAATTCTTTCAAAATCAAAGGAAAGTATTTTTCTTCAGCGTAAATTTTCTTGTTTTTCTCTGAAGAAAGAATCAGACAGGAAACATTGAGAGATTTTGAAAGAATCTTTTCGCATTTTTCACCCGCTACTTTATAAGTATTATCGTCGCAAAGAATTAGAATATTTTTTCCTGTTATCATGTCTGAAATAACAGCAGGCAACAAAAAAATCGCTCCTGTTTTTGTTAACACTTTTTTCACTGGAATTTCATGCTTGCTATGGCAGCAAGGACAACAAAAACTTTTTCCAAAATATCGATTGATATCAAATTTTTCCATGAAATAATTATAACATCCTTTTTGATAAAGAAGTTGAGAAAGTTGGTGGCGTCGGTGCAGAAAAAAGTTTCCTTTGTTTCCTCCTGGGCAACAGGAATATCAAATACCACCATATTTGGCAAAAGTAAGGTAGATTCGTTTCAGATAGAAGGACCGGTTGTTTCAGACATGGAGAAAACTCGGTTTAACTGCCATATCTTGACAAAAATCTCTGGGGGGGTAATATCAAATTGAGAAAACAAGAAGAAGCCACCGGGGTATATCAAGAAAGGTCAGATGGTAGAGGTCAAGATAGGTCCGAGCATGCTTGAGACAGGTAGTCCTGAATTTGTAGAGATGACAGAGCCACAGCAGATACATTTCAAGATAGAAGCAATTGAAGGAGCAGATAAGGTATCATTATGGGAATATGACTCATCAACAGGGACATACACAGGTAGAAGTTTCCCATACACCTATAGTTGTACTCCAGAGCAGTCAAATCCATTTCTTTCAAAGACATTATATTTAAAAGGAGAAGACACCTCATCTCAGGTAGGAGATATCAAATTAACTCTGAAAGGATATAAGATATCAGAAGATGATTCAATAGCCATTGACACAGTGGTGATCACAGTTTTTAATATTGATCTGGATTGGGACCCATCATACGGCCTATCAGAAAACACAGAAAAAGAGACAGGGTTGTATATTCCACTTAATGATGATGACGATAATAGTGACACCACCCTTGATAAGGATGAGCACCCGGTTACCGACGAGAATGATCTGGTGAAATTAATTATCAGAGAGCCACAACCACCAGATTTGCCGGGTTATATTATTTTGAGCATTTCAAATGGGGCAGATAAATTGAAAATGTGGGATACTGCTGAGAAAAACAATCAAATAATTTCGAAGACCTATGATATTGTTGATAATTTACGGACTGACACCTATGTGTGGGTAGAAGGATATGCAAAGAGCAGCCGGCGTGGATGCGAAATACAGATATCCTATACAGCGCCTGACGATTCGACAGGGATAGATACAGTTGTAGCAACAGTGGCTAAATACCGATTAGGAGTTTATTATCACAATGATTCCTGTACAAGTGATAGTCAGATTGTTGATCGCGCATATCCTTTTGTGAATGATTCAATATCAGTGCGTGCAATTGTTGAGGTTGAATCTCTTGATGGCACGGATTATTTCTGTGGGATAGGATTTGACCCTGGTAATAGCGGGCAATACTTTGTCAATGATGGGTACTGGTATTGCACAGGAACACGGGATTATCAAGTACCATCTGGCAACTGGAATAGTGATATCTGGCCAAAACTTTCTTCTGGAATTACTGTTAGTGAATGGATAGGAATACCTTTCACGTTTTCTTGGTATGAAATAAAATCTGCTGTAGATAAAGAGACAGTTCTTTCTTCTGTGCATAAAGACACATATAATGGTCATACAAGGCGATTTTTTTACTATCCTGCCTATTGTCTGCTATCATGTAGTGGCTGGGGTTTTGGTCCTATTACACTGGATGCTGGGACTCATCGTTACATTGTGCGAGTCAAGAGAAACGACGCATTAAATCAGAAACATTTTCTAAGCAGTTTAGAACCAACACCTGGAAACTGGCAAGCAAAATCAACAGACCATATCCATCCCGATTATACACTGAGGTGGAGCCAGAACAGTGATGAGCCGCCAGAGACAGTTGGACCAACAGAATATGCTGTAAGAATCAGTGTGAGAAAATTAAATGAAGATACCTGGCCAGAGACAGAAATTATGAGAAGATATTTACAATGGTTGACATCATTTCTTGAAGTACCTTATGAATGGGGAGGTTGCTGGTATGGTGGAAGGGCGGATGAAAATGGAGATATTACAAAAGTTGACGATGAGTATAATGGTTATGGAACTGATTGTTCAGGACTTGTCTCAGCCGCAGCCAGGCTTGCAGGGTATAACTGGAGTGAGTGGAGAAAGTATACTTCCACATTAAATGGGGTTGGTTATGAAATTACAGACCCTGATACCAACCTTGTCCCAGGAGACATATTGAATAAGCCAGGTTCTCATGTTGTAATTGTGTATCAGTTTGCACATTGATTTTTACGGCGATATTTATATTGCAGACACAGTAAACAGAAGAGTGAAGAAATTCAGCAGGAACGGAAAATTTCTTTTGATGACAGAAGATGAACTTGAAGGAATAGGATCAATAGCAGTGGACTCTCAGGGAAAGATTTTTGTCTGTTATTATGGAGATAGGTCAATTCCCGGAACAATAGCAGTGTATGATAATAATGGAAAAAGAAAAAGAGAAGATGAAGAAAAAATCAACACACTACTTAAACAACTTACTGTAACCAATTCAAAGATAGAATCTTCTGTTAGCTTGTTAGCTTGTAATTCTCTCGGTTATATTCACTTGTCAGCCAGACCTCGTTTTTATACAATCGATCCTCAACTAACTGAAATTAAAGAATTCTGCACCTTTCCTTACAAAAATGGAGAAAGATATTCATTCAGATTTTTAAATTCAGGAAAACGAGCAAAAGAGTTTGCCTTACTTATTGACGGAAGCATTAGAACTGCCGAGGTACCTTTCGATATATTGGCACCAGTAGAGATAATTATTTTTAACAAAAAAGGCTCTTTCTCTAAAAAGTTAATATTACCCCGACAAGCAAAGTTTAGCGATATTGAAAAACTTTTTCCAATTGGGATTGGCGACCTTTACAATGATGAAAAAGACCATTTTTATATGATTAGAGAACCTTTAATAAGTGAACAAATTTCATTAGGGCAAAATGATACAGTCGATTTTTATGTTTGGGGTCCAACGGCAATAATGGAATATAATGGCACAGGAGAATTCATGGGCATTCGGGCAGTACTATATGTTCCGAGATTTGGAACATCTTTCCATCGATTCTCAATAGATTCTGCAGGCAATGTTTACTATCTTGATTTCAAATCAGACCATGTAGATGTAATGATGGCA
>JBMFLH010000052.1:0-14605 GCA_049971295.1 Candidatus Ratteibacteria bacterium | reverse complement strand
ATTTTTTAAGCACATCTTCAAGAAGAACAAAAGAATGTTTTCTTTCTGTGATTTTCCATAAAAATACTGTTTTTCCCTCGCTTTCAGAGACCTCATAAATTTCACCGTTTTCTTTCAGTTCTTCAAACATTTGGTTTTTGTTTTTTTTCCAGTGTTTTCCATACACACAAATTTCAACCAGGTCTCCATAAGGCGGAAACATAAGATTCCCTCTTATCGCAAGTTCCCGATTGTAGAAACTTTCAGGATTATTGTTAACAACATCAGTATAAAGTTCAAGTCCCGGATTTCTGGTTTGAATAATGATAGTGTGTTGCGGCTCCATCATCCGCTTGATTTTCTCAACAAGGAGAAAAAATTTCTCTTCGCTTCTGAAAACACTTCCTGCCGCAATCATGTCCGCATCAGTGAATATCAAGAGAAATGGGGAAATTTCAGCAAGATGTGAAACGAGATGTTGCGTACCCACAATGATTTGCAGATTTGCATCTATACTTTTGCTATCATCCTGAACACCCACAAGAAAATCCGGATACATTGTTTTCAGAATTCCTGCAATCTTCTGAACTCCTAACTTCTTCATACTGAGCTTTGCCTTTTTACATGCAGGACATTTTCCTGGAATATCAAAAATTTTCTTACATTTTGTGCAGAAAGCAAATCTTTCAGATACAGGCACTAGTGGACTTCCACATTCCTTGCACAACACAGATGCACCGCAAATTTTGCATATCAATAATCTTGCATATCCTTTGAGATTATGAATAATAACAACCTTTTCTTTTTGAAGAACGCATTGTTCAACAAAATGTTTTGATGTGTCTGTAAGAATATCGTATTGTTTTTTGCTCTGAATCCTGCTTATTACGACCTTAGGAAAATTTTTTTGTTGGGTTTCTACCAAAACTGCCTTTTTTGTCTTTACCATAAAAATATCAGTGATGTCTGGTTGCCATGTTGTAAAAATTACAGAAATACCCAGCAATTCAGAAATTTTTATTCCAATTTCCCTTGAGGTATAACGAGGGGATTGATTTTCCTTATGACCATATTCAGAAGGTTCATCCACAATCAGAATTTTCAGGTCAGAAACAGGAGTAAAAAGCGCAAGACGGGTCCCGACAATAATAAGATTTTTTTCGTTCAGCATTCTGTACCAGTAAAGTGTTTTTTCTGTTTTACTGGATTCCCCTGTAAAAAGTATTACCCTCTTTCCAAAAGTATTTTTCAATACTGCTGCATATTTTTTTGCATCAAGATAATTACTTGCAACAAATACACACGAACCACTGATTCTTGATGGGACTGATAGAAAAAATTCCCTTTTTTCTTCTATCCTGTTGAAGTGCAGAATCACAATCTTCTCACCGGTACTTTTAATATTCTCAAAAATCCTGTCGGCTATCTCGCTTTCAAAATCAGTAGCGTTTATATCGTATGATGGTTCAATTTTTGTTTCTAATTTTCTTAAACTGAGGTTCTTGCTCATCATCGCCAAAACTGAACCCACCGAAGAGAAATACATCTGTGCTATTTCAAATGCAAGGTTCAGAAGATGTTGTGGAATCAATGGACGTTTATCGTATACCTTCAAAATCTTTTTATATTGATAGGGACCTTCTTCTCCTGGACCTATGACCCAGCCAAGCATTTTTCTTTTTCCAAAAGGAACAAGAACTCTCTGCCCTGGCTCCAGGGGAATGTCTGTTTTGTAAGTAAAACTTGTTCTGGCAGGAATGTCAACTGCAATGGAAACAAGCATTTGCTGATTGTTCATGATTCAGAACAATAGTGCTTCTGTAAAAATTTCCTGAAAAGACGGGAAAAGGGACAATTCAACAGTTTTTGTGATTCCTGCAATGTATTCGATGTCCTTTCTTAAATCAGCATTACACAAATATAGCAGTGTTGCTGCAAGGGAAGTATTGCCTGACGGAATAATTTTTTCTGAAGGAAAATCAGGAAGCATTTTTAATGTTTTTAGATTTTCAATGTTAACAAAATTGCCAAGAGCGCCTGCAAGATACACGTTTTCTATATCATTCATCTCCACATTTCTAATCTTCATCAAAATCTCAATTCCACTTCTAATCGCTGCCTTTGCTGCCTGAAATTCTCTGATATCCTTCTGCGTGAGGTAAACAGATTGCTTTTCAGGTTCAAGAATAAACAGATGGTTTCCATCCTGCGATTTCAACATTTTTGTTAGATGCGACGCGGATTGGCCATCAAATCTACCTGTTTCATTAATAATCCCCTGCTGCCTCAAAACTGTAATCAAATCTACCAGTCCTGAACCGCATATTCCCTTTAAACTATTTCCACCGATAATTTGCCAGTGGAGTTTTCCGTCAGAAAACCAGCATCGTTCAAGAGCACCAGTTTGGGCCCGCATCCCGAAGGTGATTCTTCCTCCTTCAAAGGCAGGTCCAGCAGCGGTTGATGTTGCGATAATTCCGTCTTTATTACCAATAACAATTTCTCCATTTGTGCCAATATCAATGCCCATTTGAATTTTTTCTGATCTGTGAATACCTGTGGCAAGAATTAGACCGGTTGTATCACCTCCAACAAAGCCGCCAAGCACAGGAAAAATATATAATTTGCTTTCAGGATTGATATGCAAGCCGGATTTATATGCAGAAACTTCAACCGGTCCTTTCATAACAGGATTGAAAGGAATTTTACTTAATGTATTCAATGGCAGGGACAAAAAAATGTGCTCCATCACAGTATTACCTGATAATACGAACTGATATATATTGTGGTTTTTAATACCTGCAGTTTTTACCGCCTCATCAATCATTTTGTTAATTTCGTCAACCACAACCCCGCAGAGAGTATTCAACCCGGATTCTTTCAGACTGAAATCTATCCTGCTTACCACATCATCCCCGAATTTGATCTGGGGATTTGGTCTGACTACGGTAATTATCTCCCTGCAATTGACAAGGTCAAACACAGTCAAAACCATGGTGGTGGTACCCAGGTCAAAACCAATGCCATAAATCTGTTGTGTTGTATCTCCTTTTTCAATCCCTATAATACTTCCATTGTGAAACACTATTGTAAAATCATTCCCTTCGTATAAAGACGGTTCTCTGAGTAAAAGTGGATTCACCTGTTCAACCCCCACTCCAAGAAACATGGCAATTTGTTCCTGTAGTGAAACTGGATTATCAAGGGTAATGGGTGGAAGCACCAGGTGTTTTTTGGCAATTTGGGGATTTCTCGGCATATCACACAAAACCTTTGTTGTAAGAATCTTGTGATATGAAGAACCTTTTCCTTCAAGTAAAATTCTGCAATGACGATAAACTCTTGACTGACATGCAAGCCGCCACCCGGATTTTACCTTGCCACCAAGAAGTTTTTTTTCTGTTTCTGTTGGTGCTGATGCGCCTTCAGCAACAACCACCCCGCATTTTCCGCATATACCCTTCCCACCGCATGGAAGTTCAAACGGAATCCCGGAACGCTCTATTGCAGAAATAATCTTACTTCCCTCAGGAACATCAACCTCAATCATTCCTGGTTCAAAAATCACCCTAACATTTTTCATTACGCCGCCCTTTTTTGTATAGTGAGATATATCCTTATTTTTGAAAAATGAAAAAAGTTATCCTACGTAATTTTTCGTCTTTTCCCAGCCAGAAAGAAAGCAGAAAAAACTATTGCCAATAGAAGCAATATCATAACCGCCCTCAAGAACAATAAAAACAGGGCATGAAATTCCTGAAGCAATCATTTTCGCCATATGGTAATAGTCAGAATCCACAAATCGCAATTGAAGAAGCGGGTCATCTAAATGAGTGTCAAACCCGAGTGATATTCCAAGAATGTCAGGCGCAAATCTTCTTATCAAACCTATTGCCTCAACCAGAAAAATTTTATAATCAGAAAAGGTGGTATTTGGTTTCACAGGAAAATTATAACAGTTTGAAAAACTTGCCAGTCCTGTTCCCGGATATGCAGGATGCTGATGAATAGAAATAAAAATGACGTGGTCAACATCCTTAAATATTGATTCTGTGCCATTTCCATGGTGACCGTCCAGGTCCAGAATTGCAACTTTTTTCACGGTTTTCAAACAATGTGTCACAGCAATTGCAATATTATTAAAATAACAGAATCCGCCAAGAAAATCTTTTCCCGCGTGATGACCTGGTGGACGAATCAGGGCACAGGCATCCTTTCTATCAAGCGCGCTCTGTGCCGCAGCAACAGCTCCACCAGCAGATAAACACGCATAGAAGTAAATGTTTGGAATGTTCGGAGTATCAGGATCAAAAAAATTGTTATTTCTGACCATATTCACAAGTCGTTGTGAATGAACTTTTAGAAGCAAAGATTCTGATACCTGCTCGAAAGAATGAAGTTGATTCTTTCCTTTTTTTCCAAGGAAATTTACAATTGACGAAAGCCGTTGTGGACATTCTGGATGCTCTGGTTCCATGAATTCAAGAAGTTCTTTTCTGAAAAATATCTCCATAGTAATATTTTTTACCACATAAAAGTTTAGTTGACAATTCGCCTTTTAATGGTAAACTTAATAGTTGGCAATATAAAGCATCAGGAGGTAATAAAAAATGGCAGAAAAAGAAAAGACACAGGTTAAATTTATTGCAAAAACGAGAAATTCTGCAGGAAAAAGTGCCAGTCGCACTCTCAGAAGAACAGGATTTGTTCCAGGAATTCTTTATGGAGCAGGTGAGGAAAATAAACTCCTTGCGGTGGACAAAAAATCAGCAGAAAATACTCTCAGACATGTGACAAGCCACAGTGTAATGGCTAACCTTGAAATCGAGCACGATGGGGAGAAGGATATTCTAAAGACAATTGTGAAAGAAGTTCAGACCAATCCCATCACAGGAGAAATTCTGCACATAGATTTTTATCATATAGGCAAGAATCAACCAGTACATTTAAGCGTTCCTATCAGATTGGTCGGTGAGTGTCCTGGAATCAAAGAAGGTGGTATCATGGAACATGACCTCAGAGAAATAGAAGTTGAAGGTCTTCCTGATGCTCTTCCAGAAGCAATTGAATTGGACGTCTCGAACCTCAAGATTGGTGAAAGTATCTATGTTAGGGACATCAAATTTCCTGAAGGAATAAAACCCCTTGTTGATTCTGAACATGTTGTGGTCACAATCCTTGTTCCAAAAGCAGAAACAGTCCCTGCGCCTGAAGAAGTTGCCGCAGCTGCAACAGAAGAAGTTCAACAACCAAAAGTAATCACGCAGGAAATTGCTGAGGAACGCAGAAAAGAAAAAGAAGCGAAAAAAGAAACTGAAAAGGGTGAATAAATTGTGGTCATACTCGGTCTTGGAAATCCCGGGAAAAACTACATCAACAATCGGCATAATATCGGAGCAAAGGTCATTTCAGAGTTAATTTCCCGCGCCTGTTTAACAAAATCATGGAAAAGAAAGTATTTTCGTGCCACTGAAATAGAAATATGCGGAAGAACTGTAATTGTTGCAAGATCATCCACATTTATGAACGAAAGTGGCAAAGCTGCACTTGCGCTGTGCACCAGTTTTGATATTAAACCAGACGAAATCCTTCTTGTATATGACGACGTGAATCTTGCACTGGGAAAAATTAGAATAAGGAAAAAAGGCAGTAGCGGTGGACACAAGGGCATTCAATCTGTTATCGAATCCATAGGGACAGAAGAATTTCCAAGGATAAAGCTTGGTATTGGAATGCCACCTGAAGGAATGGACCTTGTGGAATATGTGCTTTCTGATTTTACTGAAGAAGAAAAACCAATTGCGAGACAAATGGTGAAAGATGCAGCAGACGCAATTGAATTAATTTTGAAAGAAGGCATTGAAAAAGCAATGTCAATCGTTAACGGAAAGGGCTAAAGTCATGGCTGATATTTCTTTAAAAAAGATTCTGGAACTCCATAATGGCGGAAAACTTGGCATCTCCATGAAAGTTCCATTAAAAACAAAAGAAGACCTTTCCATTGCCTATACACCTGGAGTTGCAGAAGTTTGTAAAGTAATAGAAAAAAATCCACTCCTTGCCTATCAGTACACAATCAAAAAAAATTCAGTAGCTGTTGTGACTGATGGAAGTGCAGTGCTTGGACTTGGAAATATCGGTGGACTTGCAGCACTGCCTGTAATGGAGGGAAAGGCAATTCTTTTTAAGGAGTTTGGTGGTGTGGATGCATACCCGATCTGTCTGAATACCCAGAACACAAAGAAAATTATTCAAACAGTATGCGCCATTGCGCCTGGGTTTGGTGGTATCAATCTTGAAGATATTTCAAGCCCAAGGTGTTTTATTATTGAGCGGGAATTGAAGAAAAAACTTAACATTCCTGTATTCCACGATGACCAACATGGCACAGCAATCGTGGTTCTTGCAGGAATTATCAATAGTTTGAAACTCATCGAGAAAAGACCATGCTCCGTAAAAGTTGTCATTAACGGAGCTGGTGCAGCAGGAATTGCTGTCACGAAAATTCTGCACAGGTACGGCATTAAAAATATTATCCTGTGCGATAGAAACGGTATCATTTGTGCAGGAAGAAAAACCGGCATGAACTCTGCAAAAAAGGAAATACTTCGGTATTTGATAAAATCCAGGGCAGGAAACCTTGCCGATGCTCTCGAAGACGCTGACATTTTCATAGGACTATCTGGCCCAAATCTTGTTACTCCAGAAATGGTAAAAAAAATGAAGCCAAACCCTATTATCTTTGCAATGGCAAACCCTGTGCCAGAGATTATGCCTGAAAAAGCAAAAAAGGCAGGCGCATTGATTGTGGGCACAGGAAGAAGTGATTATCCCAATCAAATTAATAATCTTCTGGCATTTCCTGGAATTTTCAGGGGTGCTCTTGATGCAGGAGCAAAACAAATCACTGAAAGAATGAAAACAGAAGCAGCAAAGGCAATTGCTGGCGTTATTCCTGAAAATAAATTGAACCCTGATTATGTCATACCATCTCCATTTAATAAAGAAGTTACACTTGCTGTGGGAGAAGCAGTGAAAAGAGTTGCCAAAAAATCCGAATAAAGATGGTCTTTCTGATACTCTGCATTATCTTTTATTCTTGCGCGGCGCTGTTATACAGGCACGCAAACCACCTTCATTGCAATAGATTGGCTATTATTGTTTGTGAAAGAATTTCAGCAGTCATTCTTATGTCTTTCTATTTGTTGTTTTTTGACACTTTCAGCATCACATTCGGTGCCACATTACTTGCCATTGCTGGTGGAATTACGATTTTCATTTCGCGCCTGGCATTACTGACTGCATTAAAATATGGAAAAATTTCCAGCTCCTGGACTACCATAAATCTTTCTCTCATTATACCAATACTTGCTTCAATGATTTTCTGGAAAGAAATACCCAATATTCGCCAGGCAATAGGGCTATTAATGGTGCCACTGGCAATCATACTATTGCAGGAAGAACCAGGAGAAAAATAAGTTATGTGGATGAAATTTATTCTGATAAGTTTTTTTCTTGCGGGTGTTTCAGATACAACGTGGAAAATGGCAGGAGAAATCTGCGGAGCTTCTGTCAATTCATATCTATTACTATTTCATGTTTTCGCCCTGCTGAGTGCCACCTTTGCAGTCATTAAAACCAGGACAAAAATAAAAAAAAATGAGTTTTTACTTGGCTCAATCATAGGATTTGCTCTGATTTCTGGCGGAATTACTTCAATGCAGGCAATATTGAGAATTCCGGGTATTATCTATTTTCCTGTTGCCAGCTGTGGAAATTTGCTGGTTGTTACAATAATGGCAAACATCCTCTGGAAGGAAAAACCAACAACTCGGCAGATCGCAGGGCTTGTCATTGCCTGTATTTCTATTGTAATTATTGCTCTGTGATGGCAAGCTCTAACCAGTTAATTGCCTTTTTTACAATCGCAAAATCCATTATTGGAGAATCGTGGTCGCCACCTTTTATCTCATGATAATAAATCTTCACACCTGCATTTCTGGACTTTTCGATAAATCTTCTTGAGTGCTCAACAGGAATTACAATGTCTTTGTCTCCATGAATGATTGCTACTGGCATTGAGCAAAGATTTTCTACCAGGTAAATACTCGACCTTTCTTTATACTGTGCAGCGCATTTTTCAGGAATCCCACCATAGGCATTTTCAATTGTTTTTACGAGAAGATCCCTTTCAGTGCCATGCCAGTAGTAATAAAGTTTTCTCATGTCTGTAGCAGGACATAGCGCCAAACAACAGGAAACAAGATGAGGATTTCTTGCTGAAAAAATTAAACTTGATGTACCTCCCATAGAACCGCCCATCAACAAAATTTTCGATGTTCTGAAATTTTTTACAAGTTGTTCAATAATAAAAATTAAATCGTGTTCTGCCGCCTGGTTCATCCAGGAATCTCCCCTGTATTCAGGGCACACATAGATATAGTTTCTCTCCATAAAATCATCCATTAGTTTTCCGAATGTTCCATTAAAAATTTCCCTGTTAAATCCCTGTTGCTGGTGGTTTGTTGCTCCATGCAGATAAATTACAATACCACTGTATTCAGCACTAACGGGTTTTTGAATGAGATATGTTTGCTCTGTCTTATCAAACTCCGAAACAAACATTATTTGTTCAACTTTTTCAGGCATAATTGTTCCCATAAAAACCTTCCTGTGATTTTCAAAACAATCAGAAAAACAATCCAGCCACTTATGAGTCCGATCCAGAAATTTGTTATATTCGCAACAATCTTCAATGTCATCATCAATGATACAAGGCATATCATTAAAACAGGTAATTGCCTGCAAACACTGGCAAGCATAAATCTTGATTCATAGGCAGCAATCACCCCTACCATTGGAAAAACAGTCATAAAACCAGAAAGCTGCTTTTTTAACAGGACAAGCGTTGAAATGACCCCAACAATAACCGGAATTTTTATCAAAGGATGCAGGTCTGTTCTATAAGAATTTTCTACCGGGCAATCAGTCAACAAAGCCAAAGATATTGCAAAAATTGCTACAAAAAACGTAGATATCCAGAATACCATTTCTCCATCAGGTAATATCTTTGCAACAACAATGGCTAAAAAACAATAAAGTAAAGCGAAAAACACTATTGAAAACACAATGTTCATTTTCAATTTTGAATAAAAAAACCGCACGCCATAAGTAAAAAGAGCCAGATTGAGGAGCCCTAACACATTTGTGGCATCAATTTTTCCGCCAAGAGAAATTGTGGCACAAGTAAATGGAAATGGGAAAACCAGTATCAGGGATTTTTTCCTCGGGTCAGAAACATATGTCAATATGCCTGCCTGAATTGCAACAACCGCAATCAGAACAACATCCCACAGTCCAAATTTCGCCATTCAAAAAATAAGTGTGGAAAGAAGTTTTTCTGCGTTCAGGTGGAAAATGTTGTGAGCATCCTGGTCTGAAACACCTGCATCAAGCACAGCACCAATGTAATAGTGATGGTTAAACCATGGCCAGTCAGTGCCAAAAACAATCTGTGTGGAACCGGTTGATTCAAGAAATTTTTCAAGCCCACCTCTATCATCAACCACAGCACAGAGTTCAGCATAAACATTCGGAAAGTCCTTCATCAACTGAACTGCCTTGTCCCATTCTCCATGGCAGGAATGGCCCATCAGTATTTTTGCACCAGGATATTTTTCCGCAACAATTCTTATCTGTTCAGGACCATTAAACTGGTCTCCACCCCAGGTATGTAATAGCACAAGCAAACCCTTTCTATCTGCGTATTTCCACGCAGGAACATAGTTCGGATGAGTAATTGGTAGCCTATGATAGCTAGCAAGAAGCTTGAAACCCACAAACACATCTCTGTATTTTTCAAATTCATCAACATCTTTTTCAATGATTTCAGGATAATTGGGATTAACTCCGCAATACGCGCGAAGCTGCCCCGGCAATTTTCTGACCACATCAATATTTGCCTTATTTCCAATATCAGGAGAAAACAGCGCCCAATGGGAACAAAAGATCAACATCTTAATTCCAGCCCTGTCAAGCCGCTTTTTTGTTATTTCAGGGTCAAAATCTCCATAGGGAAAATAAATTCTGGAAAACGAACCCATATGAGCGTGCATATCATAAATTGGACATTCATCAATCTTTCCCTTCTCGAGAAATTTTTCCCATAACGTGCTCATAGTTGTTCCTCTTGTAAAATTTTTTCAAGATTGTTTGACGCTATATTTTTCTTATCCTTCTCTGAAATGTCTGCATGAACAAGATTAAGAATCGCTGCCTTTGGATAGCGAACAGGAAAGCCAGTCCCGAACACAATTCTTTCAGAGCCAAATCTTTTGACTGTTGCCTCTATTCCACCTTCTTCAAGAGAAAGCAAACTTGATTCAAGATAAAAGCGCGGAAATTTTTCAAGAAGTGGCCAGGTAAATCTATCAACGCCCCAGATTCCTATGTCGCAAAGTACACAGGTTAAATCAGGAAAATCCCTCATCAGACGGTGAATTGATTCCCAGGAAATACAGGTTCTTCCCATTGTCAGAAAAAGCGGGATTCTTCTTTCTGAGACCTCATTAAGAAATTCTCCGAAACCTACATTATCCAGAACAAATCTGTGCCATTCTGGAAAAGCATTGAGAGCAACAATTTTATTTTTTTTCATCCTTTCAAAAAAATCCTTGCTTATTACCTCTCCTGTTTGTGGCGGAAGAATTGTCCAGCATCCATAAAGCTTTTCACTCTTTATTAATTCTTGAGCAAGTATGCGATTTCCTTCAACAGGAGAACCTTCATACTGAAAAATGTGCCATACAATCGCCTTTCCAATATGCTGTTTTTCCATCTCCAGAAGAAGTTCATCAGCACTTTTCACAGCACCAAAAATCCCGTTCATCGGTCTTCCAATGAAAACATTTGAGTCAAAAAATCCAAGTTTCATTGAATTCTCCATTTATTTAAGTTTCTCCGCTGCCTTTTTGCACGCTTCAATTCTTGTGTTTATCTCCTGGTCTGACCAATCAGGGTTGACGCTGATAAACACAGTTCTGCCAAGGTTTTCAATTGACTTCGGATACATTTCCTTTGTGTAGTCCTTTCTTAAATTTGCATTTTGCGGGAAATGATAGGGATTGGTTGCTGGATGGCCTCCTATGCGTTTATTGACAATTGGCTCCCAGTCAAACCAGACATGCTTTCTGCTGTCAATGGGACGCCATCCAAAAACTCCTTCGCTCTGGGCAAAATCCAGTGCCTGCTTTTCATTTTCAAACCTAAATGCGACAACAACACCGCAGTCACCATTTATATCGTTTGATCTTGCAAAACCAATGCTGCTAATTTCTGATAATTCTTCCATAAACATTCTTTTCACCCTTCGCAAGTCCTTGAGAATTCCTTCAAGACGGCTCAATTGTACATTCATAATGGCTCCCATAATTTCACTGGCGCGAAATTGCAAACCAAGAAAAATGGGAATTGTGAAATCTCCAGCATAGGGTCTGAACGCAGTACCACTATCGTGGAAAATTGATGCCCTTTCATAAATCAGTCTGTCATTTGTAACAAACCCTCCACCCTCACCACATCCAATAATCTTAAAAACATTGAAACTGTAAGCACCTGCATCTCCCCATGAACCAAGTTTTTTCCCTTTGAAACTGCCACCAACTGCCTGGCAGGCATCTTCAAGAACCTTTAGATTGTGTTTCTTTGCAATATCGCAAATTTTTCCCATATCAGCAGGCATACCAGCCATATGAACTGGAATCACAGCCTTTGTCTGTGGTGAAATCTTTTTTTCAAAATCATCCGGGTCCATTGTACAGGAATCATCAACCTCAACCAGAACTGGGATTGCGCCCACTGCAAGAACAGCGCTGGCTGTTGCCATAAATGTATATGTGGGAATAAGTACCTCATCACCTGGACCAATACCAAAACCAACAAGGCCGCACATCAATGCAGCAGTTCCGCCGCCTGACATTAAAAGAGCATACTCTGTGCCAATGTGTTTCGCCCATGCCTGTTCAAATCTCTCAACTTCACCAAGATGCCCTGACGCAGGATCACCAACTCTGAAAAGTTGTTTGCTCAGAAAAACTTTTCTTAATTCCTGGACTTCTTCTTCTCCCATTCTATACATTTTTGCCTCCCAATAGTTTCATCGTGATGTAGTAATCAATTTCTTCATAATCCTGCGCATTTCTTAATTGCTCAAGTTTGTTTTCATCAATAGACCTAACAATATCAACAAGAGTAAGGAAAATCTCTCTGCTGTAATGCAGGTGTTTGTAAGAAACATCTTTTTTCTGTGTTCTCAGCACCTTTACATCAAGTCCAACATATTCGCCGTTTTTACCATAACCATACTTTTCAAGAAGATAAACCTGAGAAAGAGCCCTTCTTGGATTGACAACGCCAAAGGTTCTATCCTGGTCATACTTCAAACCATTCTGATCATTAAGATGGATTCCCCAGAGTTTCCCAAAAGAAAGAGCAAACCCCATTTCATCAGATGGTTCAAGTCCTGCAAGAATTGCGTGCGCTGTTTCTATCAGTACCCCAACCCTTTCAGGGTCTATTGTCCTTGAAGCAAGGGCAAGGAAATGCCCTGTTGTTGGGCAATAACTTGCATCCATTGGCTCATTGGGTTTCATTTCTCCAAGAATCCTGATGTTTTTGTCATATTCAAGAACCTTGTTCAGATAATCCACAAATCTATCTATCGCAACTTTTGCATCCTTTGCCTCTCGATTGTATGAGCCCTCTCTTGCTGGCCAGAGTACTAAATTTTTTGTGCCAATAAGATTTGCAATATCAATGGCTTTTTTTGTTCTTTCAATTGCGTATTTTCTCGCTTCAGAATTGTTTGATGTAAATGTGCCATCAACAGTCAATGGATGTTCCCAGATTCTTGGGGCCACAAATTCTGCTGCAAGATTTCTATCATCAAGTTTTTTCTTAATCTCCTTAACCTTTTTCTCAATTTCTGATGCTGAAAGATTCACATCGACAATGTCATCATCGTGAAACTGGATTGCATCAAACTGAAGTTTTACTGCAATATCAAGTTTTTCATCAAAAGAAAATTCTTCTCTTACAGGGGGTCCGAATGGATCTGCTCCAGTATGAATGTTCCATGGTCCGAATGAAAACCTGTATCCTTTTTCCATAATGCCTCCTTGTTTGAATTTTGTTTGAAAGAGTAAAGTAATATCCCTGTTGACGGACATTAAAATAGATATTTTATATGTTCTCAATGCTACAGTCAATCAAAAATTTTAAAAAGGCAGGGTTAATTTACAACTTCCAGCATCTAATGTCAAATCCAGGTATCAAAAACCCTCACTTATTCTCTTCAGGCAAGAAAACAATTTATCCCTGACCTGTATCAAGGATAAAACACATTCTCTTTTACAAATTCGTGATAGTTCAGTGCCCTTACACTGCCATCAACAAAGAGACAGTTAAGAAATTGATAATTAAAGTGCCTGCCATAAATGCGTTGATTAAGAGTATTTGTCCAGATATCAGGTGCATAATGACGCTGACTATAACAACCCTCACAGAAAACAATTGTTTTTGAAGGAAACCTTACCCTTTTCAGTTTTCCGTATGTACCCATCTGCCCGAGATAATAGTTATAATTGAAGTCTGCAACATAATAAGCATACTGTGGACGTCTGACATCAGGACACACAACAATACCATCTGCCTGTATCAAAGATCCACTTGTTCCACCACTATATACCATTTTTCCCTGGGCATAGCCCAATTGGACAAGTGTCCTTAAAAAACTTGTTCCATTATAAGTGCCCAAATCGCTCGTCCAACCCCACACAGTGGGGTAGAAATATTCGTTAAAGTCATTGAGATACATCCCAACCGCAAGCCCCAGTTGTTTGAGATTGCTCATACAAACTGATTGCCTTGCTAGGGTTCTTGCTCTTTCAAGTGCAGGCAGTAGCATCGCTGCAAGCACTGCAATGATTGCTATTACTACAAGAAGTTCAATTAAGGTAAATCCTTTTTTTTTTCATTTTGTCACCCCCTTATTGATTGCTGCGGGCAAGAGAAAATATTCCACCAGCATATACTCCTTCCCATGTGCCTGACCATCCTTTACCAGGAATCAGAGCACTTCTTTCAAATTCTGAATATGGAATCCAGGAAACATGATAGTCATACCACAGAACATTTGAACCACCATTATGCTTTGCAATATATGCTTTTATATTCTGGATGTACGTCTGGTTGTTATTCAATACTGCCTGCCTGTAGTCATAGGTGTACCAGGAACCGGTTGCGCATTCACCGATGTAATAACAGCCAGCAGGATTTGCGTCAAGCACCCATTCTAACTTTGGTACATCGTACACGTCATACGTGGTTCCATAACTTGTCAGGTTACCTGCTGGAGTCCAGTTATAGCCGGCTTTTCGCGGGTCTGATGGACATCTGAACATTTGATAATTTGAAATATATTTCAGGTTGTACAAAAGTTGATACCATCCTCCGTTATAACCACCCGCATACACTCGCCGGTCATAGTCCTGTTCGTAAATACCGATGGCAGTGCCTATCTGTTTTAAGTTGTTCATACACACAGCACTTCTCGCCCTTTCTCTTGCCT
>JBMFLH010000051.1:0-14647 GCA_049971295.1 Candidatus Ratteibacteria bacterium | reverse complement strand
CCTTTCTTCTTCTGGAACCCATAGCTGGACAACAGGAAACCAGGCAAGAGACGAAATCTGGGTTCCTGCCCAGAAAAGTAAAGTAAAAATGGCATAATATATGACACTTGCAGAATAACCAATTTTTTCAGTGACGAGAAAAAGCGGAAGAAGCAAAAATGCCAGACCTGCGAGTAAACATGCAACAGGCCTGAGAAGCCTTGTATAATTTTTCCCTATCCAGGAAATGAAAAAAGAAGAAGCAATACCAACGATAAATGGTATTACTGAAAGAATGCCAAGAAGCGCCTCCTTTACACCAATTTTAAGAAGAAAAAGGGTAAGTACACCATTGAATGCAACCGTATAATAAGTATTCCCGGCAACCTGGCCTATAAAAAGAATATTCTTTTCCTGTTGCGATAGCATATCTCATTCCTGGTTAAGTTTGATTATACACCGTAAAAGAAATTCGATAAATGCTCATGGCGGGTTTGCGATAATATCTCTAAGTTTCATTAAACTTTCTGTGATATCGTATTTCAAAAGTTCTACAACTGGTTTTTCTTTCAATGGTCTCATTTGAAGAATTTGATAAAGCAGAAGCAGGTAAAGAAACCCTGTCAAAATCATAATAATCTGATAAATCCCGTAAAATCCTGACCGAAAGTCCCTATACCGCTGAAGTATAAAACCCGATAAGGGAGAAGCAACAATCAAAGGCAACTGCGCTCCAAACACAAGCATATATGCAAAGTATGATGACTTATTCTGTTCAGGAGAGAGAGCCATCCTTCTTGTTGTATCTCCCATCAACTGACCTGCAAAAACAAATCCACCAAAAAATGATATAAAAAGCAAAAATTTTCCCCTCAATGGCTCTGGAAACAAATGAACATGAGATAACAATAATAAATACAACACTGCAAAACAACAGGAAACAAACAATACATACCTGCTACCATGCCTGTCAACGACCCTGCCCCACCCGAAGACAGAAAGACCATAACCCAGTGTGTTGACTGATGCCAGGGTCACGCAGAATGATGTTGAAAGCCCCAATTCTGTTTTATAAAATGGCATCAGAAATGGACCCGTAATACCTGTAATAAACGTCCAGATTGCCAGAAATCTAAAATAAGCAGCATGGTCCTTATTATTCAAAATTCTTATGAATTCATCCAGAAATCCTATTTTTTCCGACGCTTCCATTCTTATTTCAGGGATACCGGAGCGGGAAAGGAAAACAGGAAAACAGATTGAAATCATCACTATCATAAGATGTGCGAAAAAAAATTTTAAATAGTCGGGGTCTGGACCAAGTATTTTTGAACAAACAAAAAGCAAACAATATCCAGCAAAAGTAAGAATAATTCTTAAAGTTCCAAGGAAGCGACCTCTGTCATAAGAAGGAATGATTGACTCAATCACTGGAAACCAGGCATAAACATATTGCTGGCTCGGAAAATAAAAAGCAAACAACAACAAACTGAATGTCGCAATGATTATGGATGATGGTAAAATATTAGCCAAGATAAAAACAGGGAGAAAACAGCATTCAATAACAAACAACTTCCATGCAGCATTAATGAAATTTGCCACAGGATTTTTTGCGACAGTGCGTATCATCCACAGAGAAAAAATACCAACGACTGAAGGCAGAATCGACAGAATTCCAATGATTTTTTCCCTGACTCCTATCTTCAACAAAAACAGTGTAAATACAGGACCCAGAGACACAGTAAAAAAAATTGTGCCTGCCACCAACCCAGACATCAAAAAAACTTTCTGACGGGATGAAAGCATCTGTGAAATGATAGATTTAGAAAATCAAACCCTTTTCCTTAAAACTGAAAAAAGAATTTTTACAAATCACAATGTGGTCAATCAGTTCTATGCCCATAATTAGCCCTGCTTCCTTTAATCTGGCGGTGATACCAATATCATCTTCACTGGGAGCAGGGTCATCAGACGGATGATTGTGAGCAATAATGATTTTTGCTGCCTGACGCTTGATTGCTGATTCAAATGTTTCGCGAGGATGAACGATACTGGCTTCAAGGGTGCCAGTGGATATTTCATCTACACCGAGAATCCTGTTTCTTGAATCAAGAGAAACCACGAAAAAATGTTCTTTTTTATAAGCGCGAATGTGTTTTTTTATCAACGAATATGCCAGGGCTGGATTTGTGATTTTTTCGTCCTTATAGTGCAACTCATTTTTATGTTCTTCGTTTTCCAGTCGTCTTGCTAACTCAAAACATGCTTTCAATCTCGCAATTTTCGCAGGTCCTAATCCCTTGATTGCCATCTTCAGTTCTTGTTCTGAGGCATCCGCAATTTTTGAAAGCGAACCAAAGCAAGAAAGCAAGCACTGCGCTGCCATCATCACAGGCATATCTTTGACTCCACTGGCAATGATAATTGCCAGAAGTTCTTGAGTTGAAACAGATTGAGGACCGAGTTTCAAAAGTCGTTCCCTTGGTCTTTCCTCAGCAGGTAGGTCAGAAACTGTCCATACTTTTTTTCTTTCTTTCATAGATTTTCTTCTTCGGATTCAATTTCTTGTTTCCCTGATTCCTGTTCAAGTTCCTGTTTCAACTGAATAAACTCGTTTTCTGCCTTTTGAAGTTGAGTCCTGCAAAACTTGATCAGTTCCACCCCTTCGCGAAACTTTTCAAGTCCCTGTTCGACATCTATATCCTTTTTCCCGAGTTCTTCAACAATCTTTTCGAGTTTTTGAAGCGCACTTTTCAATTTCTCCTTATCCTTTAGCATTTTTCACCCCTTTCAATATCATGTGTTTGCTCAATCCTTGAAATAATTTTTCCTTTGTAAAGTTTGATACGAATACTGTCTCCTGGCTTTGTTTTACTGGCATCCTTGACCAGTTTGTTCTCATGATCGTACACAATGCTGTAGCCGCGGCTTAAAATCGTTTCAGGATTTGAGGATGTTAACCTTGCTTCCGCAATTTTCAGCCGGTTGTTCAACATTTCAAGCAACGATTGAAAACTATGAAGAAGTCCCTGTTTCATTTCAAGAAAAGAACTCTGCAGATTGTTTGTGCGAAGGTGCCATTCATTAAGTGCGCTGATAAATTTCTTTTCAACGGTTCTGTATGAGTCGAAAACCATGTTCAACCGACCGTGCATCCGTTCAGCGCAGTGCCGGATTGAAAAAGAGTATCGCTCGAGAATGTCTTCAAAACAGGACAAAATATCCTGTTGAAACAATTGAATGGTTTGCTGCAAGGTTTCAAAATTTCCTTCCATTGAGGAAAAAAAACCATCCACAATCAAATCAAGATTTTGAATCAACTGTTCCCTCTGAGTTCTTATAAAGGCAGCAACAGCAGTGGGTGTTGAAAAACTTCTGTCAGCGACAAAGTCTGCAATTGTGACATCTCTTTCGTGGCCAATGCCAGTAATCACCGGCAATCGTGAATCAAAAATCGCATCAGCCACTGCCTCTGAATTAAACGCCTTCAAACTTTCAAGAGACCCACCGCCCCTGATTAAAACAATCACATCAAGATACGGCATATTCCTGTTGAAATATCTGATGGCTGAGATAATTGAGTCCTCTGCATACTCACCTTCAACATATACATTCACATGATAAATTTGAAATCCATACTGACCAAGATTTTTCAAAAAGTCCTTTATAGCAGCGCCTGCTCCTGAAGTAACCAGCCCTATTTTTTGAATAATATCCGGCAGGACCTTTTTGTGTTCTGGTGCAAAATAACCTTTTTCTTCCAATTTCTTTTTCAGCGCTTCAAATGCCTGTTTTAATGCACCTTCTCCAAATGGCTCAATCCTGGTAACTTCTATTCTGAACCTGCCTGACTTTTTATAAATACCAGCAAACCCGGTCACAACAACTTGCATTCCATCCTGAAGAAGATGCTTATAAGTTTCATAACTCCTCCAGCCAATGAAACACTCAACCACAGCAGATTCTGCATCAGGGTCAGATTCTTTCAGAACAAAAAAACAGTATCTGTCTCTCGCATTAATATCACTCATCTCTCCAAGAACCCTGCAATCGATTTTTACAAGATTCTCATTCACCAGATCGAGAAATTCATTCACTGTTAGATACTGTTTTTTCTCTACCGGCTGAACCTGTCCTGTATGACTCTCTGGTTCCTGGTTAAAAAGGTCCCAATTTTCCAGCGGGTCTTTCTCCTTACTCATATGTATCCTTTCTGTGTACTACATTATTAAACAGCAAAAACACTTTCCACGCAACACATTCAATAGGCATTCCAGGGATTGTATCTGTCAACAACCAGATCATAGATTTTTTTTGTATCGTGGTACTTAATGACAGGAAATTTTCCTTGTAAAATCTTGCTCAACATATCCCTGTCGCTGAATTGTCTGATAATTTCCCATTCTGTTCCACTTTCAACAATCTGGTTTATGTCCCAGAAATATGCGCCATCAAACCCGTGATCAAGAATCTGAGACATAAATCTTGCCCTCGCAACAAGGTCCTGTGGCTTCCATGCTCCACCATGAGCATTAACACCAGAACCGCCAGGATAAATTTTTGTACCAGAAACCTTTAATTTTTTCAGTGGTTCAAGGTCGCTGTTCAGTTCCGGGTCGTCCTTGTGACCTGCGCCCACACACACAGATTCAAAATATCCTTTTTTCACCAGCATCTCTATGTCAAGCCCAAAAATTAAATTTTTCTCAAAATCACGAGGCACAATGCACGAAAGAGATTTTCCATGCAAGGTAACAAGATTGTGAACGCGAGCAACGAAATCAGAAAGAAGTTTGTGTCTTACTGTCAGCATCTCAGGACTGTCAACCTCTTCAGGCAGTTTCGGTCTTCTTCCATATGTTTTTTCAAACTCATCAAGTACTGGTTGCTCACAAATCATCAGTGGTAATCCCCTGTTAAATGCAAGGCATATTCCATCAGGATTGTACTCAAGAAGTTCTTCAAAATAAGCCATAACCCTATCCTGTACCTGCGAAAAAGCATAACTGATTCTTTTCACTTTTCTTCCGTATTCGTCCACACAATGCCACTGTGGATTTTCCAGATAAAAGCTGGATGTATAACCATGCAGTGGAAATGGCCAGTAAAATGCGCCAACTCTGAAATAAAAGTGAAGTTCCAATCCTGTTTCTCCAGTAATTTCTCTTACCAGAGCAAGTGGGTCAACTCCCTGTCTAACGACATTTTCAACAGATCGATTAAACACCCATGCATTCTCATAAAAACATACTTCGTCAGGCCATGGAATCTTATCTGCAACTTTTGATTTTTTCACACTCAAAAGGCCACCACCATAAACGCCCCACAGAATTCTGAAAAAATCACTGTCTTTAAGAAGCAGGATATATTTGTACAAATCTTTGTAGGAATCAAGACCTTCCCAGAACACACCATGACCATCATTTGTTGCAATCAGATTTCTTCTGGACTGATGCTTGATGCACGGAACAACCCTGATGTAGAAAAGAATCATTTCCTTATTAGTAAATGCTCCCCGCACAGGCGCAATGTGAAGTTTCCTGCCTGTGAAATCCGCCTCAAAACAAAAGTAATCCCTGACATTATAAGGAGAACCAGAAATCTGCCAGTAACCCTTATCACCATCAAGCCACACCCTGATAGCAGGATTAAATGCAATGTAAAGTTTGTGCCATCCATTCAGTTTAAGGTCCAGAACGATTTCATGTGCTGGAGAGATCGCTCCTGTAGCAATGCCTTTTCCAGAAAAATTGTCAAGCTGATAGTCAAATGAAATCCAGCCAGCACCTGTTCCTTTTGCGTCCTTGAATTCACCAACCACATATGATGGAATATCTGTAAAAATCTGTTCTCTATTGCTCATAGTTTTGACTCCTGTTAATTCATTGACTATTTTACGTTAAAAAATCGTATATGCTTAAAAATTAAGATTTCGCAAGATTCTTCAGCCAGTTAATTTTCTCCCATTTTCCTTCAAAGTTCCAGAGTGGAAATATAGAGTTATTCTGATACAGTGGTTCATCAAGCGGTAGTGCTGGATAAAGTCTTTTTGAAAGTTCAAAATCAATAGTCCCTGGAATCGGGCTGTATTCAGCAATTTTGATCTCACATGGAAACTGTTTCAAAAATTTTATAGTCCCAGCCACATCTTCAATATTCTGATCGGGCAGTCCTGCAAGAATATATACGCCGATCTCCTGTTTTGAAAATTTTGCGTCAACGAGATTTTTCATTGCATTTTCAAATTCCGAAAGACAGACCTTGAAACTTGATTCTTTCTGCCGCTTTTCATCAAAGGTCTCCACTGATAGTCGTAAGGTTTTAAAACCTGCGTCCTTTAAGAAAAAACCGAGGTCTGGTGTGATATATTTTGGATGAATACCGTTTGGGGTATGAAAATTTAAATCTTTATGAGCGGATATAATTTTTTCAAGAATTTTTTTTAGATGGGTTTCAAAATGACAGAAAAGCGCATCATCATAAAAGGCGATATGTCTGACGCTGTACCTGGAAACATTTTCATTCACTTCCTCAACCACTTCATCAATATCCCTGAGTAAATATTCTTGATATATTTTTTGCACTCCACAATAATAACATGAAAACGGACAACCGAAACCTGTACGAACAACAAGATACGAAAGTTTTTCGTACACCTGCCAGTATGGTGTACATTTTTCAACATATCTCAATTGAAATCCTGTACATTTATTGAATTTTGAAACAAAATCTCTGATATTTGCGCCTTCAAAAACCATATCAGCACCGATATTCCTTGCATGTTCAGAACAAAAAGTTGGATACGCACCTCCGAGAATCACGGGCACCTTTTTCATTTTCTTACAGATATTGACAATTTCCTGAACCCCTTTATACCAGTATGTCATCCCACAACTGATGAGTATTACATCAACATCTTTGATTCCTTCAAGAAATTCAAGAAAAATATTCTGTGGCAAACCAAATCTTTTATACTTCCTTGGAATGTTGACATAAATAGAAGGTTTCTCAACAATCTGAGAAAAATAATTCCCACAGCCAAACCTTTTATCTTTCTTCCTGTCCTGATAAAATGGGTGATTTCTGTCCATAAAGTCAAAGTAATAAATGTCCCAGTTGTTTTTAACAAAAAGGTCAACAATAAAAAGAAGTCCATAGGGCTTGCTCCATAGGTCAAATGCAGAAAAATCGTATACAGGCGGATTAATGAAAACTGCCGACTTTGCCATGTTGCGTTGTCACAAGCATGATTTTTCTTTTTTTATTCTTCTTTTTCTGGGAATTTTTTCCCTGGTCCGACGGGCAATTCCAAGGTCCTGAAAAATATGAAAATATGTCTCAAAATTATCTTTATCTGAAAATTCTTGCTCTTTAAGAATTTTTTCTATGAACTCTGGCGTATGAGTTGTGCGATGATAAGGCAAACGAATTTTTGCCAGCAAATTTCCATCGTCAATGAATCTGTGTATAAAAATATTCGACTTCCACTTCAGAAATTTTGAAACCACTCTCAGATTGTCCTTTTTCTCGCCAAAATTAATCCTTATCACCAAGCAGTTTCTTTGCCACTTTGCCATGCAAACAGAAGTACTCCTGTTTTCCATACATTTCTGACGATTTTCATTGATATAGTAAATCATTCTGGATTCCATTCTCCAAGTTCAAGTCCTGATAGCAGTTCGCTTGATTCTCCTTTCTATGCTGCGCAGATAAAATTGTCTGAACGGGTAGATGCTATCAATTTCAGAAGTTCCTTCAGTCCTTCCAGCAAAAAATACCTGATGTTTTCATGCCTTCTTGTCTCTTCCCTTATCTCAGATATAGTTAGGTACACTAACATTTTCATTATACAATAAAACCTCTTTATTAGAAACTGACATTATTGTACTTCAACTGTTTTCAAAAATTTTTCACCACCAAACAGAAGTTTATATCTGCTGATTCTATTTTTTCCTTTTGATGTAATGGCTCTTGTGTTGGTTTCTTCTACGCAATAACCGGATTCAGAATAAGAAACCCCATCTTCAACAACATAAAGAAAGTCATTGAAAAATCTTACAGCGTGTATACCACACAGTTCCTTGTCCTCTAATCTTGCAATTTCTTTCAATGATTTTCCATCGTCATAAATTACAGAAACAAATCCATCAGGCATTCTTGAACCAGCAAATAAAAGAGATCTCTTTTCATCAAAATCTATGCCAATGGTCTTAAACGATGGCTTATAAGCACAAATTCTTACTACATTGTCTCCAGTATCCTTCATTTTTTCAATGCCGGTGGTCCAACTGGAAGATTTGACCAATCAGGATTGTCTTTATCCTCCTCATCTCTCTGATATGCTGACCCGAGTAAAAAACCGCTCACCAGAATCTTACCTTTACCTTTGGCCATTTCAAATGCTGCTGATTTTCCATCTCTGTATATAAGCAAAATTTTTGCCTTCTCAGGAATTTTCATATTTACCTTCTGACATATTACAGGAAATGTTACTGAAGAATCAAAATTCGTTGCCTGGTCTAAAAGAGTATGATTACGCAAATGTGTCAAACTTCCGATATTAATTTTTTTCTCAACAGTGGCGTGATAGCCCTGCAAAAAATCTTCCAGAAGACCAGAGTTATTATACTCATCCTTCAAAAAACCATCATAAACAATAAGTTTTCCACCCTTGAACACCCACTCTTTGATTTTATCGAATGTCTTTCTTTCAATATATGCGAATGGCATGTAAAGAACCTTATAGTTTTTTAATAGCCCGCCATCAACATCATAACTTGAAATGATATCAAAATCATAGTTTGAATGAAGAAGCAACAGATAAAAAGCCACAAGATCCTGATGAAGTGAAGTATCCCAAATTTCCTGAGAAGGTGTCCATAATATTGCAATTTCTGCTTTTTCTGGCTTAGAGCCATAAAGAGATTCTTCAGCTGCTGCAAATTCTCGATGAACAATGGCAAATTCTCTTAATAGATCCCTTACAATTTCATTAGCGTAATTTTCATTGCCCCACATCTCACCGTAACTGTACCAGTGAAAATGTTCAACACCCCTTGCTGCAAGTTCATAAACCACAAAATGGTTCAGAAAACATGGATATGTACCTCTTGCTGTTGTTATGTATGCTCCAATAGGACCATTCCGAATCTGACTGCGCATCATATCGGCATACCAGGAGAATATTCCCTGAAGATAGAAGTTGTACCAAGGTGTTGGTTCTCCATAAATTCCCTTCCCATTTTTCTGTGATCAGAATAAAAATCTGGTTGAAATGCTGGCCAGGGGTTAATATTTCCACAACACCCATTGGCAATCAAGCATCCTGATTCAAAAAATTTCTCAAGTTCATAAACCCATGCTCCTGGCCAATCAGAGGAGATTGCATAATAATCTGTCGCAAAAACATTCACGGGATGACAGGTAAAATGAAGTATCCCGCTGTGAAACCTCGTATTTTCTAACTGAAAACAGAGAACTCCAATTTCAGGGTCAATAGGTCCTTCAATGTATCTGATATCCTCAGGACCAAGCGGCTGTTGTATTTTTGAATAAAACCATGGCATTCTCACCTTACCGGCCTTTGTTACAGCGCGCCTGTTAAAGGCAAGTCCATCAAAAATTGCCCTACCAGCAGAAGGCAAAACAGGCACAAGACTTTCATTTGCCGATTTTATTGCCTGACAGATCTTTTCAAAAATAAACTGGAAGGTTTTTGTTTCACCACCCCGTACATATTCAAATTTTTCTGGTAATTGTGGAAAATCTGGGTCAAGCATAAAATTTCCAAGAGATGGTGCTGAATGATTCTGGACAGCAGCAACCATCACAGATTCAGGTAGAAAACCAAGGGATTCTGCAAATTTTCTAATTTTTTTCGTGTAATCTTCTGTAACAATTGTTACATCCAGGGACAGAAAACAAATTTTTTTTCCCTCTGACTCAATTACTATTGCCCTTGCAAAAATATCGTCAAGGATACTTGTTGAATATCTTTTCTCACCTGTTCCAGCGCCGCCAATTTGCGTGCTAAAGTCAGGAGTTATTTTCATTGCTGAAAATCCTACTTTCATAACTCTTCTCCTGTTTTTAGAGACATAGTTTATCTTTGTTTTTCAATCAGGTCAAAACCTTTCACAGTACTAAAACAATATTAAACGAACAGGACATATCAAAATTCAGTATAATCGGAAACAAAACCTTATGTTTTGAGTTTGAAGTTTTGTCAAAATCTCCTTCATCTTTATCCTCTTACGCAAAAAACAAGGGAAAAAGAAAACATGGATAAGGTTGAAAAAGCAGTAAAATTGAAAAAAGTGACAAAATAAAAGAAAAATGGTAAAATTAAACTGGCTAAAATTTGAAACAAAGCAAAATTGTTCACACAACAAGTATTTTGATGAGACCAATTAATTCAACAGGGGCAATATGAAAAAATATTTAGGTTTGTTTATCTTGATTGCTGTAGTTTTTGTTTTCGCAGGAGAAAACGAAATTCAACCGGTCAATCTTCCAAAGCCGCAGATGACAGGCGGAAAACCATTGATGGAAGCATTGAGTGCAAGAAAATCAATGAGAGAATTCAGCAGCAATGAACTTTCAAATCAGACCATTTCAAATCTTCTGTGGGCTGCTTCTGGCATCAACAGATCACAATCAGGTAAAAGAACCGCTCCATCAGCATCAAACTGGCAGGAAATAGATATTTATGTTGCAACACCAAAAGCCGTATATGTTTATGACGCTAAAATGAATGTCCTGAAGCCCGTGATATCAGGAGATTTTCGGGTAAATTTTGGAAGACAGGCGTTTGTAAAAACAGCGCCTCTTGTACTTGCGTATGTTGCTGACTATTCAAAAATGGGCAGAGCTTCCCAGTCAGATAAAGATTTTTATTCAGCAGTTGACACAGGTTTCATCAGCCAGAACGTCTATCTTTTCTGCGCATCAGAAGGATTGAATACTGTCGTCCTTGGAATTGTGGATAGAGATAATCTGGCAAAAATTCTTAATCTAAAAGATGAACAAAAAATTATCCTGACCCAACCAGTCGGGTACCCAAAGAAATAAAACCATTGATATTTTCTTTGCACATATTGACAGATTCTCATATCACAGGTAAAATGTTTTTTGATATGAGAAGAATTATTATCATACTTTCTCTTCTGGGGCTGCTTGCAATATCAGGCATTAGTCTTATCCATTCACACTCCTGCTTTGTCAGCGCTTTTAACGCAAACTGTTCAACCTGCGCAAATTTGAGCGCCTTTGCGCCGTTTTCGTTCCAGTTGTTTTTATCACTTTTCATCATCTTTGTTTACTGGACGATTTCATCAATAAGACCCACTTTTACCAAAAACTCCTATCCTGAAAGCCCTTTTACTCGCGGTCCACCCTGTTAAAAAATCGTTTTACATCTCTTTAATCTGAATATCGCAGAACACCTGTTAATTGTGATTCCAACAGGAGGTGACCGTGAAAATTAAAAAAAGTACTCAGATATTTTCAGGACTATTACTTGTATCATGGCTGGCTTTTGCACCGTCTGGTACGTGCCAGGACATCAACGAAAGAATAAAATCTCTTGAAGACATGCTGAAGGTACAGCAGGAGACAATTCAAAAACAGCAGGAGATTATCAAACAACTTCAGGAAGAATTAGACCAGATAAAAAAACAGGCAGCAGAAATTCCTGTAAAACCAGAAGAAAAACCTTCCTATACTTCAGGTGGACTGTTCGGTGCAGCAAGCGCCTACAACCCCAATATCTCACTGATTCTTGATACTTTTGGTTACAGTTCCAGTTTGAAAAGGGATGAACTTGAAAAGTGGAACATTCCTGGCTTTATTTCAAAAGGCATTGACCACAAAGAAGGCGCCAACATACACGCGGCAGAATTATATCTTTTTGCTCCGGTTGACCCATTTTTCAATCTTTATGCCACAATTCCAGTCACAGAGGATGGGGTTGAACTTGAAGAAGCATACCTTGTCACGACAAATCTTCCAGCAGGACTTCAGGCGAAAATTGGTAAATTTAAATCTGGTTTCGGACGATTAAATAGCCAGCATGCGCATATCTGGAATTTTGTTGACCCGCCTCTTATATACAGGGCATTTGTGGGTCACGAGGGCATCAATGAAAAGGGAATTCAATTAACATGGTTGCCACAACTTCCGATTTACACCCAATTTGGAGTTGAGGCGCTGCAGGGAGACAATGAAATTCTTTTTGGAAGTGACGCGTCAGGTGGACTGCACGCATTCAGCGCATTTATAAAATCTTCAATCGATGTGGGCGACTACGGAACGATTCTCTTTGGACCTTCTGTAATCTCAGGAAAAACAAAGACAGATTCAATTAAAGAAGACCATATTTTCACAGGAGATTCCACGCTCATTGGATTTGAATTCACTTACAAATGGAAGCCGTCAAGGTGGAAAAGTTTTATTCTTCAAAGTGAATACATGTTCAGACACCAAAAAGGCAAACTGCTGGACACGACCACTCAAACAATTCAGGATTTGAAAAGGGCTCAGGATGGTCTTTATCTTCAGTCAATTTATCAAACTGGAAGATGGGGATTTGGCGCAAGATACGACCTTCTTGAACCATCCAAAGACCAGTACAAACTTGACGGCACAAACATTTCCTTTGGAGACAAACCCTGGAGAGCATCAGCAATGGTTGAGTTCAATCCTTCTGAATTTTCAAAAATACGGCTTCAGTATAACTACGATAAAAGCAACAGAGACAGAAGAACAAATAATGAATGGTTCATACAATTTATTGGCGGAGTTGGAGCACATGCTGCTCACACTTTCTGAAAGGGGGCTAATATGAAAAAAAATTTTCTTAAAATTTTTCTGGCAGGAAATTTTCTGATGATGTTTTCGTCAAACCTGTTTGCAAAAATCAATGTTGTTGCAACACTGCCCTGGATTGCAGACCTTGCAAAGCAGATTGGAAAAGACCATGTTTCAGTTACAACGCTTGTCAAAACAAGCCAGGATCCTCATTATGTGGAAGCAAAACCAAGTTTGATTATCGCAGCAAGAAAAGCAGATATCTTAATGTACAATGGACTTGACCTTGAAATTGGATATCTCCCAGTCATCATAGAATCATCAAAAAATCCCAATATCCAGCCAGGCAAAACCGGAAATTTTGACTGCTCCCGGTTTATTACTCCAATCGAAAAACCATCATCAGTTGATAGAAGCATGGGCGATATCCATCCTCTCGGTAATCCACATTACCAGTTTTCTCCTTCAAATGTTTTAAAAGTTGCCCAGGGCATGACTGAAATACTGATAAAAATCGATCCTGCAAACGAGGCATACTACAAAAAAAATTACCAGGATTTTTATTCGAAGTGGCAGGAAAAAACCAAACTCTGGAAGTCAGCAAATCTTGCAGGAAAAAAATTCGTTGCCTATCATACTCTATTTTCCTACCTTGCGAAAGAATTTAATTTCCAGATTGTTGGTTGCATTGAAGCAAAACCAGGCATCCCACCTTCTTCAGGAGACATCCAGAAAATTATAGATACCATTAATAAAACAAAACCAGCAGCGATTCTTGCAAATGTTTATAGCCCCAAAAAGCCAGTTGATTTTGTCGCTGAAAAAACAGGGCTTAAAGTAATTCTTGTGCCTCACGATGTTGGTTCTTTGCCGGGCACAGACGACTGGTTTTCTTTTATGGACAAAGTCATTTCACTTCTTTCGGAGGTATAACATGGACATATCACTGCTGTTTATTCCGTTTATCGGATGCATTCTTTTGCTACTGCTTCACACATATTTTGGCGTGCATGTTCTTGAAAGGGGCATTATTTTCGTTGACCTGACGCTCGCTCAAATGATTTCTGTTGGCGCTGCCTTCGCTATTTACACAGGCAAAGAGGCATTACAATCCACCTATGGAGTACTATTTGCTGTGATTGGCGCTTCAATACTTGCGTATTTCAGAAGAATATCAAAAGTCGTTTATATCGAAGCGTTCATCGGCGTACTGTACATATTTTCGTTTTCTGCAAGTATTCTGCTTCTTGACAGAACTCCCCATGGACTTGAAGAACTGAAAAACATTTTAAATGGAAATATCCT
Organism: Candidatus Ratteibacteria bacterium; assembly: GCA_049971295.1. Taxonomy (GTDB): domain Bacteria; phylum Ratteibacteria; class UBA8468; order B48-G9; family DTJG01; genus DTJG01. The sequence continues at coordinate 556 of JBMFLH010000051.1, read as the reverse complement.
GTGGATTACAGGCAAGGATTTGTTTACAATGTTTATCCTGTACACAATTATTGGCTTGCTCCAGTTTGCTTACAGGAAAAAATTCTTTGCGCTTTCAAAAGGCGAAGATAATTCCTACTTATGGGAATTCTTGTTTTTTCTCAGTTTTGCCCTGATGCTTGTCAATTCCATTCAAATCGCAGGGATTCTTCAGGTTTTCTCATTTTTGATTATTCCAGCGCTCATTGGAAAACTGTTAAGTAGCAATACTTCTGGTATTCTTATCAGGGGATGGATTACCGGAATACTGACAAGTGTTGCTGGTATGATTATTTCATACAAATTTGATGTTTCAACATCATCATTGATTGTTGCGTTTTTAAGCCTGGTATTTTTCATAATACTTGGAATAAAACTGCGAAAATCCCCATCCCACATAAGGTACTGAAAGATTATGCCACCCCTGCCGTGGGACTTTTAGTTTCATTTTTCAAATTTTAGGGTTATGTTTGAAAATAGTCGCTAAAAAGTGCTATAATGTGGCTATGATAAAGGTAGAATGCCCGAGATGTTCTGG
>JBMFLH010000050.1:0-14696 GCA_049971295.1 Candidatus Ratteibacteria bacterium | reverse complement strand
TGTTGTTATTACTGGCTTTGAGTAGTATGGAGAATTTTTTTGACAGGGGGTTAATCGTGTGCTATGCTTTGATATGACTGTATTTTGACAGAATCAAAGTAATTTGACTTTTTGAAGCTAATACATTACAAAATATGACAGGTAAAGAAAAAATAAGGGCGGCTTTTTCTGAAAATGGAACACCAGAATTTCCTGTCGTAATATGTTATGAGGGCGTCTTCATCAGAGACCACTGGGAACAACTTACAGAACTTCCATGGTATATTGTTCATCTTCCTGATATTGAAAGTCAGATAAAGTGGAACCAGGATGTTATCACAAAAATCAATCAGGACTGGTTTGTTGTTTATCCTTTTTACAGTCGGTCGCAGAGAAAAAATATAGAAGTAAAAATACTTAACGATAGCATCATTATCAGGGATAAGAAACAAAACACAGAAAAACGATTCAGTAAACCAGTAGTATCTGGCTGGTCTGTTTCAGGAATAGTTCAGTCAGTAAAAAAAGAAAAACCGCCAGAAAACATTAATGAGTTAGAAAAACTTCTTCCAGAACGACCTGAAAAATTTAATAGAGATGAGTTTGTTAGTCAGGGTCATGGAGATCTTGCCTTTGGCCTGATTGAAAAATTTCCAGATAAAATGCCATTTTCCCATGTTGCATCCCCGCTATGGAGGATGTATGGGACTTTTGGCTTTGAAGGACTGATGACAACAATTGCAACCCATCCTGAACTCATAAAGTACGGTTGTGAACGATTTGTTGAAATTGAAACTGGCCGTGTCCAGCATTACATTTCCTGCGGAGCAGAACTGATATGGATAGAAGAATGTATGACAGATATGATCAGCCCCAGCGCATTTGAACGGTTTAACCTTCCATACTTAAAAAAACTTATTGATGCCATCAGGGTTGCTGGAGGAAAAAGTATTTATTACTACTGTGGAAATCCATGGGATAGAATGGATAAAATCCTTCAGGCAGGTGCTGATGCTATTGCCTTTGAAGAGGGCAAGAAAAATTTTCAGATTGATATTGAAAAGGTAGTTGATGTTGTTGATGGAAGGTGTACAGTATTTGGCAATCTGGATGCAATCAATTTGCTCCCGCACGCTGAAGAAAGACAATTGAAACAGGAAATAGAAAGACAGTTAAAGGCAGGAGTAAAAAATAAAAGGAAGTTTGTGATGTCCCTGGGTAGTCCTGTAACACCAGAGACATCTGTTGAAAGGGTTCGTCTTTACTGCGATTTATCCCGCAAAATAAGAGAAAAAATATGAAAACAGCACGGTTGTGGACTGTGAGTTTTTTACTTTTGGTCTCTGCCTGTCTGTGTTTCTCAGAAACGCTTTTTCTGGATGCCAATACTTTTGAAGTACATGGTAATGGCTGGATACCTAATCAGACAGGTTACATTGCAAGGCAGGCAACATGGATGAAGGTTCTATATGGCGCTGGCGGTGAATTTAACTCAACTGCATCAAAAACATTTGTAATTAAAAATCCTGCGACCTACAAAATATGGGTGAGATATCTCCAATCTTATTATTACAGGGGCCCATTCCATATTGATATTTTTTCTGGCGAAAAGAAAATTGCAGAAAAGGACTTTGATGTAAAAAGAAAAAACGAATATGTTGACCTTGACTATGTCTGGGATGATATTGAGACCCATCTTGAACCTAACACATATAAAATTGTTATCAGCAAAATTGACAGGAATGCTCCCTATTATTATTACACAAGAGCCATTGATTGCATTTTGATTACAGACCAGTTAAACCAACAGCCAGATAATACCCCTTATGGTCCTCAACTCTATCTCAGAATTACATTTGGGGATGGGCATGAAAAACCTTTTTACATTCATATTTTCTGCAACTATTACAGAGCTTTGTGGTATGCGCATTATGCCCTATCTCTCGCCGGGCTCGAAATGTCGGTTCAGCCATCAAAAGGTAAAGATACCTTTTTCAACAACAATCAAAAAACTGACTGGCTGAACATTACTAAACTGATGTATTTTGATTCTGGCGTGAATATGACTCTTTCTGCCAGATACTCGTATGCTGAAATTGCACCATCATTGAATGCCAGGATTGAATTTGCCACCCAACCGGATGAAAATTCCATCGTAAAGGTAATAGAACGCTCTGTCACAGGTTCTATGCGAATCATTATTCCTCCTGATTTCAAGGAAAACCCTGATAAATTCACTACAGACCTTGCCCTTGCAGAAAAATACGGCTCAATTGCAGATAACATGAAATGGCCAGACATCGGTAAAAAACCATCAATTTTCCCGTTTTTTGTTTCTGCAAATCTTCCCACTGTCCCTGAGCAAATTAGCCCCGTCGTGGCTCCAATAGATAAAAGAGTTTTTGATAGAGAATGGAAGACCCTCGATTACTTTGGCTTTTCAAACAGAGAAAAAATTATTCTTCCTTCCAATGTATGGAATGCCGGGCTGAGAAAAAATTATTCATGTTACTGCGGAGTGGATACCGTAGATGTTGAAAACACAGCAAAACAGGAAGCAGAACAGTTCAGAAAAGAGGGAAAGAGAATTCAGGACATTGCCTATTGTATGACAATGGATGAACCTGGTGGGCTTTCTATTGAACACATGATGTCGTGCGAAATTTGCACTAACTGTTTTAGAAAATATTTACAGGAAATAAAGCAAAGTCCTCAAACTTTGAATGTTGGTTCCTGGGAAGAAGTAAAAGCTGTTGATTCAACACAGAAAGAAAGTCATCCTGAACTTTTCTATTATACCAATAAGTTCAGGACATATGCTCTTGGAAAGCTTCTCGGTCTTCAAAGGCAGGTGCTGGAAAAAGCGTATGGCGGTTCGTTTCCTGTGAATGTCAATTTTTCTGATGGCGCAGTATATGTTGCAAACTTTGGTTGCACAGGTGTTGACTATTTTGACCTTCTTGACTCTGCCGAGCAGAACTCTATCTGGAGTGAGGATTGGGCAAATGGTTCATCAACCAGGCAATGCACTTGTTATAATTCTGAATTGATGCGATCTGCTGCCATGAAATACAATCAGGTTATTGGGCACTATCTTATTGGATATGCTGGTAGGTCGTCCTGGACAATGAAAACATACACTGCAAGCCATGTTGCCAGAGATAACAAAATTTTGAACGCATACTGGTATGGACCTGTCTGGTCTGCGCATGAAGCAGGCCCTCCATGGAATAACCATTCTATACAGGCACGGACAGATATGTGGTATGCACTGGCTGAAATTGTGAGGGAAATTGGAGCAGCAGAAGACCTTCTGTATCCAGCAAAGAAAAGAAAAAGTGAGGTTGCTATCATTTATTCCTCATCAGCAGACATATGGGAAATGGGGTATAACTATGCATTTGGTTTTGAGAGGATGCATACATGGCTTGCCCTTACCCATAGGCAAATACCAGTAGATTTTTTATCAGAAAAGATGATTGAAGAAGGCTGGCTTACTAAATACAAGGTAGCATATTTTTCTGGAACAGCAATAACCGAAAAAGCCGCAGAACAAATAAAATTGTGGGTATTAAAAGGCGGTGTTCTGGTACTTACTGCTGGAGCAGGTATGAAAGACCAATTTAATAGACCGATGAAAATTCTTGATCCGATACTGCCTGCTGAACGCTCTTGCATTGTAGAAAATGCAAGATACCTTAATAGTGGAAGATACCTCGACTCACTATCTGTTGCAGATACAGTGGTTGTGAAAGAAAGTGGCGGAGTTCTTGATGTCCTTTCTGTCAAACAAACCTTGAAGCCCAAACCTGGCTCAATAATTCTTGGTACATTTTCTGATGCAAGCCCATCTATTGTTATGGGAAAGACAGGCAGGGGTAAGGTTTATTGTTATGGATTTCTTCCCGCTATTGCTTACATGAGAAAGGCATTGATAGCAAGAAATCAGTTAATGAAGGAAACTGGCGAGATTGAAAAAATACAGGAACCTGACCCTTCAAAAATTGCAACAGACCAGCAGTTGATTAAAAGGGCATTTGAACCTTGGCAATACCCCGAAGAATATAGAAATCTCATCTGCATGCCAGCATATCAGGCAGGGGTCAATCTGCCTGTCGTATGTTCTGTTGATCTTGTTGATGCGGTTGTAATGGACGCAAAACAAGGAAGCGTGCTTGTACTTTCAAATTATACTTTTCAACCAATAACAGCATTAACTCTCGAGGTGAAACCGCTAAAACGCGTTATGAAGGTTGAAAGTGTACGCCAAGGACAAATAAAATTTAGCCAGCATGCAGACAGAATCCGGTTTTCATTGCCGTTACAGGAAACTGATTTTGTGAAAATCTATTATCAATAACTTAGCGGACAAATTTAATTTTTCCTAATTTTTTTCCGGTTCTGGCTTGAAGTTTACTGATAATCTCTTTTTCGTTTTTCTTGAGTTCAAGAATCCATGCAGAGTTTTTTACCCTGACAAACAGAGTTTCTTTATCAATCTTCAGAACATAACTATGAGGCCTGGCCTCCTCACATACCTCTGCCCAGATTTTGTCCCAGTCAATGATTCCTTCATAGCGAGGCAATTGAGCTTTACCAATATTTTTCAATACATCTGAAACAATATCTGACATTTTTTTTTCTTTCATTGTCTCATTGGCATCGCAACGTAAATATATTCCTGGTTTCCTTTGCCACATAACCTCGCTGGCTTCACTGGATCCTGGAAAAAAAACTCTATTTCTTCTTGTTCTACGGTTTTAAGAAACTGAATGATGTATTCTGGATTAAATACAATGGTATTTTCTGCACCAGAGTAATCCATGTTAATCTTTTCCTCACCCGAACCACTTTCAGGGCTTTCTATATTCAACACAAGAAGATTTTTTCTAAAGTTCATCTTTACTGAACTAACACTTTCAGATGACATCAGAGAAAGTCGCTCTAAACTGCTGAGCAATGGCTCAGTTTTAATAATGGCAGTTCCTGTTCTATTAGACGCAGGGATTACCTTTTCATAGTCTGGAAATTCTCCCTCCAAAAGCTGGGATATCAGTGTTGTTCTATCAGATTTCAGAGTAATTTGGTTTTTAGAAAAACTCATTGAAACTTCTCCATCCTTAAAAATTACAGGGAATACATCAATTAGTCTTAACGGAAGAATAATTTTTACTTGTCCTTGTCCCTGAATTTCTTTTCTAATAAGGGATAGCCTTCTTGTATCGGTTGCCACCATATTTAAAGTGCCCTCTTTTTTTTCCATTAAGACGCCCCTGAAGTATATTCTTGGTTCATCAGGGTTAATGCAGTAACTTGTCTTTTTTATCATATCAAAAAGAATTGATGAAGATATTACAAGATCTCCGGATTCAGAAGTTTGTTCTTTTTCTGCAGGAAGTTTAGGATAGTCTTCGGCATCCATGAGTAAAAATTTGTACTGAAACGACTTATTTTCCACTATCATACTATTTTCTCTGGTTGTAATTTTAATGCTTTCTTCAGGAATTTTTTTAATCAGGGAAATAAAATTTTTTCCTGGTATTAAAATAATTCCTTTATCTTTTACAGTTGCTTCAACAAAAATTTTTATTGTTAGTTGTAAGTCAGTTGCTGTTAGAGCAATGCCATCTTTTTTCCCATCCAATAAAATTCCCCCTGTTGTTGTAATCACTGGTTTGGAAGGAAGAATCTTTGAAATTTTATCAAGAGCATCAAGCAGTTTTTGTTTTTCTATTACTATTTCCATATTGTCTCCTTTCAGTAATAAAAACAGTAGGACGTGTTAATTTCTTTTTTCTAACTCAAAAAACGGCACTTACATTATTAATAAACTGTGAATCATTTTGAGTTTAAAATGTCAATAATTCTACTTACAATAGATCTAATGTTTGCATCCTCTTCTATCGCCAACTTTATTTTTTTACACGCGTGTATTACAGTGGTATGGTCCTTACCACCAAATTCTTCGGCAATCGCTGTAAGGGAACTGGCTGTCATTTCACGCGCAAGATGCATCGCAATCTGCCTTGGAATAACAAGATTTTTTACTCTGCGTTGACTTTTCAGGTCATGAATACTGATTCTAAAATATTCTGCGACAACCTCCTGAATTTTTTGAATTGTAATGAGTTTTTTCTGGGAAACCAACATTTCTCTAAGATATTCTTTTGCAATATCAATATTAAGTTTCTGGTCAAATAAAGAAGAAATTGCTACCAATCTATTGAGAGCGCCCTCAAGCAATCTAACATTGCCACTGATGTTTTCTGCAAGATAAAAGATCACATCGTCGCTTAAAACGAGGTGTTTTGTTTCGCACTTTTTCTTCAGTATTGCAACCCTGGTTTCAAAGTCAGGCGGTTGAAGGTCTACAACGAGCCCCCATTCAAATCTTGAAACGAGACGTTTTTCAAGGTCTGCAATTTCTTTTGGTGGTCTATCGCTGGAAAGTACGATTTGTTTTCTCTGGTCATAAAGGGCATTAAAGGTATGGAAAAACTCCTCCTGTGTACCTTCTTTACCCGCAAGAAAGTGAATGTCGTCAATTAGTAATATATCTGCATTCCTGAACTTATTTCTAAATAAATGGGCGGTCTTGGTCTGGATACTTTGAATGAACTGGTTCATGAATATCTCACAGGGCATATAAGCGATATTTGCATGCTGGATAGATCTGCCAATCAGATGTCCTATTGCCTGCATGAGATGCGTTTTTCCAAGCCCAACGTCACCATAGATAAAAAGTGGATTATACGCCATGCCGGGCGATTGAGCCACAGCAAGACTGGCTGCATGTGCCAATCTATTACATGGTCCAACAACAAAGGTTTCAAAAACGTAGTCAGGGTTCAAACTTTCACCCAGGGAGTGTTCTCTGATTTCATAATTTTCCTTCACGCTGGTCATAGGACCTTCGGGTAAAACCCACTGTAATTCAGGCAAAAACCCAAGTGTTTCAGCAAGAATATCCCTAAATCTATCCAGAAACGGTTCAAGACCTTTATAGAAAAGATGATTGGGAATTTCTATGTATATTACATCATTCTCTATCTTATTGATTTTCAATGGCTTAAACCAAGTATCTATTATACGGTCATTCTGAAGAACCTCTGTCATTCTTTTTAACACATTTTCCCATATTTTCCACAACTTATCCACAGAATTTTCTGTCATTTGTTTGCTCCACAACATTTCTTATATTTTTTCCCGCTTCCACACGGACAGGGATCGTTTCTCCCTATCTTTTTTCCTACCCTGACAGGCGCAGGTTTTTGCGCTGGTTGACTGGAAAATTCTCCTGGATAACCTGATACTTGCTGACCCACCTGTACAGGTTCTGGCTGTTTCACTGCATCAAACTGATTCATTTCTTGGTGCGCGTACTGAGCAGGAACAAATACCCGTTTGGGTGCTTTCGCAATTACGCCTTCTAATACCCTTACCCGGAATATATGGGTGAGGATTTCCTGTCTTATGGCACCCAGCATTTCTTCGAATAATAAAAAGGCCTCCTGTTTATATGCAACTATAATATCACGCTGCCCGTATGCTCTCAAACCTATACCTTCTCTCAGTTCATCGATAGAACGAAGGTGTGATTTCCATCTATGGTCTATTGCCTGAAGGAACACAATCCGTAGCACTTCGTCAAATACCTCACCCATCGCTTGCTTTTGCTGTTCAAGAGCCATTTTTACGGCACTTTTAATTTCTTCGCCAATATCCTCCCTCCAGGAAAGAATGTCTCTTGCGGTTTCGGGAATCTCAAGCTTAACAGAGACATTAAAGATGTTTTTGATGTGAGTTGCCAGGGCCCCAACATTCCATAGGTCAGGTTTTACCTGTAAATTCAGGTGTTCGTTTATAGCCAGGTCTATTGTTTCACTAATGTAGTCATCAAGATATTTATCAATATTCCTGCCAGAAAGAATATCCTGTCTTATTCCGTAAATCACCTTTCTCTGTTCATTCATCACATCGTCGAATTCAAGAAGCTGTTTTCGTATTTCAAAGTTTCTTGCTTCTACCTTTCTCTGGGCATTGTTGATCATTCTTGTAATTAAGGGATGCTTGATTTTTTCTCCATCAGGAAGTTGTCCCATTATTCCTTTTAGTCTGTCTGAACCAAAAATTCTTAACAGGTCATCCTCAAGGGAAAGATAAAATCTTGAAGAGCCAGGGTCTCCTTGTCTGCCGGAGCGTCCCTTTAACTGGTTATCAATCCTTCTTGCTTCATGCCTTTCTGTTCCTATTACATGCAGCCCGCATTCAATTTCAGGGCTGGTTTTGCATTCTGAGAATTTTCTTTTCTTGAAACAGGTTGCGCAGGCATCCTCACAGGCGATGCAACACTTGCTCTGATCTGTTTCAGGACTGATGCATTCTTTATTCACCACCCCTTCGCCCAGAACAATGTCTGTACCTCTACCTGCCATGTTCGTTGCAATTGTTACAGCAAATTTCTGGCCCGCCTTGGCAATGATTTCTGCTTCCTTTTCATGATATTTTGCGTTTAATACCTGGTGTGGAATATTTTTTCTCTGAAGGATTCTGCTCAATCTTTCTGATTTTTCAATGGATGTAGTTCCAACCAGGACAGGTCTGCCCTTTCTGTATAATTGTTCTATCTCTGCAGCGACAGATTCAAACTTTTCCTTTTCTGTTTTATAAATCTCATCATCAAACTCTCTTCTATTGAGAGGTTTATTGGTGGGTATCACAAGAACATCCATCTTGTAAATCGTTTTAAGTTCAATCGCCTCAGTTAGAGCTGTACCTGTCATACCAGCAATTTTTTCATACAGCCGGAAATAGTTTTGAAAAGAAATTGTTGCAAGGGTTTGGTTTTCACTTTCTATCTGCACACCTTCCTTTGCTTCTACTGCCTGATGCAAACCATCTGACCATCGTCTTCCCGGCATCAACCGCCCTGTGAATTCGTCTACAATAATGACCTTGCCATCCTTGACAATGTACTGGTCATCCCTGTGATAAAAGTTATGCGCTCTCAGGGACTGAATGATGTGGTGAACAATTTCTGTGTTTGAAATATCATACAGGTTTGTAACATTGAGCAACCTTTCGCACTTTGCGACGCCAGATTCTGTAAGGCTTGCGGTTTGACTTTCCTCGTCAACAGTGTAGTCCTCTCCCTTCTTCAATCTTCTCACGACCCTGTCAATATCGTAGTAAAGGGAAACTGATTCCTCGGATGGGCCTGAAATAATCAATGGTGTTCTTGCTTCATCAATCAATATACTATCCACCTCATCAACAATGGCATAATAAAGAGGCCTTTGAACCTGGTCTTCTAACCGCCATGCCATATTATCCCTGAGATAGTCAAAGCCAAATTCGTTGTTGGTTCCGTATGTGATATCTGCCTGATACGCCTTTTTCCGCTCATGAGGTTGCATATCATGCTGGATAAGACCAACAGTCAGTCCCAGGGCTTCAAATACAGGGCCCATCCAGAATCTATCCCTTCTCGCAAGATAATCGTTTACTGTAACAAGATGACAGCCCCTGCCTGTCAGAGCGTTCAGGTACAGAGGAAGCGTTGCAACAAGAGTTTTTCCTTCGCCTGTTGCCATTTCCGCAACATTTCCCCTGTGAAGAACAACACCACCAACAATCTGGCAGTCAAAATGACGCATATTGATGACGCGCTTTGCAGTTTCTCTGACAACCGCAAATGCTTCTGGAAGAATTGAATCCAGGGGCTCGCCTTTTGAAATTCTTTCTTTGAAATAGCCGGTCTTTGCTCGCAGCTGTTCCAAAGAATAACTCTGCATTTCTGTTTCAAGGGAATTGACCTTTTTCAGGATTTCAACAAGTTCATTCATGAATTGAACTTTATTTCTGTTGAAAATCCTGTTGATCAATAATCTGGTCCCGGGATTAAGAACGGTCAACCGTTTCAGGAAATTCTGATAATAATCCATTGTAACAACCATCTTGTATGCCGGGGGGCAGAATCGAACTGCCCACGCCAGCCTTTTCAGGGCTGCGCTCTACCACTGAGCTACCCCGGCTTTTGTGGACGAGAATTGATAAATTTACACAAATTCAGTTTCTCATGATTTTAATAAAAAGTCAAGAGGTCTTGCTGGTGTTATGGAAAGTGTAATATAATAAGACAGGAAACAAGTATAGCACCATTTACCTTAATTTTCTCGCAAGGAAAGAAAACAAGAAAGAATTTGAAAAGGAAAGAGCAGAGGAAGAAACATATTCAATCACAGGAGGCGACTATGAAAATACTTGCGATTGCTGGAAGTAAAAATCCGGAAGGAAAAACAAGTCTATGCGTAAATTCTTTTCTTGAAGCCATAAAACAGAACAATGAATGTGAAAAAATTCTTTTAACCCACATGAAAATTGAAAACTGCCGACAGTGTGATTTCAATGGATGGGGCAGGTGCAGAACAGAGGGAATCTGCGTCATTGAGGATGATTTTCAGTCCATAGTTGAAAAAATTAGACAGACAGATGCTATTGTTTTTGCGACACCTGTGTACTTCAGCGACATTTCAGAGAGCATGAAAAGTTTTCTCGATAGGTTGAGAAGAATCACACGGCATCAGGCAGGAAAGACAGGTATAGAGGGGAAGCCTGCTATTGGCATATGCGTGGCTGGTGGTGGCGGAGGCGGTGCAGTGATGTGCTGTTTTTTCCTTGAAAGAATACTGGCTGGGTGCGGTTTTGTTGTGGTGGATATGATTCCCTGCAGAAGACAGAACCTTCAGATGAAGAGCCAGATATTGAACCTTACCGGGAAGTGGTTTGTAGAACATGTTTCTTCAGAGGGTTATAAATAATGACGATTTCTGATGTAAGGAGAAGGGCAGAAAGAGTCATAAAACAGTTGTGCGGAAAAGATGTGTGGACATGGAGGCAGGTGAAAATTGAAACCATGACAGCAGGCAAGGAAAAGTATGTCTTTTGCCCTAATTTTCTTTCATCTCGCAGTATCATTTATTCAGCAGGTATCGGTGACGACATCAGTTTTGATTTAGAAATAATAAAAAATTTTGGAGCACATGTTTTTGGCTTTGACCCATCGCCAGTGAGCATCGCATGGATCGAAAAGTACAGTCTTCCACTGGAATTCAAATTTTTCCCATACGGAATATCTGACCATGATGGGGAAATATTGATGTATCCACCAGAAAACCCTGATAGCACATCGTTTTCTCTATGCCGTAAAACATCTTTTGAACCATTTGAAGTTCCTGTTATGAAGCTGGCAACCATTATGAAAGAACTTGGACATGTGAACATTGATCTATTGAAACTTGATATAGAAGGTGGAGAATATGCCGTGATTGCAGACATGGAAGAATCTGACATAAGACCCGGTCAAGTCATTGTTGAATTTCATCACAGATTTCCAGAAATTGGTATTTCAAAGACAAAAACTTCGTTGAGGCAGTTAAAGAAGGCAGGATACAAAATCGTGTATATTGACCCCAGGGGTTATGTCTATTCTTTTATTCACAGAAATCTCCTTTCATTGAAAAAAGAAGAGGTTTTTGCGATGCATCCAGAGATTTGACAGAATCACTTCATTTTTTTATACTGTATAACAAATCATGGCAAGAAAACATCGTTTCTTTTCCTGGCAGAAAATACTGATTTTCGTCCTGGGAATCACTGCAATATTATATGCTCTGCAGCAGTATTATGTGCAGAAAAGTAAACTGTTGATGTACCAGCAGGAGATAAAGAGATTAACTCAGGAGAATGCCATGCTTGAGAAAACCCTCAAAGAGGCGGATACTCCCTTTATGACAGAGAAAATAGCCAGGGAACAACTGGGAATGATGAAGCCCGGAGAGTATAAAGTCAAGATAAAGGAAGACCAAAGTGTTTCCCATTAAGTTTGTTCGTGAAAATCTGGCCCTTATCAGGAGAGCAGCGGAACTGAAAAATATTATTGTTGACTGGGATTTGTTTCAAAATCTTGAGCAACAAAGAAGACAGATGATCCAGGTTCTTGAAGAGGAAAAACGCTTGCACAAAAAACTCAGTACAGAACTTGCACAGCTTAAACAAAAGGCCCAACAATCAGAAAACCTTCTGATACAAGCAAAACAGATTTCTTCAAAAATCAAAGAGGAACAAGACCGCTTAAAAGAAATAGAGGCGCAGATAGAAGCAATACTTGCCAGTATGCCAAATATACCACACTCAAGCGTACCAGAAGGTAAAAATTCTCAGGATAATGTTGTAGTGAGAACCTGGGGAGAAATAAAAGAGCCCTCATTTGAAGTGATTCCTCATTATGAAATTGGCAGAAAACTGGGGATGCTTCAACTTGAAAGAGCAGCAAAAATGAGTGGAAGTTTTTTCCCTGCATTTGCTGATGAAGGAGCGCTTCTTGTAAGGGCTTTGATAAACTTTATGCTTGACCTTCACCGAAAAAACGGCTTTGTCGAAATTTGGCCACCTGCGTTGGTTAATCGCGCCAGTATGTTTGGAACAGGACAATTGCCCCGTCTGGAAGAAGATATGTACAGATTGAAGGAAGACGATTTATTTCTGATACCCACAGCAGAGGTACCTGTAACAAATTATCACAGAGAAGAGATAATTCCAGAAGACAAATTGCCCCTGAGATATTGCGCCTACAGTCCGTGTTTTAGAAGAGAAGCTGGCGCTTATGGTAGCGACACAAGAGGATTGATAAGGCTTCATCAATTTGATAAGGTGGAACTTGTAATATTTTCACACCCCCAACATTCATACGATGAACACGAGCAGCTTGTTCAGGAAGCAGAAATGGTGCTTCAAATGCTGGGACTTGCTTACAGGGTGGTACTTCTTTGCACAGGAGACACCAGTTTTGCAGCAGCCAAATGTTATGATCTGGAAGTCTGGTCTCCAGGCGTAAAGAAATGGTTAGAGGTCTCGTCTTGTTCAAATTTTGAGGCATTCCAGGCGCGCAGGGCAAATATTCGATATCGTTCGGCATCAGGAAAAACAGATTATGTGCATACCTTGAATGGTTCAGGAATTGCTCTACCAAGAACAATTATCGCCATAATGGAAAACTATCAAACTGAAAGAGGAACAATTATCATTCCAGAAGTTTTGCGACCATATATGGGCGGCATAGACGAAATATCAATGGATATCCATTAGAAATCACTATGGCTGAAATCGATTTCCATAAACTGGCAGCATTAACAGAAAAGGATGTTATTGCCTGGAGAAGACATTTTCACCAGTATCCCGAACTTTCAAACAAGGAAGTTCAAACATCACAGTTTATCCAGAATCTTCTGGGAAAAATGGGAATACCTCATCGAGTAGCTGCTGGCACAGGGGTCATTGCTGAAATTTCGGGCAAGAACAAAAAAGTAATTGGATTGAGATGTGATATGGATGGTCTGCCTGTAACAGAAGAAACAGGACTTGAGTTTTCTTCAGTGTATCCTGGGATTATGCATGCGTGCGGACACGATGCTCATATGGCGATTGTTCTTGGCGTCGCAAAGATTTTTTCCGGTTTGAAGGAGTTGCCGTTTTCTATAAGATTTTTGTTCCAGCCAGCAGAAGAATCTATTCCATGCGGCGCACCAAGGATGATTAAAGATGGCGCTCTTGACCAGATGAAGTATTTAATCGGATTTCATGTCTGGGCAGGGCTTAATACAGGAGAGTTTTCAGTAAACAAGGGACCTGTTATGGCTTCAGCAGACAGATTCACCATAGTCATCAAAGGCAGGGGCGGGCATGGTTCAAGTCCTCATAAGACAATTGACCCTGTTGTTGCTTCAGCATTTTTTATTACTCAATTGCAGACGATTGTAAGCAGGCAATCAGATCCACAAAATCCACTTGTTGTGTCGGTAGGAAAAATTTCTGGTGGAGACGCATTCAATATTATTCCTGATCAGGTTGAACTCCTTGGTACTGTAAGGACTTATGATCAGAAACAGAATATGATGGTGGAAAAGAGTATGAAAAGGATGTTGAAAGGACTGGAAAAAGGGACTGGAGTAAAAACAGAAATTAAGTATGAAGATTTTGTGCCTACAACATACAATAACCCAGAACTCAGTGAAAAGATTATTGAAATATTGCAGAGCCGATTTGGAAAGCAGGCAGTAAAAACAGATGAAAAACCCACTATGGGCAGCGAGGACTTTTCTTTTTATAGCCAGAAGATACCATCTTGCTACATTAATGTGGGCTGTGGAAAAAGTCCATTTTTTCATCACAGCAGCAAATTTAACCTTGATGAACGTTGCCTTGCTATCGGTGTTGAGGCAATGGCAACAATTATCTGGAATATTGGCCGTAAATAGGAGGTGCTATGGCAAATGTAAGATTTATGCTTGCAGTTGTCAAGGGAAGGGATGGTGTAAATCATCCGGGATTATGCATGGTTGTGGATTCGGAAAAGTGGTTTGTGTTCAATGATATGCTGGGTTTCTGTTTCAGAAGAACCACAGAAACGGGTTCAGAAGATATTCCCGTTGATGAAATGAAGAAAAAATACGCGGGCATATACAGATTGATCGCAGCGAAATGGTCGCAGCTGACTGCCCTTCTCAAGGGGGAGCAAACTGTTGATATTTAATTGTTACAATATTGAAGATACTGTAAAACAATTGAAAGGAGAATGAGTGCCAAGACGTCGAGATATTAAGAGGGGTTATGTTCTATTTTAGCCACTAAATTTCTTATTGTAAAATAGTTTATCATGT
>JBMFLH010000049.1:0-14785 GCA_049971295.1 Candidatus Ratteibacteria bacterium | reverse complement strand
TGTATTTTGACAGAATCAAAGTAATTTGACTTTTTGAAGCTAATACATTACAAAACCAGGAGGATATATGACCAGCAGGGAACGAGTGTTATTGGCTTTGAACCATAAAGAACCAGATAGAATTCCGATGCAAGATTCTCCGTGGGCAGCAACAATCAAAAGATGGAAAACCGAGGGACTTCCTGAAGACGCAGATGTGAGAGAATATTTTGGATTTGATTTCGTCTTCTTCAGTGCTGACTGCACACCAAGATTTCCTGTGAAGGTTATCGAAAAAAATGAGAGATTTATTGTTCAGACCACATCTCAGGGCGGCAAAATGAAAAATTTTCTGGACTATACAACAACACCTGAAATTATTGACTGGCCCATCAAGACAAAAGAGGATTGGAAGGAAATTAAAAAAAGATTAAATCCTGATTTTAGAAGAGTTGACTGGGTGAGTGCTCTTGCAGCTTACAATAAGGCAAAAGATGAAGGAAAGTTTATTTGTTATACCGGTGGTTTTGGTTATGATATCCTCCAGAATTATATGAAATCAGAACAACTTTTAATAACAATGGCTGAAGACCCCGGCTGGGTAAAAGAAATGATTATGACTCTTGCTGAATTAAATCTTGTGATGATGGAATTTATGATAAAAAATGGCTTTTCGTTTGATGGCGCATACTTTTTTAACGATATGGGTTACAGAAATGCACTTCTATTTTCTCCTGATACTTACTTAAAAACACACTATCAGGCAGATAAAATGGCATATGGCTTCTGTCATTCGAAGGGCATGAAGGTGATTTTGCATTCCTGTGGAAACGTAAAAGAACTCATTCCAATGCTCATTGATGCCGGACTTGATTGTCTTCAGCCGCTTGAAGTAAAAGCAGGAATGGACCTTATTGAACTGAAAGAAAAATATGGAGATAAACTATCTTTTATGGGTGGCATTGACACAAGATTGATGAACGACCCTGACAAAACAAAGATTGAGCAGGAAATAAAAACAAAATTTGAAGTTGCCAAAAAAAATGGTGGTTACATTTATCATTCTGACCATTCCATACCAAACACTGTAAGCTTTCAGGACTACTGTTATGTAATGGAACTTGTTAAAAAATATGGAGTATACGAACATCCTGAGACACCTGCTGAAATTCCAGTAACCGAAGAATTAAAGCAGGAAGCGCCTGTGGAACAGAAAAAGAAAAAATTTGGCTTTGGAAGAAAAAAAGAAGAAAAAGCGGTCGAGTCAAGAGAGGTTCGGTCAGAAGTAAAACCAGACCAAGCAAAAAAAAGAACTCTGTTTTCCAGAAAACCAAAACAACAAGCCCCTTCTGCAGGACCTGTTTCGGAAGAAAAAACTGAAGAGAAAAAATCAATATTCGGTTTCTTGAAAGGCAAGAAAAAATGAAAACTGCTATAGGGATTGACCTTGGCGGCACCTATATTAAGTATGGACTGGTTGACGAAACAGGTAGCATAATAAAAAAGGGAATGATTCCAACAAAAGCGGATAGCGAAAGTCGCAATGTTGTGATAGAGCAAATGTCGCTTGCTATCAATGATGTATGGAATGAAAACACAGAGGGGATTGGTATTGGAACGCCAGGAGTCGTTGATAATAACGGAGTGGTATATGAATCTCCCAATCTTCCTGACTGGCACAACTTTAATGTGAGGGAAGTATTTGAAAAAAAGTTTCACAAAAAGGTTGTGGTGGAAAATGATGCCAACAGTATTGCCTGGGGAGAATACCTATTTGGGGCAGGTAAAGGAACTCGCACAATCATATGTCTTACGCTTGGCACAGGCCTCGGCGGAGGAGTTGTAATAAATGGAAAACTTTTACGCGGAGCAATATATTCTGCGGCAGAACTCGGACATATGCCAGTGGATTATAAAGGACGCAAATGCGGTTGTGGTTCCCGGGGCTGCATTGAAGCGTATGTGGGAAGGGACTATATCGTACAGAGCGCCATAAGAAAAATTAAACGTGGACAAAAAACAATTCTCACACACATGGTAACCAATCTTTCTGAAATTACTCCAAAACTGATTTCTGAAGCATATCAAAAAGAAGACGAACTTGCCAAACAGATATGGATTGAAATGGCTACTGCGCTTGGCGCATTTCTTGCTGGAATGGTAAACATGTTAAATCCTGACAGAATCATTCTTGCAGGAGGTATTGCCCAGGCGGGTGAAATTCTTTTTGACACAGTAAGAAAAACCATCAAAGAAAGAAGTATGAAAGTCCTTTCTGCAAGTGTTCAGGTAGTACCAGCTGGACTGGGAACAGACGCTGGAATTATTTCAGGTGCGGCACTGGTCTTTCAAAAATAAAAAAATGAAAATTGTTTACTGGGGCAGTTCCGCATTTGGAATACCGTGTCTTGAAGAACTGAAAAAGTCCTACCATATTCTGGCAGTTGTTACCAGTCCTGACAAACCAAAAGGCAGACATCTAAAGATTACCCCTGGCCCAATAAAAATCTGGGCTCAAAACAACAACATCCCAATACTGCAACCAGAACAATTGAAAGGTAATATTGAATTCCTGAATCTTATAAAGTCCCTCAAACCTGATCTGTTCGTTGTAATATCCTACGGCAAGATGATTCCTGAGGAGTATCTCAAAATACCTGTCATTGCTCCCATAAATGTACATCCATCCCTTCTTCCAGAGTATCGAGGACCAGCACCAATAGAATGGGCTCTTATGGATGGCAAAAAGGAAACTGGTGTTACAGTCATATTTATCACCGATGATGTGGATGCCGGCAATATTATCAGTCAGAAATCAACAACCATTGAAGACCATGATAACATTTTTACCCTGAGAGAAAAATTATCAAAAATAGCAGTCGAGGTTCTTGCTGATAGTTTAGTCAAACTGAAAAATGGATACAGTGGAAAACAGCAGGAAGGAAAAATTTCCTATGCCCCAAAACTTAAAAAAATTGATGGTCGACTTAACTGGTCAAATAGTGCAATCTCAATTCATAATAAAATCCGTGCTCTTGCTGACTGGCCGGGAACATATACATTTCTGATTTCAAACAAAGGCCGCAGAATGTTAAAAATCATCGCATCCACTGTAGAGAAAGATACTGGCAGTTATGACTGGCCTGGAAGATTTATTGATTTAAACAAAAAAATTCTTGTTGCCTGCGGCGAGGGAATTTTGAGAATTGAACGGCTCCAGGAACAAGGAAAAAGACAACAAAACGCCCTTGATTATCTAAATGGTCATTTGTATCTTCTTAAAGACGCTCATCTTGAATAGCCATGTAATTGTCAAATCCATTTAAAACGTGTAAAATATTATTCCAAAAAAACTTCCTGAAGGAGGATAAAGGATGCCAGTGATTGTCCAAAAATATGGAGGAAGTTCAGTTGCTGATACTGAAAAAATAAAAAGGGTTGCTGAAAAAGTCGTAAATACATATAAAAACGGCAACAAAGTGGTTGTCGTTGTCTCAGCTATGGGAAAGTCAACAGACAATCTTATCAACCTTGCAAAACAGGTCCACGACTCTCCTCCAACAAGAGAAATGGATTTGCTTCTTTCAACAGGAGAAATCGTTTCAGTGGCACTGCTGTGCATGGCAATTGAAAAATTGGGATATGAGGCAGAAGGACTTCCTGGATTTCTTGCAGGCATTCGTACAGATAGCACCCATACGAAAGCAAGAATTCGAACAATTGATACCCGAAGAATTCTTGAAGAGCTGAAAAAGGGCAAAATTGTAGTTATTGCAGGTTTTCAGGGAATCAGCGCTGAAGAAAATATTACAACCCTTGGCAGGGGTGGTTCAGACCTGACTGCCATTGCGATTGCAGGCGCATTGAAGGCAGACATTTGCGAAATATATACTGATGTCCCTGGTGTTTTCACTGCTGACCCAAATATTGTTCCTGAATCTCGCGTGATTCCAGTCATTTCCTTCCAGGAAATGCTTGAAATGGCTTCAACAGGTGCAAAGGTGATGCAATCACGGGCTGTTGAATTTGCTCAAAAGTATCATATACCATTTGTTGTTAAATCAACATTTACTGATAATGGAGGAACTATGGTCACTGAGGTCGATTTTAAAGAAGGTGCTGTCGTATCATCAGTAACTCTTGACGAAAAACAGGCAAAAATTACTTTTTTCAATGTACCGGACAAACCCGGTATTGCTGCCAAAATTTTCGGAGCCCTCGGAGAAGCAAGTATCAATGTTGACGTCATTGTGCAAAATGTCAGTACTAGTGGATATACTGACCTATCCTTTACAGTAAACATTTCTGATCTTGAGAAAGCATTCGAAATTTCAAAAGCCATTGGTGCTGAATTAGGATGCAAGTCAGTGACATCTGATAGCGATATTGCAAAAATTACCGTGATAGGTCTTGGTATGATGAACCATCCGGGCGTTGCAGCAAGAATGTTTAAAGCCCTTGCAGAATCCAACATTAACATTGAGATGATCAGCACATCTGAAATAAAAATATCGTGCATTGTACGAAAACAGGATGGACAGAAAGCATTGAAGGCAGTTCATCGGGAATTTATCAAATAGAAGTCAGAAAAGTGTTTCTTCCTCACCCATTAAACTGACCTGAGAGGCATCTCCGAGATTTATCTTTTGAAGGTTACCAGTAAGAAATGCTGAATAACCGATTATTGAATCAGTCAGAACCACATTTTTGATACAGGCATTGTCATTGATGATACTATTCTGAACAATGACATTGACCATGTTAACATTTTTCCCGATTGAAACAAAAGGTCCAATCACACAGTTTCTCAACTGTGCAGAAGGGTCTATAAAAACAGGTTCATTAATCACCACGCCTGGCAGTGTGGGTATAACTGGCTTATATTTTTCAAGTAAGTACCTGTTTGTTTCAAGAAGGGTTTCAAGTTTGCCGCAATCAAGCCATATTCTTGCAGGTATGCCAAGAATTTTTTCGCCTCTTTCTATCATCATCTGTATCGCATCAGTAAGTTGAAATTCATTTCTTGTTTTTCTTCCTGACCTGATCAATGTCTTAAGGCAATCAAAAAGAAGCCAGCTGTTACTCAAAAAATATACCCCGCATAACGCGTGATGAGAAATAATTTCTGATGGTTTTTCCACCACCTTTGTGATAATACCTTCCCCATCTGTCACAGCCACTCCGAATCGTCGCGGGTCCTTTACTTCTTTCAGGGCAATCCAGCTGATACCATCTTCAATCAAATCTTTAATATCGGACTCAATCAGCGTATCTCCTAAATTAATAAAAACAGGCCCCTTCACATGCTCTGCTGCAAGAGAAATTGCATAACCAAGTCCAATAAATTCCTCCTGCTTAACAAAAACTGCCTCCACATCTGAATGATATTCTTTTACATAATTTACGATCTTGTTTCCAAGGTGCCCGGTGATAAAAACAAATCTTTTTATACCCAGTGTTTTTACATAGTCCATCAGATAACCAAGAATCGGTTTACCAGCAACAGGCAAAAGCACTTTTGGAATTGTAAATGTATGCGGCTGAAGTCTCTTTCCTATACCGGCAACTGGAAGAATGCAGGTTACCTGTTCCATATTATTATTATATCACAAAAAACAGGAGAAATTTGAAACAAAACAGAAAAATTTTATAATAGTGCCTATGGCATATCCATACATTAAAGAATGGGATTTCAAACACGAGTTTGACGATACCTGGGAAGCAATCTCTGAAAAAGATTTTTCCATTAAGAGGGAGAATGGAATATTGTGCATAGAAAATCTCGCAGATGACGTAGCTTCTGTCTACTTAAGACCATGTTCAATATATGGAGATAGGGTTGATATTCAGTTTGCTGAAGGACATCCGCAGACCGGTACTTTTACCTGCGGTTTCCTTGCAGGATTTGAATTCATAAATATCACTTTTGACTTCAAAAACTTGGGGTTAAAACTTTCCACCCACGAGTTTCATAAACAACAACCAAGATACTCTATTAACACTAAGGTTTCTCATGTTTCAACTATCAGCGTTATCAGAAATCAAGACATTCTTGAAGGCCTCCCTTACGAAGGTTCTCAAGTACAAATTCTGATTAACAATCATCACATCGGAACAGTAAGAAACATTGATTTTTTGCCAGAATCTCTGTTTATGCTTGGATTAAAAGGAAAAGGGGAAATTGCCATCTCACACTTTAAAATTTCAGGACCCCTGCGTCCAAGACCCGAATATCTGAGTATTGGAATATGGCAACAATCAATAAAATCAACCACTGAAGAAAATGTCAATGCACTGATTGAAGGTGTAAGACGCGCTGCAGAAAATGCAGTACAGGTTCTTGTAACACCAGAAACAAGTTTAACAGGTCTGCGAATTGCACCAGAACTTTACGATAGACACCATATACAGAAACAACTGCTGAGATTTCAAAAGACGGTTTCAAGAATCAAAAACGCTCCCTACGTTCTTATCGGTCATCCTGAATGGATTTCAGGAAAATATGTTGAAGGAGCAACCATTGATGCAGTGAGAATTAACTGCCATAGATTTGTGAGACCGGACGGAACACTGGGACCGATGATGGCAAAGGTACATTCATGTGAAGAAGGCCTGTGGCATGGCAGGAACTATAATTTACAAAGGGTCTGTGGAATAGAAGTTGCTGTCGGAGTGTGTCATGATGGACATTACCAGGATGTATGGGCTACTGGTGTAATGGGCGGAGCACGGTTATGCCTGCATCCATCAGCTGGTGGAAAACTTAAAGGAAACATCAAAGAGATTGTTAATTCATACAGGAATCTTGGTGAAGATCTTGATGCCTTCTGGGTCAGAGTGAATGCTGGTGGTGGTTCTGCAATTGTTTATCCTTGCAAAAATAGGAAGCAGCCAGATACCATTCTTGCAGTCTGTGATGACCTGACAGAAAAAAGTCCCACATATCCGGAATACTCAAGCATGGGAGATTTGCTTGCGTATGCCAGAATACGTCTCTGGGATGCAACGGGTTGCTATCCGATGAGAACGCTGAGAAATGGATGGAAGTACAATGTATGGAAACAGTTGATTCCTGAAATTCAGGAGGTATGATGATTCAACTTCTGATAGAAAACATCTCGAATTTTTGACAGTTTATCAAATGAAACGGACGCCCTGATATGTTTCCATCTATTGCATATCACAGGTGAGTTGCCAAGATAATCGTCAAAATCCAGGCCATGTTTCTCCATTGAATCATTCCAACGATTGAAATTGAATGTTTCAGACCAGTTTTCCTTTTTGCCGCCTGCCTTCCAGACAGAAACAATGACATCTCCAAGTTTCCTGTTTCCTCTTGAGAGAAGACATTCTATCGCGCTCATTTCCCATGGATGAAATTTCAATTGAACAAATCTGTTCTTTGAAAAATTTCTTAATAACCTGTTTTTTATCTCTGAATGTGTTTCAAACTCAGGAAATTTTTCCCATTGAAACGGAGTATGTGGCTTCGGAATAAAAACATTGAACGAACACTTTACCGAAATAATTTTTGAAATTTTCCTTATTAATGTTTCAATTTCTTCTATCGTTTTATCATTTTCACCAGGTAGCCCAAGCATAAAATAGAGTTTCAACTGCCGCCACTGCGTTTTTTTTGCGTCCATAGCAAGATTTAATAGCGTATCATCAGTGATTGGTTTCCCTGTTAATTTTCTTAGGGTTTCTCCAGTTTCTGGCGCAAAGGTTAGCCCTGTTCTTCTCACCTGACTGATTCTGTTTGCAAGATGAAAAGAAAATGTGTCTATTCTCAACGAAGGAAAAGAAATTGCAACATTTTTGTCCTTCAGTTGGTCGGTTAATCCAATCACAATTTTCTCTATTTCCGGATGATCCGCAGAGGAAAAAGACAAAAGAGAAATTTCCTCATAACCTGTGTTTTGATATGCTTGAAGTCCAAGTTTGATAACTGTTTCTGCACTCCTTTTTCTCACTGGTTTCCAGCAAAATCCAGCCTGGCAGAAAAGGCATGCCTGAGGACATCCTCTCATAATTTCAAGCGAAATCCTATCGTGAACAATGTCACACAACGGCACAATCCATTTTGTAGGAAATGGCGCGTTTTCAAAATCTTTCACAAAACGTCGTTCAATAAGCTCAGGAATGCCCTCTTCAACAGGACTCACACCTTCATCAGAGTCCATACGATAAAAAGAAGGCGCGTAACATCCCCTGATTTTTGCCAGTTCCTTGATGATGTCATTCCTTCTGAGGCCCTTTAATTGTTTGAAGGTATTAACGAATTCAACCATTGCTTCCTCTGCCTCACCGACGATCCAGATGTCTATAAAGTCAGCAAGCGCTTCTGGATGAAATGAACAATTACCACCAGCAATAATGATCGGATCATTTTCGGAGCGCTGTGAAGAATAAATCGGAATACCTGAAAGAGATAGAAGATTAATGACATTGGTGTAGTTCAATTCAGAAGAAATACTGAAGCCAACAATATCAAATTTTTTTAGAGGTAACTTTGATTCAAGTGAAAATAAAAATTCACTCTCCTTTCGCAAAATTTCTTCCAGATCAATTCCAGGAGCAAAAAACCTTTCACAGGCAACCCCTTTTATGCTATTGAGTAAATCATATAAAATTCTGATTCCAAGATTTGACATACCGACTTCATATAAATCCGGATATCCTAAAGCAATTGTTATCCGTGCATGTTCAATATCAGGATGGATGGAATTTATTTCATTATTGAAATATGTGATTGGTTTTCTTATTTTGTTCAAAACTTCTTCAAGGTTAAACATAGAGTGTTCAGAAAAGTGTGGTATTTTTATGCAAATTGTAAAGGGTGGCGACGCATAAAAAGCACACCAGCATCGCAGAACCACCATAGCTCAAAAATGGCAATGGAATCCCTGCAACAGGTAAAATTCCTGATGCCATACCTATGTTAACAAAAATCTGAACAATAAACATCACCATAATACCTGTTCCAACAAGTCGTCCAAATGGATCCTGGGTTGTAAGAGTGATTCTCAATGCCTGTGTTAGAAAAACATAGTAAAGAAAGAGAAGCACAAACACCCCGACGAGTCCGAATTCCTCTGCAAGCAGGCAGAAGATAAAATCAGTATGGAACTCTGGAAGAAATGCAAGTTTTGTCTGAGTTCCTCTGAGGAATCCCTTTCCAATAATACCGCCAGAACCAATTGTAATTTTTGATTGAAGAATGTTATATCCCTTTCCCAGTGGGTCCGTCCACGGATTCAAAAAAATCACAAGCCTTTGCTTTTGATAATCTTTCAATCCCATCCATAAAAACGGACTCATTAATATTCCTGCAATCAATAAAATTAGAAGATGTTTTCCCTTCGCTCCTGCAAAATACGCCATTGCAAAAAATATCATGATAAAAAGAAACGCTGTCCCCAGATTTGGTTGAATAAGTATTAGCAAAAATGGTATACCTGTAATGATCATACCACCAAAAAGCGTTGAAACCCTCTGAACATCTCTAATTGAAAAATATCGAGCAAGAACTACAATGAGTACAAACTTTGCAAACTCAGAGGGCTGAAAATTGAACCAACCTATTTTTATCCATCTTCCAGCCCTTCCTGTGCCTATTACAAGAACTACCACAAGAAGAATCAGAGTAATAAAGTACAACACATGGGCAAGTTTGTTCCAGTGCCTGTAGTCAAAGTCCTTCAACCACAGGGCAATGATGACTCCAAGAATTATCCATATTACCTGCTTGATATAAACAGGCAAACCGGTTTGAATCGCAGCAATACTTCTTGAAGCGCTATAAAGCAATAGTACCCCGAGTGCCACAAGCACCGAGGTTATAATCATCAAAATTTTTCCGGGATTAGCGTGGTTTTCCATTTTATTCAAACCCCTGACTTCCAGATGGTAACGTCTGTGTTTGCTGAGTTTCAGTGATTATTGTTTCGCTGCTTACTTCTTCGGCAGTATAAATCTTTTTGATAATAGCGCCTGCGATCCGTGCTGCCTGAGATGAACTTCCTTCATCAAGAACCACCACCATTGCAATACTCGGACTGTCAGCAGGAGCATAACAGGCAAAAGCCCCTCTTGTTGGCAATCCAAGTTCTCGCTGGGCAATCTGAGCTGTCCCTGTCTTGCCTGCGATTTCAACTCCAGCAACATTGGCACCTGCTCCTGTGCCAAATTTCACAACATTTTTTAATCCCCTTCTTAATATCGTCAAAGTTTCATCTGAAATAAAAATTGTTTTTTTTAGTACTGGCTGAAATTCCTTAATCGTCTTTCCATCAGGTGCGATGATTTTCCTGGCTATAAATGGCTTCCAAAGATTACCTCCATTTGCAATTGCTGATATCATCATACACAATTGAATTGGTGTCGTTAAAATGGCACCCTGACCTATTGCGATATTGACTGGCCCGCCTGATTCTTCAGGAGAAGGAAGGTTTCCTGATTTTTCTCCTGGAAGGTCAATACCTGAGGGCTTACCAAAATCGAAAAGATTCGCATATTCAAGAATTTTGCTTACACCAAGTTTTGCTCCGACAGTTCCAAAAAATATATTACAGGAAAATGGAAGGGCAAGATTTATATCTACCCAGCCATGTCCTTCCTCCTTCCAGCAATGAAAAATTTTATCTCCAACTTCCATGCTTCCAGTGCATTCAATGCGATCGTGTTCGCCAATTTCACCACTTTCAAGAGCAGCAATTTCAGTTATAATTTTAAAAATCGACCCCGGTGCATATTGTCCGGCAATCACACGATTGAGAAACGGGTTTTTGTTACTATATGGTGCTACCAGATACTTTGCAATATTCAGGGGGTCAAAAGAGGGCTTACTGACGAGCGCAAGAACTTCGCCGTCTCTTGGGTCCATCACGATAATTGACCCGGACCTATCACCAAGAGCATTAATACATGCCTCCTGCACTGTCTGATCCACAGTAAGAACCAAATTATTGCCGGGTGCCATGGCTATTTCTTTCAGTATTCTTCTTTGATGACCATGAGCATCTACCTCTATTTGATATCCTCCTGATTTACCCCGTAAGAACCTATCATATTGTTTTTCCAACCCATATTTTCCAATGTAATGACCTGACTTTACGCCTTCTTCCCTTAACAGATCCAGATCTTCCTGACTCACTTCCCCGGTATAGCCAAGTAAATGGGCAGCACCTTCTCCAAGAGTATATTGCCTGTCCAATCCTGCCTGCACAAAAATACCTGATAACTTAAAAGCATACTCTGACACAGCAGCGATCTCTGACTGGCTGAGAGATCTTTTCAAAATTCTTCTTTCAAAAGGATTTGATGATTTTTTATTTAATTGAGCCAGAAGTTCCGAACGATCCATACCAATAATTCTGGAAAGAATGGAGGCAACTTCCTCAGGATTTTTAAGGTCATATGGCACATATACAAGATTGAAGCATGTTTTATCTTCAGCAAGAATCCTTCCATTCCTGTCAAAAATCTTTCCACGGGGAATTCCAAGATCAATTGTTCTGATGCAATTCTGGTCTGATAACATCCTATAGTATGAAAAATGAAAAACTTGTAGATTTACACATTGAAGTAGCAGAATAATCAATAAAAATCTTATGAATTGCTGAAAAATTTTGAGTCTCTGTTCCATAGAATTAATTCAGGTTGTTGAAAGATATCCCTTTGAAAGATGGTATCTCACTATAATAAAAATAAAACAGATTGTGGTATGTATCAATATAAACCAGACCGAAAAAACTATTGTCATAGGAATATTCCATATGCACCCACCTGAAATCAGGCAGAATTTTACAATAAGATATAAAAAAC
The DNA here is from genome assembly GCA_049971295.1 of Candidatus Ratteibacteria bacterium. Classification (GTDB taxonomy): domain Bacteria; phylum Ratteibacteria; class UBA8468; order B48-G9; family DTJG01; genus DTJG01. The sequence continues at coordinate 2,980 of JBMFLH010000049.1, read as the reverse complement.
AACCAATCACCGCTGAAACAATTCTCTTAATATCAGTGTCAATCTTGAAAGATGAAAACATATACCAGACAGTCCCGAGCGCCAGCATTTCACCACCTGGATTATCAGTTGTTGTGATTGAGTATATTATACTCCATAAAAAAACCATTAAAAAGAAGGGAAATACCTTTTTGTTAAAAGCGACATAAAATAACCCGAGCAGAAAAAAATCAATCCACAGATGCGGCAATAAAACCTGACATACAGATGGAAGAATCAATAATAACCAGAATTCCCTATTATTCAACCAGTGCAACTGTGTTGATATTTTCATGGATAAAAAAAGGAGATACAATACCGCGTGCAATAGGTTCTGAGCTTGAACGGTCAATTTTTAATATTGTTCCCACTTTGATATGATGTGGAAACAACCTTGTAAGACCACTTGTCTCAACAATATCACCAGCAGATGCCCTGCATTCTGGCGGCAAGAATTTTATTCTTAGATATGGATACAATGGTGTCACAGAAACCCCTTCAATCACTGCAAGTTCTCCTGTTGACAAAACCATAACACTCACTTTGCTATCAGGATGATACAGTGTAATTGCTGTTGCATCGTTTTTGTTCACGGTAATGATTCTACCTATCAGTGAACCACTGGAACTTATTACACTCATTCCCTCTTTTACACCATTTTCTGCACCCTTATCAACAACCATGATAGAAGGAAAAACCCATGGAGAAATTGTTTTCACATCAGCATAGACAATGTGTGAAAAATTCTCAGATTGTTTTAAACCAAGCAATTTTTTCAACTGTTCATTCTCATTAACAATACGCTCAACGCCTGGCTGAAAATTCCCGGAAGATGCCGTATGCTTTGAAAAAGTCGTTCTGAACGATACTCCATATCTAATCAACCATATGCCAATTATCATGAGAACGATAAAGATAATTTCTCGACGGAATCTCCACAGCATTCAACCGCCTATTCGGAAGGAAACATCTTCAGATAATGATCTTCTTCAAGCATCCTACCAGCGCCAGTCACAACGGCAAGTAAAGGATTTTCCGCAACAACAACAGGTAATTTCGTTTCCTGAGATATTAATTTATCAATATTTCGTAATAGAGCCCCTCCGCCTGCAATGACCAGGCCCCTTTCAACAAGATCACTCGAAAGTTCAGGGGGAGTTTCTTCAAGAATATCCCTCACAGCACTAACAATTGCCATCAGTGTTTCTTGCAATGCCTCTCTTATTTCCTCTGATCTGACCCTGATCATTTTGGGAAGACCTTCCACAAGGTCTCTTCCATGAACCTCCATCGTTAACTCTTCTTCAAGTGGAAATGCAGAGCCGATATTTATTTTGATATCCTCGGCGGTTTTTTCACCAATAAGAAGGTTGTATTTCTTTTTTAAGTAATTGGCAATTGCCTCATCCATTTCGTTACCGGCGACACGTAAACTTTTTGTTAGCACCAGTCCTCCTAAGGAAATCACAGCCATTTCTGTTGTACCACCACCAATATCAAGAATAAAACTGCCACACGGTTCCTCGACAGGCAATCCAACACCAACTGCAGATGCCATTGGTTCTTCCACAAGTTTCACCATCCTTGCTCCTGCCTTTAACGCAGTTTCACGAACCGCCCTTCTTTCAACGCTTGTAATTCCAGAAGGAACTGCAATCACCATCCTCGGGGGCATAACAAACTTGTGCCTTGGTGATTTTACCTTATTAATAAAGTGTCTCAACATTGACTCGCATGCATCAAAGTCAGCGATCACGCCATCCTTCATTGGCTTCATCGCAATGATGTTCGCCGGAGTTTTACCCAGCATCTTTTTTGCTTCTATTCCAACCGCAAGGACTTCTTTTGTATCTCGATTGATTGCTACAATAGAAGGTTCCATTAACACAACACCTTTCCCTCTCACATAAACCGCGGTATTAGCAGTTCCAAGGTCAATACCAAGGTCATTCGACAGCAATCGCGAAATGCTGATCATGAAAAACTCCTTTTCGTAGATTATACTTTTGTTGAATTTTCAACAAAGTGAATCAGTGCCTCTACAATATTCTTGTCAAACTGTTGGCCCGCATTTCTTTTTAATTCTTCAACTGCATCTGCTATTTCCATTTTCTTTCTGTATGGTCGTTCAGAAATCATTGCGCTCAAAGCATCAGCCACTGCAAGAATTCTTGCAAACAGCGGAATCCTTTCGCCTGATAGTCCTTCAGGATAACCTTTACCATTGACCCTCTCATGATGATAAAGACAAGCTTCTATTTCTTCTTTTCTCATTTTCAGTGGCAGAAGAATTTCTTTTGTGATGAGAGGATGCTTTTTGATAATCTCTGATTCTTCATCAGACAGCGAGGTTTTCTTCAAAATAATTTCATCCTTTATACCCAGCTTTCCAATGTCATGCAGGTACGCAGCGTTGCGCAGGCTCTCAAGCGATTTTTGGTCTAATCCCAGAACCTTACCGATGGCAACTGCGTAATATGCCACCTGTTCAGAATGGTTCTTTGTGTAGGCATCCTTTGCTTCAAGTGAATTTACCAGGGACCTTATTGCGCTAATGTATGACTCCTGAAGTTGCTGAAGTAAATTTGCATTTTCAAGAGCAATGCCCATCTGAGTACCAAACACCGAAAGAAAATTCAGTTCCCTGTCATCAAATCTTTCTGTTGAATAAAATTTCAATATACCAATAATATCTTTTCTCCCAAACAGTTTTACTTCAAAAGATTTTTCATCTGTTCTTGTAACAATCTCGCTATTTTTTCTGTAGAAATTTTCTGATTCAGATAGAGAGAGAACTAATGAAGGAGTAAAATCCAATGCATTTCCTTTCGCCCGTCTGAGAAAAAATCTTCCTGTATCATCATCTTTGAAATAAAGAAGTGCAATATCTGGTTTCACAAGATTATAAACAAGATCAATCACACCAGTATAAAGTTCTTCAATATCTGTAATGGAAATGATA
>JBMFLH010000048.1:0-14801 GCA_049971295.1 Candidatus Ratteibacteria bacterium | reverse complement strand
ATGGGAAGAGTATCGTGAAACTTGCTTCTGATTATGGATTGAAAATATGTTCAATCTGTGGAATGTTTCCAGGTCCTGAAAAGGATGATTTAAGAGCGCTTGCCCATCCAGAAGAAAAAGAGAGAAAAAAAGCGATTGAATATATTAAACGTTGTGTTGACCTGGCTGTTGTAGTGGGTGCCAGAAGTGTGCTTGTTGTTCCGGGGCTGGTAGGAATTCCTGAACTTTTTGTTTCAAAAGAAATTGATTTTGAAACCACAGTGAATTCTATAGCAGAAGCAGCGCAATACGCAGAAAACAAAAAAATTTATCTTACCATAGAACCAATTAACAGGTACGAAGTGGGATTGATTAACAGCATCAGCGAAGCAATGACAATGGCAAAGAAAATTGACAATCCTTTTGTCAAAATCATGGGAGATACATTTCATATGCAGATTGAAGAACCAGACGGCATTCCAGAAGCAATCAGACGTGCAGGCAGACAATGGTTATACCATATGCATGCAGCAGATAATACCAGGCAGGCACCAGGGAGGGGTACCATGGATTGGAGAAAAATACTGAGAAGTTTGTATGATATTGATTATACTGGTGTCGTGTCCCTTGAACCTTTGCCAAAGGGTGCCTCGCCATATGATGCAAGAAAAGGAAAAATTCCTGCTGACATTCTGGATAAAGAACTTGCTTTTGCTATTGAGTATCTCAAACTTCAAGAAGGCATTATCAGGGAGCACCTATGAATCAGCTGAAAAAACGAGTTTATCAGGCAAATGTTCTTTTGCCGGAATATAACCTTGTGACAGGAACACAAGGCAATGTTAGCGGTATAGATAGAAAAAGAAATATTATTTATATCAAACCCAGTGGTGTTCCATATGAAAAAATGAAAATTTCAGACATCGTGGGAATAGACCTTGACGGAAATGTGATTGAGGGGACACTCAAACCATCAGTTGACTGGGTCCATCACGCGTTTATTTACCGGAACATGCCTGAAATTGGCGGGGTTGTTCATACCCACAGTGTTTATGCCACTGTTTTTGCTGCTGCTGGAATTTGCGTGCCATGTTTTACCACTGGCCAGGCAGATGTGTTTGGAAGCGAAATCCCGGTGACAGAATACGCCGACAATAAGTCAAACAATATTGGAAAAGTGATTCTAAAATATAGGAAACATGGATGTCCTGCGATTATTCTTGGGAAACACGGTGTTTTTACATTTGATTCAACGCCTGAAAAAGCACTCTTTGCTGCGCAGATGACTGAGTACTTTTCAAAGATTAATCTGCTTGCGATAATCCTGGCAAACAGCACAGGTAAAAAAATTAGACCCTTGCCTGTTTCTGAAATTAAAAAGTGGTATGAAAGATACCATGGCAAAGGATATGGACAGAAATAACTAATTACCTATGATGCTGAAACGTCCACAATTTTGCATAGAAGCCATTTTTTTCTATCAGTTCGGTGTGGGTACCTGTTTCCTCAATACATCCATCTTTTAGCACAACAATCTTATCCATGTTTTTTACTGTTGCAAGCCTATGAGCAACAAAAACAACCGTGCGATTTTGCATTACACTTTCAAGTGCATCGTGAAGAATTTTTTCTGACTGACTATCAAGAGAAGCAGTAATCTCATCAAATAAAAGAATTGGCGGATTTTTCAGAATAGCCCTTGCCAGACATATCAGCTGTTTCTGACCTCCTGAAAGAGTATGCCCCCTTTCTCCCACGACTGTTTCATATCCGTCTTTTAATCTCTCAACAAAACTGGAAACCCTTGCAATGTTTACGGCATTTTGAAATTGTTCTTCAGTAATGTTTTCGCTTCCAAAGCATATGTTGTTTCTTATCGTGTCAGAAAATATGATGGGTTCCTGCGATACAAAACCGATTTTTTCTCTCAAACTTTTCAGGGTAAATTTTCTGATGTCTATGCCATCATAAAGAATCAAACCTTTTTTCGGTTCATAAAGCCGCAAAAGCAGGCAAATCAGGGAACTTTTGCCAACACCAATTGGACCGACAATCCCAATTTTTTCGCCGCTGCGTATTTCAAGGTTGATGTTTTTCAAAACAGGACTTCCTCCATAATCAAAAGAAACATTGACAAATTTGATTTCTGATTTTAATTCAGGACATTGTAACGTCCCAGAATCAATAATTGTTTGTTTTTCTTCAAAAATACTGTAAATCCTTGGAAGTGTTGCGCTTGCCATATAGATATAGGTAATGGAGTTCATGATGGCTTTTGCAGGACCAATCAAGGACACAAGTCCAGCAATAAACATAAACAGAAACCCTGAGGAAAATTCATTGTTCATTACCTTCGCAACACCCATTGAAATAATGATGGCTCCACCTATTGTTGTAAGAAGTTCTGAGAATGGACTGACAAGCGATGTTCTTTTTATGATTGAAAGATTTGAACGAAATATTGCCTCGTTTTCCTTTGAAAATTTTTCTATGACTTTTTTTTCCTGATTGTATGCTTTAATAATTGATTGTCCATAGATGCTTTCCTGAATAATGTTTCCCAAATTTGCCCAGTTTGTCTGAAGTGTCCTTGAAATTTTTCTCAATTTTTTGCTGAGGTTCAAAATCGGTAGTAGCATCACAGGAAAAATGAAAAGGGAAACGAGTGTTAATTTCCAATCTATCGCAAGTACAATAACAAGAAACACAATTGCCTGAAATATGTTCAGAACAAGAAGAGGGATTTCTCGTGAAACTGCTGTGTCCATCATGCTGATATCAACAAGAATTCTTGATGTAAGTTCCCCTGTTTTTTTTCTTGCAAAAAATTCCATGGAAAGATATTGAATTTTTTCATAGAGGCGCAACCTGATGTCTGCAAGAATCCTTGTGCCAAAACTTCTTAAAAAGTAATTTTGCAAGTAAAATGTGATTCCTTTTCCTATTACCATAAAAATCAAAAATCCTATGGCTAATCCCAATAACTTCATTGGTTCCATGGAATTCATAATTTCTATCAGGTGTTTCAAAAAAGGGATGTCAGGCATGCTTTCTGGAAGTATGATTGGTTTGCGGGCAAAAACCCTGTCCACAAGAGGTACGATCGCACTGATGGAAGCACCGTTGAAAAGCGTGGAAAACATACTTAACAGAAGTCCGAGCCAGAAATTCTTGTAACGGATATTAACGAAATTTCTCAGTTTGAGATATTCTTTCAATATTTTCATAAACATTTCACTATAAAATTTGCCACTTTTGCACTGATATTTCCTTCTCCAAGTACTGATTTTAAGTGACGAAACCGTTGAATTTGTTCTTCCCTTTGTTCTTTACCTTCAAAAATATTTGAAAAAACTCTCTGAAATCTAGGCCAGTTGATGTTTTGAATGAATTCATCCACAACCTTTCTGCCAAAAACAATGTTCACAGGACTTATATATTTTGATTGGACTATAATTCTGGCAATTGCGTAATTCAACCGTCCCATTTTATAAAAGACAATCATTGGCGTATCACAAAGAGCAATTTCAAGATTGATTGTGCCACTTGCGGCAAGAGCAACTTTTGAATTTCTTGCCAGGGTATGAGGAGAACCTCTCCATATTGGCCAGTTTATGTTTTCCCGTTTGAGTATTTTCTTTTGCGTCTGGTACAATTTTTCCTCTGCGCACGAAATAACAAAAGATACCTGATATTTTTTCAGAATTATTTTTCCTGCCCTGATGAGTAGTGGAAGAATGTATTTTATTTCTTCCTGACGGCTTCCAGGGAAAAGTCCGATGATACACTCTTTTTCAGTAATATCTGTTTGTTTTAAAAATTCCTTATCATCTATTCCTGCATTAGAAATCAAATCCATAACCGGATGTCCAAAATAATATGCTGGAATATTTTCTTTCTCAAAGATAGGTTTTTCAAAGGGAAAAATAACCACCACTGCTTCAAAAAGATGTTTGATTAAAAATATCCTCTGGTAATTATGAGCCCATATTTTTGGTGGGATATAGTAAATTTTCTTAACATCATATAAATTCTTTGCAAGGGCAAGATTGAATCCAGGGTTATCAATGAATACAACCAAATCTGGTTTCTCTTTTTTAAATGCTCTGGTACATGTGCTGAGGAATTTTGCCTGTTGATAGATGGTTTTCATGACACCGCTAAAACCAAAAGTTCCTGAAAGGGGATGCTCAGCGATAGGCCTGATTTCCGATGTTCGCAATTTCGATCCACCGACGCCAATGATTTCAGCGTCTGGAACAATTTTCTTCAAACTGCATGCAAGAAGCGCAGCGTACTGGTCGCCAGATGTTTCTCCTGATACGATAGCAATTTTTGAGTTGCTTTTCATCGAAAAATGTCAATCAGGCAAATGCTTTTACAATTTTTCCTTTTTTGAACGATTGGTAAATCTTATCAGAAAGAAGAGCAACCTTTTCTATGACAGAAAACGGTGTCTGTGGTTGTTTGTTTTCTTTGATACATTCAATCAGGTCCTGAGCCGGTGATTTGACATTACTGACAGATTCAGGAAGTTTCTGTGGCTCCTGTTCTCCATAATAATGAACATAACAATTTTCTCCAAATGCGCTTAATTTTATTATTCCTTTTTCTCCCCATATTAAAAGCGCTTCTCTGAATGATGGGTCAATGCCGAGGATACCAAAACTTCCAATTGTTTTTTCTTTAAATTGCACAATGAATGCCGTATTAATATCCACTTTCATTCCATGATAATCAATGAAACTTGCCACTTTCGCCGGTGTCAGCCCTGTAAGATAAAACAGCATTGCGACGAAATGGCTGCCAGAATCTGTCAGTTGTCCACCTCCTGAAAATTTTGGATCAAATCTCCATGTTCTGCCTGTGTTTTTCACAATGTTAATCCAGTCCTGGGCAAGATAACCTGAAACAAAAACAATTTTCCCGAGTTTTTTCTCTTCAAGAATTTTTTTTGCAGAAAGAAATGTTTCCATGTAGTGCCTCTGATAGCCAACAACAAAAATTCTTTTTGTTTTCTTCAAAAGTTTTTTTACTTCCTGCGACTCTTTGTAGTTTACCACTGCTGGTTTCTCCACCAGGACATGCAAGCCATTTTTCAAACTCATCATGATTTGAGGGAAATGACAGGTATGTGGAGAATTTATCACCACTGCATCAAAATTTCCTTTTTCAATAAGTTCTTTATCGCTTTTAAATACCTGAACATCTCCTGCCTCTTTCAGAAACTTTTCAACACTTTCTTTTCTTGGGTCAAAAGCACCAGCAACTTTCACTCCATCCATTTTTTGTAAATTTCTTAAATGTGCATATGAATGTTCACCACATCCGATAAATCCAATTTTTATCTCTTTCATCTGCGCCTCCCTGGACAATTAAAAATACGAATTTTCACATGTTATTGTATAATACTTTTGCCTGTTGAAAAAATTTTGGGAAGAAAAAAATGGCAAATGTGATTACAAAAAAAATTTATTATCATGATACAGATGCTGGTGGAGTAGTTTACTACGCCAATTACCTGAAATTTTTTGAAGAAGGCAGAACCCAATGTCTTGAAGAAAAAGGTATTCGTACAGAAAAATTGCTTGAAGAGAACATTGCGTTTGTCGTCGCAAAAGCAGAAATTGAGTATAAAAAACCAGTAAGATATAAGGATGTCATAGACGTGATAACTGATGTGGAACAGGTGGGGAATTCTTCAATAGTTTTTATTCAAAGGGTGATAAAAGATAATATCGTATGCTGCGATGGTAGAATCACTATTGTTTGTGTTAATACACAGTTAAAGCCAATAAGAATTCCTGATGTTGTTAGAAAGTGGCTTGTGGAGGAGAAAAATGGATAAAAAAATTCTGGTCGTTTTTTATTCAAGAACAGGAACAACGAAAAAAATTGCTCAACAAATAGCAAATTTTCTTTCCTGTGATGTTGAAGAAATTATTGATAAAAAGGACCGCTCAGGTGCCAGGGGTTTTATGTCAGGCGGCAAAGATGCCATGAGACGCAATCTCACTGAAATAAATACCATTGAAAAAGATCCATCAAATTATGACATCATAGTAATCGGAACTCCTGTGTGGGCAGCAAACATGACGCCTGCTGTCAGAACATACATTTCAAAATATAAAGACAGATTCAAAAATGTTGCATTTTTCTGTACAACAGGCGGCACAGGTATTGAAAGGACATTGATTGAAATGGAAGTTCTGTGTGACAAAAAGCCAGTGGCTACATTTTCAGTGACCAGCCGCCAGATGAAAAGCGAAATCTACCCTGGTTTCAATGAATTTATTGAAACTATAAAAAACTGGAACAAACTATGAGGATATTATCTTTACTGGTGTTATTCCTTTTTCAAGATTTAGTTCTATGTCAGATCGAATCCATCTGGGAGAAACAATATGACAACAGTGGCAATGCCGACATTGGATGGGCTATTACAGCATCTTTTGATAATGGTTTTATCATTGTTGGTGCATCTGGATCCAGCAAAATTCTGGGAGCCAGGAAAAACTATCAGGGACTGGTAATAAAAATAGATTCTGAAGGAAATGTTGTAAAGATGAAAAGTTTTGGTAGCAGTGGACAGGACCTTTTAAGTTCTGTTGTTTGTGATGGAACCTATTTCATTGCAGCAGGTTCAAAGATCGAGCCCCCTTATAAAAGACAGGGCTGGATAATAAAATTTGATAGCGACCTTAATCTTTTATGGGAAAAAACATTTGGTGGTGAACAGGATGATAGTTTTTCACAGGTTATTAATGCTGGTGATAGAAATTTTTTCCTGATTGGAGAGACAAAATCTTATGGGAAAAAAGATGGCAGGTCTGATGTGTATATGGTGCAAATTGATGACTCTGGCAATTTGAAATGGCAACAAACATATGACCTTGGTAGTGATGATATCGGTACATCTATCGCTCAATTGAAAGACGGAAAATATGTAATTGCGGCAGTTTCATGTACAAAAAATCCCGGGTCACTCTTACAGGAAGGCTTTTCTACCTGTATAATAATTAATCAGAACGGCACTATCGTTAAACAGAGAAAGTTCATGGAAGGAAAGAAAAATAAATTCCTAAAAGTCAAAGCTATTTCTGATGGCGGTGCAATTCTTGTTGGAACAACCAGTATGCTTGATAAATTTCCGAGCGAAGATACATGGATAGTGAGATTAAATGAAAATTGCGATATTCTATGGTCTAAAATCATTACAAGTCCGGGACGATATGATGGTGCGTTTGATGTTGTTGAGATGGATACTGGATTTATTGTTGTTGGATATTCTCAGGTACATCAGAGTGAACAGATGAATTTTGATAATTTTGCGGTTAATGTACTTGATAAAAATGGAAATGTTCTGGCTAACAGGGAATGGGGTTTTCAGGATAATGACGATTTATATGGAATTATCAAATTAGGTTCTGACACAGTAATGATCGTTGGATTCAAAAATGCTGTCTCGTGGCCATTGACAAAAATTCCTGGAAATTCAGATATCTATCTGATAAAAATGAAATACAATATTACTGGCAAGGAGGTATCACAATGAAACATATACAGTTTCTCCGCGTGTTTTTTGCTGTCTTTGTTACATTATATTGCTGTTTTTTATATGCCAATAATAATGATCAGAGAAGTATCCTTGAAAAAAACTGGGTATTAAAACAGGGTGAGTATACAATTGAAAATGAAACGGTTTTCGGTAATTCAGTATTTACCTGTTCAAAAAATATCCCTGTAGTTTTGATAACAGGGCAAACAATACCTCATCCGATTGAATTTCACACATTTGTGAGATTGCGTACAGAGCCGGGTGGTTCTGCTTATGCATCGTTCCAGGTTGGAAAAAAGGATGCATCTGACACCGGCTTCAGTTTATCGCTTTCCATTACAGATAATGCGCTTTATCCTGAAAGAGTTCAATGTTCTGTGCGATATCAGGGTAAGTATCTCCATGATAACAATGAACTTGCAAAGGATTTAAACTGGGTTCCTGTATTTTCAAATGATTTTACCTATCTACTGAAAGCATACCCGAGAATACTTCCTGGCTGGCCAGAAAAATACAGAAAACTTGTTGAAAAAGATATGTCTGAACTTTGCGATCATAACTCAAAATGGATTGAAGTGAGAATCGCACTCAAGGAAAATTCTGTTTGGTTCTGGGTTGATGATCGGCTTGTCGCATACAAAAAAGATATCTCAATACCTCAAGAAGGATTTGCAAGTATTACATTCACAAAAAAAGTTCAAATCTCATTTCCTGCTTTCAATATTCCTGAAAAAGACAATACTGATTTTTACCCCGTAAGAATCAATGGCTATGCAAATGGAAAAAATTTGCCAGGGAATGTGTATGTAAAACAATTTAAAAAAGAGCAGGTATCAATTTCAGGGATACCCTTTATTTTTCCAACAGTTAATACAGAAGGCAATGACCACCTTGACATCAGCAAGAGTTTATATAAGGAAGGCAATCTTGAGGGCTATTTTCCTGTTTATGACCATCCGTTTGGTGGCGCTGCTTTCAGGGATCCATCAAGAATTCAATTGAGAATTCCCTTTGACAACTATGATGCTCTTTATGTTCTTGCAGCAGCTGATGGAAGATCAGATTCAGTGCCATTGCTGACAGCAATGTTTTATCGCCCTGGTGCAGGATACGCCCAGAATTTTGAAACCCGGGTGCCTCTGTTTACTGCAAAGTCCAGCAATTTCGAAAAATTTCCTGTTACACTTTCAAACGGTAAAAAAGTGAATTTGTGGATGGTAAAAATTCCCCTTGACATGGGAAAGATTTCATCATTTTCAGACCTTGATATTTTTGAACTGGAATTGACAAAAAAGGTTGTTCAGTTTCGTTCTTATCCTGACCCTATCATTTATGGATGGCATCAGGCAGGACTTCCATCATCAGTTCATATCTACGGCGTGACGCTTGACAGGAGTAAATATCATTTCTCCATAGAACCTGAAGTTTTTGGAAGTGTCTGGACATCTCCTGAAATTCCTTCTTATCAGGTAAAAATTGCAACAAAAAAGTCAAATTTTTCAGGCGTTCTGGAAATTACTGCAACCAGTTATGACCACATGGATATCATTCGAATGAAGAAGGATGTTTTTATTCAGAGCCCTGGTGAAGAAAAGAAAATAAAAATTGATGTTCCTGCGAAACTTTTTGGCTGGTATCAGATGGTGGCAGCATTGAAAACAGGTGATATTAGCTGGATTGAAACAAGAAATTTTGTGGTGCTTGCTCCAGATACAAGAAGTGAAAAATGGTCTGGTAAAGGGGCATTGTTTGGTTACTGGAGTTATCACGGAGGTCATTATGCTCCAAAGGCAGAGCATCACATCCGACTTATGACAATTGCAGGCGCCAGAACAAGCATTGGATTACCACAGGGTGCCGAAAATAATCCCTATGTTCAAAAACACTGGAGTCGGGTTCAGGCAGGTGCTTGGGAAGTAAGTCCTCAGGAATGGGCGGCAGACCAGGTTTATCCCGAAACGAAATACCAGGAGTACAAGAAAAATGTGATTGAGGCATATACAAAAGCTCGCAATGCTGTTCCTGAACAATTCAGGCCAGATAATGTTTATTTTTTCCCGGAACCAGGTATCAGCAACAGAATGACAGCAGGCAATTACCCTGAATACTGGGGAGAAAAACCCTATGAGCCAACAGATCAGGAGCTTAGAAGAATCAGGATGCATTTTATCACAGCAAAATGCGCAGCAGAAGCAGTAAGAGAAACCTGGCCTGAACTGAAAATATTGATTCCATGGGGGGATCCTCTTTTTATTGTTCCATTACTTCGGGCAGGATTTCCCAAAAATCTCATCGATGGTTCAGGCCTTGATATATGTGGCTTTGAACGACTCCCTGAGCAGCAACTTCATCAAATCAGTGTGCATCGGCTTTACCAGTTGCGTAAAGAATATGAAAAGGCAGGAATTCCAGACCCTGACCTTCGTTATTGTGAAGGCATCTTTGTTCCAACAGAAATCGGCGCATGCTCCTGGCAGGAACAGATGGATATTTATAATAGATGGGTTCTTATCAGTATGGCATATGGTGTGAAACGTTTTTATTCTGGATGGTTTACTTTTGATTGTGGCAATTACTATGGCGCTGAACACTATGGGGGTTGTGGAATTTTTAGAAGGATACCATATTGTGACCCCAAACCTGCATACGCTGCATACGCAACAATGACAGATAAACTTAATGAAGCGGACTTTGAAAAGTGGATTCCAACAGGTTCTCTTACCACATATTGTCTGAAATTCAATGGTCCAAAAGGTAATGTTTACGCATTATGGACAATCAGAGGAAAGCGGCCTATTAGTTTGCTTTTTTCTGGCGATGGCGAAGCAATCATTACTGATGTAATGAACAACAGTACCAGGGTAAAAACAAAGGATAGAAAAATTACATTTGTTATTGGCACTTCTGTGACTTACCTGACCACAAAAAATGAAGTCATTGGAATTGAAACTGGCAGTCCTGACCATTCTGATTCTATGCCATCAAGAAATGCGAAAATTGTAGCAGATTTAGGAAACGGTAACTGGAAATACTTTGATGAGAGAGACCTTTTTTATGAAAACAACAATTTTGATACCTTCAGATATAAGGGCAAGTTTTCGTGCTTTGTTCGAAAAGACCTGATTTTTGGAAGCGTCCTGGTTTCAAAACTTGAAAAACAGCAGTCGCAGCATGAACTGATGCCCTGGTATTCAATTCTGAAACCAAAAAAGCAGGTTGCTCTTCCTGGAGCACCTTCTCATATTGGAGTGTGGGTAAAAGGAGCAAGCGACTGGGGAAGGATTGTTTTCTGCCTCAGGGATGCGAACAATGAACGATGGATCAGCATAGGCACAAAGGACCAATGGAACTGTGATGATGTCCACTCATGGAGTTATTTTAATTTTGATGGGTGGCGATATATAAGATTTGAATTACCTGGACATGAGCCTTATGACAGTTTCAGAAAATATGGAACAACGTGGTGGACTTCTTCAAATGGAGATGGAATTGTTGATCTTCCTTTAAGAATTGAGAATATCATAGTTGAACAGAGGACCCATATCCTTTATGTGAACGATATTCAACCGGTTTCATCAGACAGTGTTTGCTTTGGAAAAATTTATGTTGAATACGATTATGATGAAGATGTCAGTAGCAAAGCAGTATCCATAAGTAAAATCAGGATGCCAGAACCGAAAAAAATTCAACTACCAAATCCCATTGCTGGAATGGAAAAGACCGGGATTTATGAGCCAACTACTATTATAAAGCTTGAACCCCCTTCATGGGGCGCTGACGGAACAAATGTGCATGTGTATTTCAAAGAGCTGGAACAGGCAAAAAAATATTACATTTGGGTAGGTCCATATCCTGATGGTCAGGGAGCGATTAACATGACACCTGATGGAGCGAAAAATGGCCAGCATATTTACAATCTCAGACCCGGAATAAGACTTTATTACTGGATTGTGTGGGCTGATAAAGAAGGCAAAATTTCAAAGCCATCAAAGCCATATTCAGAGGTTCTTATTGACATGTTTAAGGAGAAATAGTGTTTTCAATTACATTTCTTGGCGCAGCAGAAAATGTGACGGGTTCAAGGCATCTTCTGCAATTAGATAATAAAAAATTTTTGATTGATTGCGGGATATACCAGGAAAGGGATTTATTATCAAGAAACTGGGATGCTTTTCCTGTAGACCCAGAAAGCATTGATGCGGTTTTTCTCACCCATGCTCATCTTGACCACTGCGGTTTTCTTCCAAGATTGGTAAAAAGTGGATTCAAAGGTCCTGTATATGCCACAGCACCCACAATTGAAATTGCAAAAATTGCCCTGCTTGATGCAGCAAAACTATACGAAGAAGACGCTGAGAAAAAGAGATTAAGACATGAAATGACCGGGAAAAAAGTTAGCCATCCGGTCATTCCTCTTTATACTCAGAACGATGTATATAATGTTTTTGACCTTTTCCGTGAAATCCCGTGTAATCAGGAGTTTGAAGTAGCAAATGGTTATTCATTAATCTGTCATAATGCAGGGCACATCCTTGGTTCAGCAATATTTGAGTTTCGGGACAAAAATACAGGGAAAAATCTTGTTTTTACAGGAGACCTTGGAAGACCGAATAGACCCCTTCTTCCAGAACCAGAACGACTTTCAAAGATTGATTACCTTGTGATGGAGTCAACATATGGAGATAGAGTCCACGAGCCGGATGAAATGACCTACAAAACGGTTGCCAGCACCATTACTGAAACTGCAGAAAAGTCAGGAAATATTGTGGTACCAAGTTTTGCCATCGAAAGGACCCAGGAACTCCTTTATTGTTTGAAGAAACTTCTTTCCGAAGATAGAATTCCGCATTTGATGACATTTATAGACAGCCCGATGGCAATAAAGGTCACAGAAGTTTTCAAAAGATATCCTGAATTTTTGCGGGAATCTTTAAAAAAAATGGCCGAGGAGAACAACAGTCCTTTTGAAATGGATTTATTGCAACCCACTGAAACTGTTGAGCAATCAAAGTCAATCAATCATGTAAAAGGGTCAGTGATTATTATTGCGGGCTCAGGTATGTGCACAGGGGGTAGAATAAAGCACCATCTTGTCACAAACATCAGTAGACCCGAAAGTACAATTATGTTTGTTGGATATCAGGCAACAGGTACCCTTGGTAGAGAAATCATTAGTGGCAAAAAGCAGGTAAGAATTCTTGGAGAATACAGGCAGGTGAACGCAAACATTGTTCAGGTTAACGGATTTTCTTCTCACGCTGATCAGAATGAGATATTATGGTGGTTGGAATTTCTTGAAAAGCCACCGATTGATACTTTTCTTGTTCATGGCGAGCAGCCTGCGATTACGAAATTGAAAGAGGTTCTCATGAAAAGAAAATCAATCAATGCGAATATCGCAGAATATCAAACAACTGCGAGATTAGAATGAAAATTCTTTTGACCGGATGTACTGGTTTTATTGGTTGGCATACCGCAAAGACAGCTTTAAATTCAGGGCATGAAGTATTTGGCATTGATGATATGAATGATTATTATGATGTTCGCTTGAAACAATGGAGATTCAATGACCTTGAAAAAATCAAAAATTTTCGATTTCAAAAAATTGACATAAGAAATAAACAGGATCTTGAAACGATTATTTCAATGTTCAAGCCAGAAGCAATCATCAATCTTGCAGCAAGGGCAGGAGTCCGGGCAAGCATTGAAAATCCACATATTTATTTTGAGACCAATGTGCTGGGCAACCTCAATCTACTTGACCTTGCTCAAAAGCATGGAATAAAAAAATTTGTCCTTGCTTCAACCTCTTCCCTTTACGCTGGCCAAAAAATGCCATTTTCAGAGTCACTGCCTGTAAATACGCCTATCTCTCCCTATGCTGCCTCAAAAAAGGCAGCAGAAGTGACCTGCTATACCTATCACTATCTCTACGGTATTGATGTTACCATTTTCAGATATTTCACTGTTTATGGACCTGCTGGCAGACCAGATTTGAGCATTTTCAAATTCATTAAGTTGATCAATGAAGGAAATTCCGTCACAGTTTTTGGAGATGGAAATCAGAGCAGAGATTTTACATTTGTTTCTGACATCGCAAATGGGACACTTCTGGGCTTAAAGCAGGTTGGTTTTGAAATCATGAATCTTGGCGGAAATCATCCTTATACCATCAATCAGGTAATATCATTGATAGAAGAATATCTTGGCAAAAAGGCAAAAATTGTTCACAAACCATTTCCGCAGTGTGATATTCCAGCAACATGGGCTGACATATCAAAAGCAGAGAAAATTCTTGGCTGGAGACCTGAGGTTTCCTTAGAGCAAGGTATTAAACAAACGATTGACTGGTGCATTGAGAACTGGAATCTTGTTGAAAATATTATTTTGAAAGACTGAACAAATTAAAAGGAGGATAAATGGATTTTTCTATTAAGGCAGGGCAAAAAGTTCTCTGTATTGGAGACAGTATCACCGATTGTGGAAGAAGAACAGAGTTTGCGCCTCTTGGCAATGGCTATGTGAAATATTTCAATGATTTGTTGATTGCCAGATATCCTGAAAGAAATATTACTGTCATCAACAAAGGTATCAGCGGCAATACGATTATTGATTTGGAGAATAGATGGACTGATGATGTCATTTATCACAAACCTGACTGGCTTACAATTCTCATAGGTATCAATGACCTTCATCATGTACTTAGGAAAGGCCCTGACTGGCAGGAATGTGTGGTTGAAAAATTCGAACAGAGATATTCTGAAATTCTTTCAAGAACAAGAAAACAATTGAATTGCGGCATAGTTCTTCTTGAGCCATTTTATATCAGTATAGACAATGCTGACGCTTGGAGAACCACGGTACTAAAAGAACTAAAAAATTATGTAAATGTTGTAAGAAAACTGGCAGAAAAATTTGATACAGGAATTGTGAAACTACAGGAAATTTTCCAGAAACATTTGAAGTATAGAGATAGCGAAACATTCTGTCCTGAACCGGTTCATCCAAATGCCACAGGCCACCTTATCATTGCCTCAAATCTATTTGATGCCTTTTTGGCCTGATAATTATTGTCTTAATGTGATTTGGGATAGGATGGAAAGCAATTGCTAAAGGTCTTTCAAAGGTGCTCTGTTCGACTTTTTTCAGAACGCATATCACTGGACGCAAAAGATGTGGTATTTAAATTTTTTTCAAAATGGCTTATAATATCCTAAAATCCCGCCTTTTTTAATAACTATGTAAAGCAATCCACCGCAATACT
>JBMFLH010000047.1:0-14953 GCA_049971295.1 Candidatus Ratteibacteria bacterium | reverse complement strand
TTGCATTCAAAATGGTGTTATCAAAAGTTACTGTAAATTGAAATCCTGCAACACCAGTTGCATTATCAATATTAATCGGAATTTCAACAGTCGCAGTCCCTGGATTGGCATTAGTATTCGGGATTGAAACTGTCACTGCAAAAGAAGAGACACCGAACAAAAAAATACACACATATAAAGTTTTTAATTTTTCTAAGTATCTCACGCTTTTCCCCTTTTAACTTTTTAGTATGTCTGCCCTCTTTAAATTTTCTAAATAATTACGCTTTTTAATTAAAATTTTAATCAAGTCCTATTGCCTTTCTCAAAATCAGTATTACATCTAAGATATCAACAACTTGGTCATCATTCATATTCGCAAATTCAACATTCATTGGGTCAAGTGCTATCGCCATACGAAGGCATAGTATTACATCGGAAATATCAATCGTGCCATCTCCTGTTAAGTCGCCTTTTTTGGGTATCCCTGATTCCTGTAGAATACGAATGTTGTCAATAGCCCAGTAATATGCATCATATGCATTTTGATAGTTCCACCTGATTTGTATTTGCGTGCTACCTGTTTTATTGATATAGGGATTGAGTGGAAAAATTAAAAGACCACTAACATCCTGATACTGGTACCTTACGAGATTCTGCCACTCGCCTGAATCAACCTTTATATCCACATCAGCAATTTCTGTACCATATGATTTGAGATAATGGTCAAACGCAAGAAATATTCTTTTTGAGCCATCGATACTGATGGTTTTTGTAATCAACTGTTCATTCATCCGCACTCTACCAGCCCAATCGCTATCAACAATCGCAAAGGGGCTATCAAGATTTGAAATTACTCTATTTTTTGGATTTGTAGTCATCCAGGTTTTGTTATCATTATTTCCGTCAACAATTGTCCAGTTTGTCGGTATGCCTGAGTCAAATGTTTCCAGCAATAAAGCTGTAAACCCGTTTGATATATTTGCAGTTGAAAATTTTTCAAGGAAACTTTTCCACGTTCCACTGGCAAATTCAAGATTTTCTGGGTTATACTCTGGTGAAATTCCTGCTGTTTTATCAGGGAAATAAATTGACAGTCCTTTTCCTGCTGTGCCACCAAAATTTTCTATGATTGCGTCATTAAGGATATTGATAATGTGGTTTGCTTCATTTACAATCGTCTGGTCTGATGCATTAAAAGTGATCTCCTCAATGAAAGTTTTCAAATCTTTATAATCCTGGTCATCAAAATGCGGGGTTTTTGAAAGGGCGATATAAAAGTAAATCCATTGATTATCAAGTTCTATCGCAGATGTGCACAACGAGTTTATTGCCTCATAAATCTGGCTCATTAAGGAAAGGTTTATCGCTGCTAATGTTTCTGTGCTATAGTGACCGTAAAAATCAGTGTAATGCTGGACAATACGTCTTGCAAATTCTTCAGGTGTAATTGCAGGGTTATTAACAATATCCTGGGCAATTGAATCATAAGGGAAGCCTGTTACCATGATTGTTTCTTCAGAGCTGACCATATAGGCTGCGAAATTTCTTACTTCATATGCTATTTCTACCATTCCCATAAGACAGGCATCAAATCCAATGATGTCAACATTACAATTTTCAGAAGAAAGAGCCTGTCTTATTTCTTTCAGAGTGAGTTCATCTGATGAGGTATAATCAAAACACATACTTTTCTGATATCGTCTGGAATGAATTTTTCTTTTCAATTCCTTGAGCGTTTTTTCAAGAGAAATTTTTTCTTGATGGGAAAGTTCGGGTTGTTTTAGTTGCAGTTGGATATTTTCTGCAACATCATTCAATGTTTTCCATCCATCTCCATGGTCCCAAAGAATTAAAGCATAATGCTCTGCTGAATAATTTTGTTTTGCCCATCTTATAAATGAAGAGAGCGTTTCAGGGTCTCCAGAATTTGTTTCTCGCCCACCAAATCCATCGCCCCAATCAGAAATTGCGTTATCAATTGTTGGTTCCATATCTTTGCTTATTCTAAATCTCTGGGTATTTGTCCAGTTTCCATATCTTGTGTCATAACCTGCAATCCTGTCAAACTGGACAACAAAATTTACTTCTGACGTTGAACCAACTGAAGATATTTCAAGAAAATCATTGATTGCGTACTTTTCAAGATTATTATCTCCATCGAGGTATATCATCACTGTCCATTTTGCCTGGCAGGTTGCATATGCGGTGAAGAGCAACAAAATGAAAAACGCTGTGCAGAAAAAATTTTTAAAAAATATCTGTCTCATTTTATCTGTGTTTGGGTCGGTATTTTTTCACCGTGCTGGTCCCATAAAAAAACACGAACAGGTTTAAACTGATTTTCCGCAGGTGTTTTTGAATATGATAGAATAACACTGAAAAGTTTTCTGTCTTTTATATCTACTGGGGGTATGAGTCCGCCACTGATTTTCAAATATTTTCCTTTTTGAACAAAACCGTTCATAATCTTTATTCCAGGCATAGATTCAATTCTAACAAATTTGACCTCTTCCGGTGCTTCCATAATAATTTCAAAACTTGAAATGTTTTTTACATTGCCATTAAGCATAACAGGAATCATAATCAATTTATCCGTTTCGTTTGAACTTACTTCTCCAAAAAAGGCAAATACAGGCACCATGACGGTGATGGATTTTTCTGCTTGTAATTTTTTGTCCTTTGTTTTTCCATAAATTGATATTGAATATTTCCCTGCTGAAAAATTGTCGTGTATTTTGATGACGGCCGAAGTCTCTTTTTTCTCAGGGGTTAAACATGTGTCAGAAAATGTTATGTCAAATTTGCTGGCTGTTTCCAAAAATATTGTGTCAGTAAGTCCGCCCAGAAATCTAACTTTTACCGGGATGGAAACTTCTTTTTTTGAAAATTCAAAATTTATTTCAGAGGGTGTGTCTATTAAAAAGCCAGGTTCTACTGGGACTTTTTTCCATTTCCAGATAATTTTCGAGTCCTTATCAATAACAAAGGAAATACTGTTGTTCTTCGTGTTGTAGGCAGAACCCTTTCCTTCGCATCCCGTACACACGACCTTTTCAGTATCACTGACAAGGACTTCTGATTCAACGCTACAGTTAACTTTTTCGCCTTTCACAAACGTGGTAATACCAGCAGGTGGTACAGGATTTCCAAAGTCAGAAAAAACAAGAAGAGTCACACTGTTTGATGGCCTTGTTTGCGGTTGTTCTTTGTGGGTTTCAATGTGGTCCATTGATTCTTGCATTGCAAGAAAGGTATCAATATCAAGATTTTGTGCCTCTGGCCATGGGGTTTCAATGGGTTTTGGAACAAATGGCTTTATTTCTTGACCAGGAATGATTGTGGTCTGCGATTTTTGTGCAGTTGGTGTTTTATCAGGTGAAGAATCAGGTTTTGGCGTTGTTTCCTGTGATTTTTCTGGTTTCTGTAGCGTTTCGCCAGCTTTAATGCTGCCGGATCCAACAGAGCATGGTATTGTCTGACCTGAGGGGTCAGATAGTTTCACAGAAGAAAGAATCAGATTTGAATTTCCCTGCTGCAGAATTTGAAAACGTAAAATTGAAAGAATTCCACTTCCTGAAGTTCCAGAAAGCATTGGATGAAATCCTGCAATTCTGATTATGCCAGGGGTATTTATATTTACCAACACAGTAAACGAACCAACCAGAGGACCTTTTGTAACATCAATAAGTTTTAAGATTTGCGGGTTATACTGGAGAGTTATCTGATATCCTACAAAAATTTTTTCTGAAGAGCAGGTGATGTTTACATCTACGATTTGCTGTGTTGATGGGTTTTGTATTGTAATGTTTGGCACTTCAATACTTGCTGAAAATAATTTTGCGGATGATAGACCAATATATACGAGAAAATACACGAGAAGATTTTTTTTCATATTTTTGAATATCGGGGCGCCCAGATTTGAACTGGGGACCTCTTGGTCCCAAACCAAGCGCGCTAAGCCAGCTGCGCTACGCCCCGTTTCCATAATATTATTATATCACAATTTTTTTTACCATAAACTTACCTCTATTTCAAGGTCAATTGCCCTGTTGACGGGTTATATTGATATTGCATACCAGAGGGGGCGTCAGGAATTTTGTCAATAAACCCTTCATTAACCAGTTGCTGAAGTAAATCAGGATATTTTCCGTTTTGCCTCTTATAGGTATTGATTTTATTTTTCAGGTACAGAAGATTATCCTGATGTACAGTGGCTTTTAACTTTTCCAATGTTTTTGCACCTGTTTGTTTTGCTTTTTCTTCTATTGTTCCAGTATCTTTTCTCCCACATCCTCCAACCAAAATAAAAGCAAGCAATAGAATTACAGACATTAAATTTATTTTTTTATTCATGATTATACTCTGTTATAAGCTTAGATGTCTTTCAATCATTGATATAGTATGATGAATTTTGATTTCCTGCAAGCAGATGAGAGTTAAACAGTTAGACCTTTTTTCTCTGCTACATGGTGCACATTCAACAGATGTTTTTATAATTTTCACATTTTTACCTTTGGGTGCCCATATAGCTGGGTCAGTTGGACCGAAAATTATAAAACACTGTAAACCCAAAAATGCTGCAAGATGCGAAACTCCTGAATCATTTCCGAGGAAATATTTTCCTTTTTCAAGGACTTCTGCCAGAGAAATTAAATCCTGCGTTTCAATGATATTTTGAGTTCCTGCGTTATGTATCCAAAAATTTTTTTGTTCTTGTTCACATTCGCCGATTAGAATTTTACAGTCAAGGCTCTTGTTTATGATTTTAAAAACTGCTGCAAAATTTTCTACTGGCCAGTTTTTCCTTTTACTGCCGCTACCGGGATGAATGAAAAAAACATTCCTGTTTTCTTTTCTTGTTGGAGGCGTATAATAAAAGGTACTTATGCCATATTTTTTTAATGGCGCAAGAAGGAAATCCGTAATGTGGGTGGATATGTGTTCTGATAATGGGTGAAAGATAATCTTATTTCCATATGTCAAACTTAAGTTTTGAGAAAACTTGCATTCTGGCTCAATGTAGCACAAAACAAGGTCAAAGTCAGGGAAATCAGGGATATCTAATTTTTTTGTTTCATTAAAATAATCTATCAACCTGGTATCACTGAAATCAATTCCTTTTTTTATGATGCCTTTATATTCTAAATACCTGTTGACATTTTCTCTACCTATATGATAGACATTAAAAGATGCATGTTTCAAAGATAAAAAGACAGGAATTGTTGCGATAGTGTCTCCTAAACTTCCAGGTCTTATTACCAGGGCATTTTTACGATCGTTTTTATTCATATTATAATTTTATCAGAAAACAGGAGAATGTGATGTTTTTTCTATGGCCTGTCCGTGATGAATTTGGAGTAAAGAAACTTCCAATAGTTAACTATACTATTATTTTTATTAATGTTTGCGTGTTTTTTCTGTATGGATTGAGTAGTTCCTATCAGGAAATCGTAAATAGATTTGGCTTTATTCCTGATAGATTTTCCTGGTTGACCATATTTACATCAATGTTTCTGCATGGAGGAATCATGCATCTGATCGGAAACATGTGGTATCTGTACCTGATGGGTGACAACATTGAAGATAGATGGGGACATTTTCCGTACCTTTTATTTTATTTATTTTCGGGCGTGATTGCAGCTGTTTTTTACGGGACTTTTACTTATGGCCAGGCGAGGTCAGTTCCGTCTATCGGAGCATCTGGTGCAATTTCAGGCGTGCTCGGCGCGTATCTGGTTTTGTTTCCGCGTAGTAACATCACTTTCTGGTATTCTATTTTCGCGTTTTACAGGGTTTACTCAGGAACCTTTGATATTTTTGCCTGGTTCTGGATATCAATATGGTTTGTTCAGCAACTGGTTGGGATGCTGGTTAATACGAATGTGACAGCAGTATCTGGTGTTGCTTTTGGAGCGCATGTTGGTGGATTTTTAGCAGGCATTGCTATCGGACTTTTGACAAAAATATTTCAGCAGGCAATGTATATTCGCAATGTTGCATCCGGGAAAAATGCTCTTTCAAGAATTGTCGGTGAAATCCCAATGAAGATGATACCTTTTGATGACCAGGTCGAACTATTCAAGAAGGAAAAAGAAATTGGACAGTTGATTCAAAATAAGGATGAAAGAGAAGCAGCCATTCTTTTTGGAGAATGTATCAGGAAGTATCCTGATGTTTCCATACCGCCATTTTATGACTATAAATTTGCTGAAATATTATCCCAGCATGGTCTTATTGATGAGGCTATCATTGCGTACAAAAGATTCATCAGAAAAAATCCATTCAGTAAACTCGCTGACAATGCCCTTTATAATCTTGGGAAAATTTACCTTGAAAGGGGCGAGATAAGAAAGGCAAAGGAATGTTTTTTGCAAATTGTGCTCTTTTATCCATATAGCGAACTTATCGATGCTGCAAGGTACGCACTGAAGAATATCAAAGACCAGCCAGCATTGGAAGGATAGAATTTTTCAGGTATAATTAAATAAAGCCCTCGTAGCTCAGTGGTAGAGCAGTCGCTTCGTAAGCGACGGGTCGGGAGTTCGAATCTCCCCGTGGGCTCATTTTTTATGTGCCTTTTTAACATAAAAAAGGTATGCAAGCGGGATGATGAAAAGAGTCAGGAGCGTTGAACTCAATAGCCCGCTGATCACACTGACTGCCATTGGTGCTTTTAATACTGAACCTTTTCCCACAGCAAGTGCAAGGGGAAGCATTCCACCAACCATTGAAAGCGTTGTCATTAAAATTGGCCGCAATCTTGATGCACTCGCCTCTATAACTGACTCTTCTGGGTCCCTGCCACTTAAAATCATATTTTTTGCAAAGTTAATAATGAGGATGCCATTACTTACAACAATTCCAACCAGAACAATCACTCCCATTAAACTGAAAATATTTATGGTTTTTCCAGTTAGAAACAATCCTGTGAGGATGCCTATGATTGAAAGTGGCAATGTCCCCATAATGATAAAGGGTTCTATCCAGCTTTCAAACTGCGCAGCCATTACGAGATAAACAAGAAGTACTGAAAGCAAAATTGCAAGGAATAAATCTTTAAATGCCTCAGCCATTCTTTCGCCTTCTCCGCCAATCACGATTTTTACTTCTGGAGGAAGTTTTTCATTCTTGATTTTATTTTTTATTGAAGTCAGCACTGTTCCCAGCGGTTTATTTACGTCTCCCTGGATTGTTACACTTGGTCTTCTATTATATCTTTCTTTCATTGTTGGACCTGTGGTTTCTTTGATTTCTGCAACCTGTTTCAAAACGAACATATTTTGCATTGAGTTGACAACAGGTAGGTTTTCAAGAATTTGATGGTCTTTTTTCATTTCTTCAGGAATTGTTACCCTGATATCATATTCGTTCTCTTTATATCTGAACTTTGTCGGAACAATTCCTTCAAGGGCAGACCTGCATATCGTCGCAACCTGACTGGAGCTGAGATTATTTTCAGCAAGCTGGTCTCTTTTGACGACAAAGTTTATTTCCGGTTTTCCTGGATGGTATGATGTATCAATTGTGGAAATACCAGGTATTTCTTTAATTAATTGAAATACCTGTTCTGATGTTTTTGTAACTGTATTTTCATCAGACCCAGTTACATATAATTGCAAAGGACTACCACCACGTGACATTGATGTATATTGCGACACTGTAATTGTCCCGGGGATTGTTGCAAGAAATGGTTTGATTTCTTCAATGATTTCAGGTGTGCTTTTCTTTCTTTTTTCTTTCAATTTTACCTGAATCTGAGCGTATTCTGGACCTTCTGCGCCAATTGATATCGTACCACCAACAATTTTACCAATCGTTGAAAAGACCTGTTCGGTTTCAGGATATGACATAATTTTATTTTCTATCTGTTTAACGATGCTTTCTGTTTTTGCAAGGTTTGTACCCGGGGCAAGTCGTACCGATACCTGATACATACCTTCGTCTGTCTTTGTAATCATTTCAAAACCAATCAGGGGAAGCAAGATAAAACTTACCGGTATGAGGATGGTAATCAAGATTAGAAATGCCTTTGGTTTTTTAAGAAATTTTTGCAATCCGTGCCTGTACCCATTTTTGAAAGCCTCAAATTGTTTTTCTGCTTTTATTACCCATGGTTTTTCACCTGCGTCCTTCAAAAATTTTGTCGTCAGCATCGGCGTTAATGTAAAACCAACTGCAAGGGCAAGCAGAGATGTATAAACCTGTATCATTCCAAATTCTTTAAAAAATTGTCCTATAAGACCTGACATGAAAACGATGGGTAAAAATACCACCATATGTGTAAGCATGGTTGCAGTAACGGCTGACGACACTTCCATTGCGCCCTGCTCTGCCGCGACTTCTGGTGATTCTTTTAATTCTTTTCTATGGCGATAAATGTTTTCAATAATGACGATAGAACTATCAACAACAATTCCAACAGAAAGTGTCAAGCTTGAAAGCGAAAGAATGTTCAGAGTAAACCTTGAAATATAGGTAAAAAACAAGGTTCCAACAAGTGAAACAGGAATTGCAAGACATACAATAAGTGTGCTACCCAAGCTATATAGAAAGGCAAACAGTATTATACCTGTTAGAATCACCGCAATAAAAAGTTTGTGCCACACATCATTGACAGAAGATCTGATAAAATCAGAATTATCAACAACAACAGCAATTTTTGACCCTGCTGGAAGGTTTTTTTCAATATCAGGAATTACCTTTTTTACATTATCAACGACTTCTATTGTATTTGCATCAGGTTGTTTTTGTATAATTAAGCCAACTGATTCTTTACCGTTTGTTTTTGTTTTGTTTCTTATTTCTGCTGAAGTGTCTAATACCCTTGCTATTGAATCCAATTTTACTGTTCTTACTGTTCCCGTAGACATATCAAAAACAGGAATATTGAGAAAAGGAATCTCTGCGGGATTTTTGAACTCAGTGTTTACCCTTCCTGAAATTTCTCTTTCTGCTAAAAGGTAATGGCCTGAAGGGATATTGACATTTTCAAGTTTTAACCTTTGCGCAAGCCCGGACAAATCCATTCCATAGTATCTCAATTTTTCAGGATACGCCTCAACTCTGATTTCTCGTTTCTCTCCGCCAACCAGTTCAATTTTCCCAACACCACTGACTGACTGTAATTTTGGCTTTATGTAATTGTCCGCAATGTCATATATGTTTCTCAGGTTATCCCCAGAAATGCTTAAGTACAATACAGGCATAGCGTTAATATCCACTTTTTGAATTTCTGGCTGCCTGACATCTTCAGGAAGGTCTCCGAGTATCGCAGAGATTTTTTCTCTGACATCTGTTGTTGCAATGTCAACAGATGTCCCCATATTGAATTCCGCAATAATAATTGAAGCCCCTTCTATGGAAGCAGACCTGATGTTTTTTAAATTGTTTGTTGTACTGATAGCATCCTCAATTGGTTTTGTTACAAGGGTCTGAACCTGGTCAGGACCTGCTCCAGGATAGACAGTTGTTACTGTGACAACAGGAATGTTTACCTTTGGGGTCAGATCAACTTTTAGTTTTGGTAAAGAGAAAAAACCAAGGAGCATCACAATCATAAACATTACCATCACAAGTACTGGTCTTTTGATTGCAAGTTTTACAGGATTCATTGATTGCTCTCTCTTTCTGTGATTTTGATTATTGTTCCCTGTGAAAGATTTTCGAGGTTTGATGTAATGATTTTTTCTCCTGGTTTCAGACCTGAAATAATTTCAATAGTATCATCGGTTCTATCCCCTGTCACAACCTCAATTTTTTTTGCTTTGTTTGCGTCAACAATGTAGACAAATGTTTTATTGTTTTCTTGCAAAATTGCTTGCTGGGGAACAACAATGGCATTTTGCTTTGTCCTGATGATAATTTTTGCATGCACAAACATCCCAGGTCTGGCATCTCTGTGGTTCCCTGGTAAAGAAGCATAAACAATAAACATTCTTGTTTTAGGATCAGGAGAACCAGAAATTTTCTTAACTTTTCCAATGATTTGCTTGCCATTTGTTGCATCGATTTCAATAATGATATCCTGTCCGACTTTTATTTCGGGAAGATAATTTTCTGGTACCTTGATCTGTACGTTAAGTTTATTTGTATTAAATAGCGTCATCAGTACCTGCCCGGAAGTAACGATTTCGCCTATATCCACGTTTTTAATTCCAATGATACCGGAAAATGGTGCTCTGATTGTACAATCGTCAATCTGTGTTTCAATAAGTTTCAGATTGTCTTTAACAACCTGTAAGTTCCTAATGGCTGATTCATAATTATTTTTCAATGTATCAAGTTTCAGTTGATAATTCTCAAGTTGTTTTTGTGAGATTGCATTTTCCTTAAATAATTGTTCCATCCTTTTCAGGTCCTTTTCAGCATCGTTGAGTTGCAGTTTGATTGTATCAACATTGGTTTGGGCAACAACAATCTGGTTTTGAACCTGGGATTTTTGTATTTTTAATTGCAGGTCATCTATGGTTAAAAGAATTTGTCCTTGATTAACAACCATACCTTCGTCCGCATAAACGCCTGTAACACGGCCGGGAATTTTGGTGGAAATGTTTGCTTCCTCATCACTTCCCACCACTCCTGTAAGGGTAATAGATTGTGTAAATGTTTCACTTTTTACGTCCGCAATTTCAACAGGTACTCCAGTTTGTTTCTGAATTTCTGATATACCTGGAGGCACCTTTGTTGTAATTTTTTTATACAGACGAAAACCAAAGATTAAAAGAACCACGATGACAATTACTGTAACGGTTTTTCTCATTGCTTCCTCCATGTCCATGTACCCGCTGCTTTTTCAAGTTCTGCGCAGGAAATTTGATACTCGTAAAGATAATTAAAAAAATTGTTGTTTGCCTGAATTAATGCAGTATTTGCATCAATCACATCTGTTGTTGTTGCCATTCCCTCATTGAATAAAAGCCTGGCAACCCGCAGGTTTTCTTCAGCGGATTCAATTTGTTTTTTTGCCTGCTCGATTTTTTTCTTTGCGGAAAGGAAATTAAGGTATGCATTTTTCACTTCAATCTCAATAGAATTTTTTACGAGTTCAAATTGTTTTTCAATTTCCTGCTTGCTTTTTTCGGCTTTTTTTATCTTATTCTGCGTTTCACCCCAGTTCCATATGTCGTAAGATAACAGAATACCAGTGTTCCAATTATCGTTCCAGTCCTCTCTTGATGTTTGAGTTCCCTTTTCAAAGTTATAATTGAAGAAAAAATACATCTGCGGATATAGATTACTCTTCTCAATTTTAATGTTTTTATCGTAGATTGAGAGAACTTTTTCGAAACTTTTTATTTCGTTTCTTTGTTTCATGGCGGTTGTTAACCACCACTGATAATCATTTTCTACTTCCTGCTGTTCCAGCATGTCCTGAATGATAAAATTATGGTCAACCGGCCTGTTTAACACAAAATTGAAATTTGATTTTGCAAGATTCAGAAAATTTTCGCTTTCGGTAATTTTGGTTTCTGCATCCTTCAATGCCACTTCTGTCTTCAAAATGTCAAGTTTGGTCACAAGTCCCATTTCAAACATTCTTTTTGCGTCTTTGAGATGGTTCTGAAGCGATTCTCGGTATCTTAAACTTGTCTCCAGAAGCCTCTGCGCCTTTAATACATTGAAATATGCTTTTTTGACATCAAGAACAAGATTCTGAATTTCTGTTTCATAATCAATTTTTGTTTTTTCAAATGATTCTTTTCCAACCTGGTACGCTGTTTCGATTTTCCATCCAGTAAAAATTGGCTGTGTAACTTTAAAACTTACGGTGTAAAGATTATCATCAGTGACCTTGAATGATGGAAAAAGTGGATTGAAACTAATTGGTCTATTTTTTCCAAGGTAAGTATAGTTAAAAGAAGAACTAAGCTTAGGCAAAAAATTCGTTTTCGCGATCTCTTTTTGATAATATGCCTGGTCGATTCTGGCCTGCGAAATTTTTATTTTAGGATTATTATCAATGGCAATTCTGATGCTATCTTCAAGAGAAAGAATTTCTTCGGCAAACAACAAAGATGTTATGAACAAAAACAAAAATATAATTTTTTTCATTTCCTGTTCCTTATTCCATTTACAAACATTTGATAAACGATGTCGGTTTTTTTTACCAGGGAGTACTCTCTTCCACTTAACAACCACCTGTGAATATTGCCGTGCAAAATTCCAAGAAGTGAATACATCACATCATCAGATTCAAGATTTTGAAGTGTCCCTGCCTTAATCTGTTCTGAAATTTCTTTTTTTAGAAAATCCCACCTCGAAAAAAACGTATTCCAAAATTTCATAAATTCACCCTTCTTAATGGACGGTTTTTCCTGAATCAAGATTTTGAACAAGAAATAATTCTTTTCATGATGTGAAAGATACATTTCAATCACCTTTCTGATTTTTTCGAAAAAGTCGTCAATTTTTTCTATGGTGGTTTTTACATCAACAAGAAATTGATTAAAATTTTCTTCTATGATCGCATAGAAAAGATCGTCCTTATTTTTGAAATAGATATAGAATGTGCCTTTACCAATGCCGGATTTTGCTGTAATTTCATCAACTGTTGTCAATGAATAGCCTTTTTTGCCAATAATTTTCGAAGCCGCTTCAATAATAGTTTTTCTTTTGTTTTTCATAGTATTGTCATAATTTTGACTGACCAGTCAGTCAAGAGTTTAATCTAATAAAAATTTTCTGTCAAGTGATGGTGCTTTATCATTATTTTTTGGCTTAAAATTTATTGGTTGGTAATCTTCTCTCTGATTGCCTGATATCCGTAGTTAATCATGAGATGATCAAGAAGCACGAGTGCCGTATAGTTTTCTGCCACTGGCCAGATCCTTCCCACAATGGTCGGATCGCGCCTGGTGATCGCAGCAAGGGTTTTATTTTCGAAAGTATACTTATCAATAGTTTGCTGTACTCTGGCAATTGTAGGAGTGGGTTTCACTGCAAGGCGCACCACTATTGGCTGTCCTGTTGTCAGTCCTCCTGTTATCCCACCAGCATTATTTGAAAGGAAAATGACTTTTCCATTTTCTGCTCGCATCTGGTCATTACACTGGCTTCCTGTCATATCCTTCACTGCAAATCCGGCTCCAATTTCCACTCCCTTAACTGCACCAATCCCCATCATTCTACCAAGCTCCGCATCCAGTTTATCAAAAACAGGTTCTCCCAACCCAGCAGGAACGCCAAGGGCAATCACTTCAATCACTCCGCCTGAAGAATCTCCTGTGACAGTGATTTTATTGGCGGCTTCAAGCATTGCCTTTGCTGCCTCTATATCAGGACAGTTAACAACATGATGGACCTTATATTTTTCATATATTTCCTGGTGTGATAATTTTGGCGTTTTTTCGCGAATAGCGTCAATCTCTTTTTCTATCTCTAAAAAAATTTGCATCTTTTCAAGAAAACGCATATCCATGTTTATACGATTTTTTACATATATTTCCTGGTAAAATGGGTCTGTATCCCTTCTCATTTGTTTGTAACATTCTGTGTATGTAAATGCCTTTTCGTAATCGACTTCACCACATCTAACACCAGCCAATTCTTTTATGTAAGAAAAAACTCTTATACCACAGTATCCCAGAATTTTTTTTGCAACATATCCAGCAGCAACAATGGTTGATGTATATCTTCCGCTGAATATCCCTGCACCTATGGCGTCATCATCTGGGCCATATTTAATAAAAGATGCGTATGAAGCGTGTCCTGGTCGGGGTGTACGATTTGTATCCTGATATTGCTTTACGTGTATAAAATGCCTG
Source organism: Candidatus Ratteibacteria bacterium (assembly GCA_049971295.1). Lineage (GTDB taxonomy): Bacteria > Ratteibacteria > UBA8468 > B48-G9 > DTJG01 > DTJG01. The sequence continues at coordinate 1,208 of JBMFLH010000047.1, read as the reverse complement.
TCCAAATTTGGAATGAGTATTGTAAGAGGTGTACCATTGGTAAGATTTTTGTTTCCAGCTCCTTCAATGGTGTCGTCAGCGTTAAGACCTGTAAAAATGACAGGAAGGTCAGGTTCTTTCCGAGGGCTCGCAAGTTCATCTGTTCCTGGTTTGCGTAATAATAAGTCTCCATATATTTCCTGCTCAGTTAAAAGCATTCCTGAGGGGACGCCCTGTACAACCGCCAGAAGCCCTTCCTGATAAGAACCACCTGCAACTGTAACCTTGAAGCACCTGCCTAAAGTACATCCAACCATTCTCCCCCCTCGGTTGAAAAACATCTTGATTGTTGTTTCATTTTTCTTCCTATTTACTCTATCCTGGTATGTTATATCACATATAATTTCCATTTGTCAAAGAATTGACGCAAAAAAGATTGCATTTTAAGTCCTGCGAATGTTTTTTGGTAAAAATTGTTTGATATTGACGTTTTTCAAAAAAATAGGTAAAATAATTTCAAAAAAAGGGGTGATATGAGGCCGATATTTGTCAAGAAAATTACCAAGAAGGAAAGGGAACTCCTTCTGCATTTAATGGAAAAAGGGCATAATTACCTAAAAAAACGTGCCAGGGCAATTTTTTTGTCTGGTGTTAAAAGATACGAAGTAAAGGAGATTGCAGGAATTCTAGGTTTTCATCCGAATCATCTGAGAAAATGGATTCATCGATATAATGAGGCAGGAATTAAAGCCATTGTCACCTCACCTGCCAGAGGAATCCGAAAGAAATTCAATGATGCATTGAGAGATAGGATTATAAATCTTGTCCATGTTTCGCCAAGAAAACTTGGTTTGAAATTTTCTCGATGGACACTTTGTAAACTAAAGCAATATGTAGAAAGCAAGGAATGGGTTGAAAAAATCAGTTATGAATCCATTAGACTTATGCTGAAGGAGAAAAATATTGATTTAAAAAAAATGAGATACGAAACTGAAGTATAAATCCAGCATGGAGGTGAAATATGGGACTCTGGAACTTAAATAATTTTCCTGTTTCACCTGATATCCTCCAGGGAACTATAAAAAGAGGTTTTCTCTTTAAATTTTTGAATTCAACCTTTTCAAAGCATCAAATTATGAAATTGCTTGAGATTTCAGAAGGCAGGACGAAACTTGAAAGATACATAGAGAGTGATGGTCTTGAAAAAGAAGGTGTTAAAAAAATCATGG
>JBMFLH010000046.1:0-15104 GCA_049971295.1 Candidatus Ratteibacteria bacterium | reverse complement strand
GTCTTCGCTCCATTCGACTCCTTTCAAAGTAGTGAAACGCGCTTGGTGGGAGTCGGCGCCCTCGCCTCCCACTACGGCTCGGGTCGGCCAGCCGCACAAGTCCTCGCTTGCTCGGACTTATACGTCTTCGCTCCATTCGACTCCTTTCAAAGTAGTGAAACGCGCTTGGTGGGAGTCGAACCCACAGCCTTTAGCTCCGGAGGCTAACGCTCTATCCTGTTGAGCTACAAGCGCTAAAAGAATGATTTCAGGATTTTATTGTGCGGGTGTACTGACATAGGTAACACTTATCGCCAACCGCAATATTTTTTATTTCGCAGTTCTCTTCAACAATCACAGAATTCCCGATAATACTATTTTCTATCAAACAATTTTTCCCTACAAAAACATCCTTAAAAAGAATGACATTTTGAAGTACAGAACCATTTCCGATGTAGCAATTGTCTCCGATAACTGCTGTTCCTTTGATAACAACATTTTCGCCAAACACGACATTTCTTGCGGTTTTCAATTTTCCTTCAAGTTTGATATTTTTCGTTGTGAGTTGGTTACAGTAGTTTTCTTTGTACTCAAGTTTTAACCTGCCGTCAACTGCATCAAAGTTTGCTTTTTTATAATTATCAATCGTTCCAACATCCATCCAGTATCCAGTATGGAGATACATAGAAACATGCCTTCCTTTTGCTATTAATTCTGGAAATGTTTCTTTTTCTATGGATACCTCTCTATTCGAAGGGATATCAGCAAGAATATCCGGTTGAATAATGTAAATGCCAGCATTAATGAATTTTGAAACTGGTTGCTGCGGTTTTTCAATAAAGTTTTTTATCCTGTTGTTCTGGTCAAAAATTATCACTCCAAAGTGAGCAGGGTTTTGTATCTCAACCCCGGCAATACTTACATCAGCGCCTGAGCTTTTGTGAAATTGAAACATTTGTGTGAGATTGCAATCAGTAAGAATATCTCCATTGAATACGAAAAATGGACCATCCTGTAGAAATTTCTTTGCGTTTCTTATTGCACCTGCTGTTCCAAGCGGTTTTTTCTCACAACACAGGTATAGTTTTATTCCAAGAGATTTTGCCATTGTAAAAAGTTCCCTGTATCTTTTGCAATGCGGATTGATAGCAAGAATTACGCTATTTATTCCATGTTTTGCGAGTAGTTCAAACTGATAATAAATCAAAGGTATACAGGCAACAGGAAGAAGGGATTTCGGAGTAGTAAGTGTAAACGGTCTCAACCTTGTTCCGAAACCACCTAAAAGAATTAACGCTTTAATTTTTCCACTCCTGTGAGGTCAAGTTAATTATACCTGACTACGCGTTTCCGTGCAAAGCATTTTTGTGTAGTCGCGTGCAATCCTCAAATCCTCTAATGCCTCTTCTGCAAAACATGCGGGTTTTGCTTCACCCTTTATAGAAAGAACAAAATTCATTGCCTGCTGATACATGGCACTGATGGGAGGAAGTGTAGGGATCCTTGTTTCTGGAGAAGGTATGTCTCTATAAATTTTTACTTTTCCTGCCCTGTTACACGCAAGCGGAGCAGGCAGTGATATTTCGATAAAACCCTTTTCAAAACACACAAGCGCCTTTTCCTGCCAGTCGAGGGAAGTCCTATATGGAGACATTTCAATGATGCCGGGTATACCGGAAATACTTTCAACTACCCTCAAAACACCTGTCCTGTCTGCATATTTCACCTTGTATGACTCACCAAATAGGTATCTGATGAGATTCACTTGGTGAATTTAATAGTTGACAAATTCAAGGTACAGATTGAATGTGCCTTTATCCATGTTTTCAGGAATCGGGTCAAAATCCAGGGAAAGTGCTTCTTCTGTCTTTATCAAATCGTGAAATCCGCCTGCGACCCAATCACCAGGAGGCATGGTCATTCTGATGTATGTCATTTTTCCGATTTCACCTGTTTGCTTAAAACATTCTATTTTTTCTTTTGCATAAATCACTGCTGGGTCATTTCTTTTATGGTAAACAACCATTACCCAGGTTCCTGCCTTTTTAATTTGTTCAACAATCTTTTCGCCTGCTTCAACAGAACCAGCAAGGGGTTTTTCAATAAATACAGGTTTTTTTGCCTTCAGCAATTCTCTTAACATCACAAGATGCCTTGTAAATGGCTGTGAAGAGACAATTGCGTCAAATTTTTCTCTTTCAAGCATTTCTGAAAAATCGTGATACACTTTCTCAATCCCATATTTTGACGCAACGTTTGAGGCAAGCAAATTTTTCTTTTCACATATTGCAACAATTTCACAATCAGGAATCAGGGCATAGTGTTTTAGATGAGCGCACTGCCCCATTGCACCTACTCCAACAAATACAATTTTTACCCTTCCATCCATTTTTACTCCTTTTAACCAGTAATGAGTTTTGCTGCGGCAATGACTGTAAGAATTTTGATGATATTTTCAAATATCTTTTGTGGAATAATTTTTACCAGATAAATCCCGGAAATCGCGCCAATCATAATTGCAGGCGCTACCTTCAGATTCAGAAGCAAGGACTTCGGATTAATAAGGCCCAAACTTGCACTGAAAGGCACTTTGACCCAGTTCAAAAGAAAAAAATACCAGGCGCCTGTGCCTATGAATTCCTGCTTTGGAAGCCGCATGGCAAGAAGATAAATAATCATGATAGAACCTGCTGCATTTGCTATCATTGTCGTGAAACCTGCGCTTAATCCAATCACAGCAGCAAACCACCATCTTTCAGGAATACGAAACCTGTTGAGAATGTCTGCCTCATTCAACCATAAAAGCACAAGAACAATAAATCCTATCATGGGTTGCAATTGCTGGTCAGTCATTCTTCCAAGAGCAAAATAACCTGAAATTATCCCGATTGCAGCCCATGGTATCAGTGTGATCAGATACTTCCATCTTGCATGTCTTCTATAATACGCCACTGCAAAAACATCTCCCAGTATCAACATTGGAAGAATCACGCCTGTTGACAATCTTGCAGGTATGACAAGCGCAGCCATTGCTACAGCCAGCATTCCAAGACCAGGGATACCAGTTTTTGATATCCCGATAAAAATTCCTGCCAGAGACAGAAAACACCAACCCCATATTGATAGATTGTAATCAAACATCTTGCTCCCTTTTACAGAGATGCCAGTATTATACGATATTTAAGAAAAATATAAATTTTGACCTGCTACCACTCTTTGGTAAAATATGTAAAACTTTTGTCTGAACTTCAGGGGATATATGGATAATAAAATCTTTTCTCAAATTGAAAAAGAAATAGACAGTGTTTATGAAGCAGTTCAGCAACAGATATGGCTTAGAACATGGGAATTCCAGCAGGTCAATGAACCAGGAGATACAGCCAGATTTGATGAATCATCGTGGAAAACAATCAAAGATCCGATCTGGGCAACTGCTGAAGGAACTGCGTTTTTAAGATACAAACTTGTTGCTCCTTCTGAGATTGAACGCATACCATGTGGCGGTTCTGACATCAAAATTGAATTCACATTTCCTTCTGGAATCACCCTGTTTGTTGACGATAAAGAAGTTTATTCACAACAATACTGGGCAGATATGCGACCCGAGCCATTGAAAATTATTGAAAATGCAATACCAGGTAGTATCCATACGCTTTTGCTCAAAGTACCAAAAGGCGATGGACACGGAGGAATTTATGCGATTTTGCATATAGACGCCATTGAAGAAATACTTTTTGAACTGATGTCCATCAGATATCAACTTGCGTTTGCTATTGCCATCGCAAAATCAAGACACGAAAAGAAACTGAACAATGCCATTGAATCTGCTCTGAATTGTATCAAAGTCCAGGACATTAGAGAAAGAAACTGGACAGATGTTTTACAGCAAATAAAAAAGGCGGAAACTGTCCTGGAAGCTTTCAGAGGTATCGCAAAAAAATTTACAGTCCATCTTATTGGACATGCCCACATAGACATGAACTGGTTATGGAATTATGAAAACACAAAAGATGTTTGTGTCAGGGACTTTGCTTCAGTCACATCACTCATGGAACAATTTCCTGAACTGACTTTTTCTCAAAGCCAGTCGCATGTTTATCAAATCGTGGAACAGACAAACCCAGAACTGTTTTCAAAAACCGTGAAAAGGATAAAGGAAAAACGTTGGGAGGTAGTAGCAAATGCCTGGGTTGAAAATGACCTGAATCTTGTACATGGAGAAAGTTTGGTTCGTCATATTCTTTACGCAAAAAAATATGCACAGGAAAAACTTGGCAATCTTTCTCCTGTTATGTGGTGTCCGGATACTTTCGGACACCCTGCAACAATGCCCACGATTTGCGCTGATGCAGGAATTCAATATTACTTTCATATGAGATGCGGTAAGGACTATCCCCTTTACAGATGGAAAGGTCCTGATGGGAAAGAAGTACTGTCTTACAAAGCCATTTATAATAACTGGATTTCCCCAGAAAGAGTTATACCATCTCTTATAAAGTTTATTAAATTATTGCCCGGGGTACCGCACATGATGTTTCCCTATGGAGTGGGTGACCATGGCGGTGGTCCAACAAAACGAGATTACAGGATGAAAGTGAGAATGCAGGGAAAACCTGTCATGCCGTCACTGGTATTTTCTACAGCAGAACGATATTTCAGAGCAGTTGAAAGATATAAGTCAAAACTTCCTGTTGTAAAGGGAGAATTGAACACGATTTTTGAAGGTTGTTACACAACTCATTCTGACATTAAAGATACCAACAGAAAATGTGAGGATATTTTGTTGACCCTTGAAAGCGCAATGGCTGTTTTTCTTTCACTGGGTGGCAGAATTGCGGTTGAAGATATTAGAAAACTTGAACAACTCTGGCAGAAAACACTTTTCAACCAGTTTCATGATATCCTGTGCGGTTCAGCAATCAAATCATCGTACAATTATTCTGTGGAACTTGGCAACAGTGTCATTGCTGACGCCAGAAAGATGATAGAAACTTATGTCAAGCAAATGCCAGAAAAGGATGGAAAATCTCTAATGATATTCAACCCATGTCCCTGGGAAAGGTCTGCGCTGGTGAATGTTAAATCAGAGGGATACCGCATTGTTGAAAAAATTCCGGGTTGCGGCTTCATCACAAAAAACACTGTTGATATCGATCAGTTATCAACAATCTCGATAAAGCAAATATCTCAATATGTCTGGGAAACAGATTTTTACCGGATAGATATAGATGAAAGCACCGGTACAATCAAGACCCTCTATGACAAAAAAAATAAAAAATCTGTCCTTTCTATTGCAAAAAGTGCAATTGGAGAAGACCCGTCCTCATGGTGGGCAGAAACTTCCAGCAATTTGATTTCTATTCACTATGAGCAACCCCATCATATGAGCGCATGGATTATCGGAAACATTGTCAGAACAGAAAATCTGTACGAAATGAAGTTTAGCAAAGTCATCTGCGAGCCATTCAGAACAATTTTCTCTGTGAAAAGACAATACAAAAATTCCACAATTACTCAAAATACCATTCTTTATCCTGATTTTCCTTACATTGACTTTGAAACATTGATTGACTGGAAAGAACTTGGCGGTTCACAATACGGAATCCCAATGGTAAGAACAAATTTTTCTTTTTCAATGGAAAATCCTTCTGCTTACTATGAAATACCATTCGGATGCATTGAGAGAGAAAAAAATGGTCAGGAGTGGCCTGGGCTCAGGTGGGCAGCAATGAAAGAAAAAAATTATTGGGCTGGAATTATTACAAAAAACAGGCATGGGTTCAATGTGCATGGAAACAAACTTTCTATCACACTGCTGAGAAATGCCTATGAACCAGATGCTCAGTCAGACACTGGCATGCACGAAATTTCCTATAGATTATTTTTCGGCAGAATGAATCCTGTGGAAATCACAAAACTTGCTGCTGAATTTACATTGCCTGTTGTGGCTATGGAAACAGACGCAAGACCTGACCAGAATTTTTCTCTCTTTGAAATTAAAGGTCAGGTTGTTCCAGTTTGCCTCAAACCATCAATGGACGGAAGGTCTATGATATTACGCCTTGTTGAAATGCTCGGGGAAAAACAGAAGATTACAATTATATTTCACAAAAGACCCCGCAAAATTTACCGTGTTTCTCTTGATGAAAAACCACTGGAAAACATTAAATGCGCTGGCACACTTCAAATGGAAATTTCATCATATGAAATGAGTACTCTCAAAATTGAGTACTGAATGACCATTGAAAATCATTGCCTGATGGTGTACAATCAATAAAGGGAGAAAAAGTCCATTATCAAAAATCACACATTGAAAAGAATAAAACCAGAATTTATGCACCAGGTACATATCCCGAAAAAATTTCAGAGATACCTGTGGGACACACGCACAGCAATTATGTTGTGGCACATGCACAGAGAAAGCAAAGATCTTGATTTTTTCAACCAACACATACTTTCTCATTCAGACACATTTATCAAAAATTAAAAAAACCCACACAGTGCAGAGATACGAAGAATTTCAGGACAATGTTGATTTCTATATTCAGAATATCAGGGTTTCATTTGTGTTTTTTCCATTCAAGAATATAGAAAGAATTGAAAAATTTCTGGAAATCAGAATTGCTTCTGATTATGATTTGTTTCTGAACAAAATTTATGTTTCAGGCCCAAAAATTGCCCCAAGAGACGTCTTTGACCTGGCATATCTTTACAAAATTTACAGGGGGGATGCCAGAAAGATAGAACAGGCCTTTGAAAAAAATTTCCCGGATAATCCTACAAACTCTTTTTTGGTGCTATCTTGAGTTTTGAAGATTATGGAAAGATTGATGCATGGATTGTTGACACATTAGAACAACTGAAAGTATGATTCTTCTATATGATGAACCGCATAAATTTTGATAACAAAAACGATCTGACTGAAGGGGGTTTCACATTGATTGAACTGCTGGTGGTAATAGGGATTATTGCGATTCTTGCAGGGCTTCTTCTTCCTGTGCTTGCAAGGGCAAGAGAATCTGCAAGAAGGGTGGTGTGCATGAATAATATCAAACAAATTGGAATGACAATCGGTATGAGGATTATAGATGGCGGTTCTTTTTATGATGGCGCTTATTATGGGAATATCATTCGAGATGCAACGGGTGAATATGTTGGAATTGGAAGATTTCACGCTCATTTGAGAAGTATTGAAATGTATGGATGCCCATCAAGTAACTATGCAAATGGAGAAAAAGTAAAAAAGGCAGATGAATCCGGCGGAATTGTGGAATCTGCTTATGTTTACAGGCCAGAAATCGAAGGTACTTCAGGTGTTTTTGCCTTTTTGATGGATTTTAATCTTGCATCAGAAGGGAAATTTAACCATAAAGGCAAATTTGTCAACATTTTATTTTCAGATGGTCATGTTGCTGGAGTTCCTGATTACAGCATGACTTTGACCCTGACTGATGATTCACAGCAGGAATACGAAAGGGTATTTCTTGCTGCTGACAAAAAATAATGATTCGATGCTATGTACTATCAAATTACAGCCCGCGCAAGATCCTTGCGGCAAGAGAAGAAGGAAGTCCTGCCTCAGCAATTTTTTTTGATGTGATTTCAGCGGGATACGGTATCCTTAACAGTTGAAACAATCTGCTCTTTGAGTCATAAAGGCAGCAACATGCCTCTGGATTCCCATCCCTTGGCTGACCCACACTGCCAACATTGAGAATATATCTCTTATTCTCTTCTATCACTACTCTGATGTTTCCATTCGGGTCTTCTGCAATCATAGATGGCATGTCCTTATTTTCTTCATCAACAAAAACCATCGGGAAATGGGTATGTCCCACAAAACAATAATGAAATCTAAACTCATCAAACATTTTCTTTGCTCTGGAACGGGAACTGGTGTAAAAGTACAAAGGATTATTCAATCCGCCATGACAGATGACGAAATCTTCTATTTCCAGTGTTTCCTTCCATTCGGACAATTTCTTTTTGTAATCATCTGAAAGATTTTTTCTTGTCCAGTCCATTGCCATCTTCGCGTCAGGGGTAAAGCCCTCATATCTGCCAGTAATACACGCCTCTTCGTGGTTACCTTTGATAAAAACGCTACCTGGCAAATCAAAAAGGTCTATACACTCTGCTGGATTAACTCCATAACCCACCATGTCTCCAAGAAAAAGAATTTTTTCTACACCACTTTTAATCAGGAAATCTTTTACTTCCATGGCTGCTTCAAGATTTCCGTGGATGTCAGAAATGATGCCGTATAGCATCCTTTTTCCTGTGGTATTCTGTCAAAAATTCAAGGTCTTTGCGGGCGAGAGAAGCGTGTTCGTATCTATTGTTTGGGTCAGGGTCTATACAATTTTTCAGTATTGCGATGACATATGCTGGAATTTCGCAATTACATTTGCCAAGGTATTCTTCGATAATCTTGCCCAAACTATATATATCGCTTCTGAATGTCACCTGTCCAAACCGCCTTTCTGGAGCCATGTATCTTTCTGTTCCTGCGTAAGGAAACCTATCAAATGCAAAGAAACTTTTTCTAACCGCATAACCAAAATCTGTTAGTTTAATCAATTGTAAGTCAGAAGAAAGTAAAATGTTTTCTGGTTTGATGTCTTTGTGGACGATTTTATGCTGTTCAAGGTGCTCAAGAGCTGAAAGCATTGACCTGAAAATTGCGAGAACTTCTTCGAGAGAAAAAGTTTTCTCCATAGACCACTGCCTTAAACTTTTACCCGGCACATATTCCATAATGATTCCAATATCGTGGTTATCCTGAAATAGTTTGTATGCCTTCACGATGTTGGGATGATTTAATTCCATGGCAATCTGCGCCTGCTTCTTAAATTGAGCGATATGATGTGAATTCATGAAGCGGCTTCTTCTGGTATTCAGAATTTTTATCGCCACATACGGACCAAACTCAGGATTGTGTGTGGTGGTTTTGGCAAGATATACACCAGATGTTGAACCCTGCCATATCTGTTCAATGATTTCATACCCTTCAATAACCTGGCCCGCCCTTTTGCTAAACATTTACATAATGACAATAAAATAAAAAAAATTAAAATTACAACATTATAATACCAGATTTCAGAGAGAAAAACAAGACCTGAATTTTTGTTCCAACTGCAGCCGGGTTAAAATAATATTATGCGAATTAAAGGAATTATCTTTGACTTTGATGGAACAATTGTAAGTCAGGAGATTGACTTTAAGAAAATCTTCATTGAAATCAGTGAACTTGCCCACCAATATAAACTCAAAGAACCAGAAGAAAAACTTCCAATTCTTGAATACCTGAAGAAGATAAAAAAGCTGAACAAAACAAAATCAGAGGAGTTTCTAAAAAAAGCTCACGCTCTTTTGCTTGAAAAAGAATACGCATATTCAAAAAATGCAAAACCCATCAGGGGAGTGATTGAATTTCTTGCTCAATTAAAAAAATTCGGCATCGCCATAGGCATCATCACAAGAAACAGCAGAAGCATTGTTGAGACAATTTTGAAGGAAAACCATATCCCATTCGATGTGTTGCTTGCAAGAGAAGACGTCCCTGAAGTGAAACCGCACACATTACACATCAATGTAATGCTAAAAAAACTCGGTTTGAAAAAAGATGAGGTTCTGGTTGCAGGAGACCATATGTTTGATGTGCTTGCGGCAAAGAAACTTGGGATCCTATCCTGCGGGGTGCTGACAGGTGGAAAATCGCATCAGGATTTTACCAATGTCGGCGCTGACTTTGTCTACGACGACATTACAAAACTTGTAGTTCTCCTTGGACTGAAGAAACTTCCAGAAGGAAAACTCGAACATCAGTTGCTTAAGTACCTGATTAAAAAATATTGCGTGCTTGATGAATCAGTTGAGACAGGACCCGATATTGGTATGGATGCCGCTTTAATTAAAACATCAAAAAACAATTTGATTTTGAAGTCTGACCCCATTACACTTGTTACAAAAGACACTGGCAAATACGCTGTCACAATCAATGCCAATGATATTGCCTGTGCTGGTGGAGTTCCTCGCTGGCTCCTAACAACCATGATTTTTCCTGTCGGCACAACATTTCCTTCCATTGAAGAAACTTTCTCCGATATTTCAAAAACATGCCGTCAATTTAAAATTGCATGGGTTGGTGGACACACTGAAATCAGTTCTTCTGTTTCGCAAATTGTACTATGCTGCGCTATGGCAGGAGAAAAATTGAAATATATCAAGAAGGTTAAAAAAATCAAGTCAGGCGATGCCCTGATACTGGTGAAACAGGCAGGTATTGAAGGTGCTTCAATTCTGACAAGAGAAAAACCAGTGCTGGCAAAAAATTTCCCCGATGCCTTCAAAAAGGCAATCAATGCGACAAAAAAGCCCGGGCTTTCTATTGTAAAGGAAGCAATGATAGCATGGAAAACAGTTCCTGTTATCAGAATGCATGATCCAACAGAAGGAGGAATTGCGTGCGGAATTGCTGAAATTGCAGAATCCCTTGGATGCGGGTTTATTCTAAATGAGAAAAGCATTTCATTTTATAAACCAGCAAAAATTTTCTGTGAGTATCTCAACATAGATGTTTATGGTTTGATTTCTTCAGGGTGCCTGCTGGTTGTTACAGATAAAAAGAGTGCTGAAAAACTTGTCAGGGTGTATAAAAAATCCGGTATCATGGCAACGATTATTGGATATGCAACAAAGGAAAAAGTAATATTGATAAAAACAAAAAGTGGGCAATTCAAAAAGATTGATTTTTCTGCTCGTGATGAGATTATCAAACAATTACCCTGATAAATGTTTCGCACATAATTTTGTCTAACAGCCCTTCCTGTTGTATAATGTTTTCATGACCGACGGACAAATAAAAACAATTCTTGTGGCTGAAGATGACCCTGAAACACGATTGATACTCCAACAGGGGCTGTTGCGTGCGGGTTACAGGGTTGTCATTGCGGAGGATGGAGAGCAGGCACTTGAAAGATTTCGCGAATTCAGACCAGACCTTGTTCTTCTTGACATCGAAATGCCACGGCTCAATGGATGGGAAGTCCTTGAACGGTTGAAATCTGGCTGGAGAAGCCGAAGGGTGCCTGTGATCATGGTCACAGGAAAAACATCCGATGATGATAAAATCAGGGGGTATGAGCTCGGTGTTGACTACTATGTGACAAAGCCATTCAATATCCAGCGATTGCTTCCCATTATCAGAAATCTCGTTTCAGGGGTAAAGTAATACTATCCCATTGTCTCCAATGAAAATATGCCTGTGCCAGTTTGAGGTAAAGTGGGAAAACAAACAGGAAAACAAAGCACAAATAAGAGAAATTCTTTCAGGAGTTGAAAAGAGCCAGGTTAACCTGATCATTTTTCCTGAAACAACTCTCACTGGTTTTTCTTTCAATAAAGAGATAACATCTCTTACGCAACAGGACATAGAATTTTTCTCAAATATTGCGCAAAGATACAGTTCATACGTCTGTTTTGGTGGTATTTACGATCATCAGAATGTTTGTATCACCCTCAATCCAGAAGGCCGTCCCATTTCAACAACAAGAAAAATTCATCTTTTTTCCCCATCAGGCGAGCCATTACATCATCTTCCCGGAAGAAAAATAGAGTCATTTGTCATTGGTAAAATAACCATCACGCCATTTATTTGCTATGACCTGAGATTTGCTCCATTATTCTGGACATATGCTGAGAAAACAGATATATTTATTGTGATTGCAAACTGGTCTGAAAAAAGGAAATCTCACTGGAAGACATTGCTTCAGGCACGAGCAATTGAAAACCAGGCATTTGTCGCAGCCGTAAATAGAATAGGCGAAAGTCCAGACGAAAAGTATTGTGGAGATTCATGCGTAATAGACCCATGGGGGAATGTTATTATGGATGCTGAAAATAGTCAGGGTGCGTTCGTATGCGACATTCGTATTGAACAGGTAAGCGAAATACGTAGGTCCTTTCCGATTTTGAAAGACAGATTGAAATTTTCTGAATATGGCAAGTTATAAAAAATGGCAAGTCATTGTAAACAATTTTCCTGCAGATAGAAAAACTGCACCGTGCAGGACAAGTATTCCATTGGCCCCTGGGCAGTGCAGACATCTTGATTTTTCTGTTGAAAGACCGGATGGTTCAAAAGTCTCTGCTCAATCACGGATACTTGTAAAATATCCTGATGGTTCCCCGCGATGGATGCAACTGGATTTTTTAGGTTGTGGCAATGGCATGTACACAATACAAAATGTTTCCTTCTCAAAAACAACAGGTTTTGCGCTCATTATCAATGAAACCGAAGGTGAATTTGTAGTACAAAACGGCTCTCTTTCTGTGACATTTTCAAAACAAAACGATTTTCCAATTCATTCCATTTTTTTACATAAAAACCAGGTCGTTACAACACAAAATCAATGGAACATCGTGGCAATAAAAGGCAGAGAAAAATACAAATTTCAATCTAGCCAAGCCTATGTTCAGGTTGAAAGTTGTGGAAAAAACAGATTTCAAGCATCCTGGAAGGGCTTTCTTGTTAACGAAAAGACACGTGAGAAATTACTTGATGTAAAAATCAGGATTGAATTTCTTGCTGGCATTCAAGGCTTTTCTGTTTCAATTCACTTTTTCCATTGTCTTGAAAAACATACTTTTATCAATATTGAGAGACTTTTCTGTCAGTTTTCTTTCTCAGAGCTAAGGAAATTACTTCTTCTTCAAGAAATGTACAGTAATTTTGCTGTAAATCGAGTTGTTGAAGCAAATCATTCTGCTGAAATACTCGTTGACAGGACAAATTACAGGCCTTATGTGAAGGATGTTTCTATTCTTGGTGATGCCTTTGATTATCCCGTGTTTTTAAGAGATTTAAACAAAACTGTGGGAGATGCGGTGTGTCTAACAGATCATACGTCTGCAGTTGTTTGTTGTATGAGGGATTTTGTCCACCATAGACCGAAAAGGGTTGTTGCTGAACCGGGTATGCTCACATACGACATCTGGCCTGAATTTGCAGGAACTCTTCATTTACAACAGGGAATGAGCTATAGAGTTGCGTTTGATTTTAATTTTTCACAGTCTTCCACTGAGATTGAAAATTTTCTGAAAAATCCGCAATCAATATACGTTGAACCTGTTTATTGCTGGCTGGAACAAAGTGATTCAAAACTCGCAGGATCCACCTGGCATCAGCAGTATCTTTTTTCTGACAATCAATCAGGCGCAGGGATTTTTTCTCATCTTTTATCTGATGCCACAAGAAGGTTTCATACAATTTCTGAGATGTTCCACTATGGGGATACACCTGACGAAGGATACACCCAGTATTATTTTTCACATGCCAGATATCCTAAAGATAGAAATAAAATAGATATTCTTTTTAATACAGCCGGTGGGGTTTATGAAATGCAACTGTGCCTTGAGCCTGTCTGGTCAAACAATGAGTATGATGCAATATACTGCCTGGCGCTTGAAGCAATGAGAACAAAAAGCTTTCCTGTGCTGAAAAGATTGATTGCCGCAGCGCGGCATCAAATAGAGGTTGATTTTGTACATTATAGTAACCACTGGCAGCAGCATCGCTCAACTCCTCAGCACTCATACTGGCATACTGCCATGATGTCATCTCTTCCAAGTCATCAGTGGACTCAGGGACTGTATCATTACTATGTCCTTACTGGCGACGATGATGCACCTGATGTTATTAAAGGAATTTGCGATTTTAACATGGGTTATTTTGATAAGACAAAATTTAGATTTGACAATTTCTTCAACAGGGAGTATGGATGGGCAATTCTTGCTCTTGTTTATGGTTATGAAACAACCGGCAATATTTCTTATATTGAAAAAGCAGGGCAACTGATTAAACAACTGAAAAACAATACCACATCCCAGCAGGCAAAGGAAGCATTTGGAAAGGGTTTTTATGCAAACACAGTGCTTGTTGGTTTAATGGCATACCACCAGGCGACAAAACAACTCTGGGCAAAAAATCTTTTTCTGAAATGGGTTAATTATGGCTTAAAAAATTTTGCAAATCGTCAGTACGGTGTGCGGATAACTGAACTATTTGTTGAGTCTGTTGTGTATGCGTATTACCTTACTGGTAACAAAAAATATCTGAAAGAGTGTTTCTGGCACTTTGACCTTTTTTTCAAATCCTGGAATGACTTAGGATGGCTTTCGGGAATGGGTACCATTACGACAAAAAAATACGCAAGGGTTTATCGTGGCTTAATACATTTTATTTCTGGATGTGCAGATGCAGGACTGCTGAAAAAGTTTGAGAAAACTCTGTGTTAAATAAAAAGGTGGCCAGATGAAATTTGTTGATATCAGTGGAACAATTGAACAGGGAATGTGGAACTATGGAGATGAATTACATAATCCCATCTTTTCAGGACCAAAAATCACTGAACTTGCAACTGTTGAAAACGATGGTTTCAGTGCTCACAAAATCGAACTTTCCATTCTTACATCAACATATCTTGAAACTCCTGCCCATCTTTTGAAAGGAGAAAAAACCATTGACCAGATTTTTCTTGAAGAACTTTTTCTGCCTGCAAGTGTCATTAAGCTAAAAACAAAGCCACCAGCCAGTCACATCACAAAGAAAGAACTTATCGAGGCAGGAGTAAAAATCAAAGCAGGTGATTGCCTCATTATTTACACTGGATGGTATAAAAGATGGAATACAAAAGGATTTGTAACTGAAAGCCCGCATTTTGATTCTGAATGTATGGACTGGATTGTTTCAAAAAACATTAAAATTCTTGCTTCAGACATACCCTGTTACGACGACATTCAGGACCCTTCTGATTCAAAAACACTTCCACAGTTGAGAAAACTTTATCTTTCTGGAGCAATGGCTCTCGCGCCGGTTGTGAATGGAGATAAAATAAAACAGGGTAGAGCAAAAATCATTATTCTTCCCCTGAAGGTGAAATCATTTAGCGCAAGTCCGTCAAGGGCAATATTGATATATCAATAAAATGGAGATATAATGAAAGCATAGTGCCCTGGTAGTAAAATAAGAAGAAAAAAGAGGAGGTGCGCTATGCGATATATAGGAGTAGATCAGCACAAGAAGTTCTCGTATATAGCGGTAATGGATGAGAGAGGCAGGATAG
>JBMFLH010000045.1:2269-15120 GCA_049971295.1 Candidatus Ratteibacteria bacterium | reverse complement strand
ATCAACATCCTTGATGTGTGTACAGGATGTGGTGTACTTGCGATAGTGCTGGCAAAAGTGTTTCCAGAATCTGTGATTTTTGCCACAGATATTTCTCAACGTGCAGTGAATTTAGCAAGGAAAAATGTTAAATGTCATAATCTTAATGACAGGGTATTTATCCATAGAGCAAACATCGTTAGCAAAAAAATCAGAAAAAAATTTTCTCTTATAGTGAGCAATCCGCCGTATCTTACCAAAGAAGAAATTCGTACTGTTTCTGAAGAAGTGAAAAAAGAACCTTTATCCGCATTGAATGGCGGACATGATGGCATGCGAGTCATAAGACGTATCCTGAAGATTGCGTCAGACCTTCTTGAAAAAGATGGCTTTTTAATTCTTGAAATTTCTCCATGGCAGGTGAAATTTTTTCAGAATTTAGAGAAATACGGACTTGTGCTGGTGAAGGTTTTTAAAGATATCAGCGGTGCTGAAAGGGTTGTGGTTCTGAAACCAGTTTAATAAAAACAATCTCGTGTGGTAAAATTACTTATTATGAAACAGGAAATAGGAGATGTACAAATTTATTATTGAAGGTGGAAAAATTTTAAACGGAAGTATCCCGGCATCAGGAGCAAAAAATTCGGTTCTTCCCATACTTGCTGCTTCAATTATTGCTCGCGGAACCAGTGTGATTCGCAATGTTCCTGACTTACAGGATGTCAGAACGATGGTGCGAATCCTTGAGTATCTTGGCGCGAAGGTCACATTCAGGAATGGAACCATAGAGATTGATTGTTCGGATATCAATAGGTACGACGCTCCTTACGAGTTTGTTAAAACAATGAGGGCTTCCATATCTCTGCTGGGTCCGTTAATTGCGAGATTCGGAAAGGCGCAATTTTCCCTGCCTGGTGGATGCGTGATTGGTCCAAGACCAATAGATCTTCACATAAAAGGATTACAGAAGCTTGGAGCGGATATTAGTATTGAAGATGGCTATGTGATTGCCTGTGTAAAAAGTGGGCTCAAAGGTAATTACATTTTTCTGGGGGGCTCTTTTGGTTCCAGTGTACTTGCAACAGCAAATGTTATGTGTGCGGCGACTGTGGCGAAAGGAACAACAGTGATTGAGTTTGCTGCGTGTGAGCCAGAGATAGTTGATTTAGCAAACTTTCTGGTGAAAATGGGCGCAAAAATCTCAGGCATAGGTTCTCCATGTCTGACTATATATGGAGTTAAAAGACTTTATCCTGCTGAACACAAAATTATTCCTGACAGAATTGAGACAGGTACTTTCCTTCTTGCAGGAGCAATTACAAAAGGATGTGTCACTGTGGAGAAGTGTCAGCCATTGCACCTTGGCGCATTTCTTGAACGACTGGGCGAGACAGGTGTATCAATCAAAAGTGGCAAGAATTTTATCACTGTCAGTGGAATTTCAAGATGGAAACCTGTGGATGTTGTGACACTTGCGTATCCGGGTTTCCCAACTGATTTGCAGGCGCAGATGATGGCATATCTATCTCTTGCTGATGGAGTAAGTGTAATTACAGAGAAGGTTTTTCCTGAAAGATTCATCCATGCCGGCGAACTCAATCGCCTTGGAGCAAGCATTCAACTTGATGGCTCCAAAGCAATTGTCAGGGGTGTGAAGAAACTTTTAGGAGCCAGGGTGATGGCTTCAGACCTAAGAGCCAGTGCTGCGCTTGTTCTTGCCGGGCTTGCTGCTGAAGGAATTACAGAGGTTTCAAGGATTTATCACCTTTTCAGGGGATATCATAGATTTGAAGAAAAACTCAGTTATCTTGGCGCAAAAATCACGCGACAAAAGGACACAATATGAAAGAACAAAAGCTGAAAATTGCGGTAGCAGGTGTATGTGGAAGAATGGGCTCAACAATTGTATCACTGTTAAAGAATCGCACTGACATGGAATTGGTCTGGGCATTTGAATCAAAGAATCATCCATCTATTGGAACAGAAATTATACCAGGAGTTAATATCAGCGATGATTTTCAGAAATGCCAGGGTGCAGATGTTTTGATTGATTTTACTGTGCCAGAGGCAACCATTGCCAGTGTGAAAATTGCGCAACAGAAAAACGTAAAAATTGTCATTGGAACCACTGGCTTTTCTCAAGAACAACTTAATATCATCAGAGCCGCTTCAGAAAAAATTGCGATTGTGATGTCTCCCAATATGAGTATTGGCGTGAATATTATGATGAGATTGGTACAGATGGCCACAGAAATGCTGGATAAAAATTGTGAGGTTGAAATTATAGAGACCCATCATCACAATAAGAAAGACGCTCCGAGCGGTACTGCGTTGAAACTTGGTGAAATTATTAACATCGCACGCAGCAGGGATGCAAGGTCAAACTTTGTTTATGGAAGAAGTGGTATAGTTGGTCCGAGGAAGCCAGAAGAAATTGGAATTCACGCTGTGAGAATTTCAGAAATTGTTGGAGAGCATACCGTAATGTTTGGGGGGAAAGGAGAAATCCTTGAAATCACTCACAGGTGTTTCAGCAGGGAATCGTTCGCGTCAGGCGCTCTTATTGCCGCAAGATTTATTGCCATGAAAGAGACAGGCCTTTATGAAATGAAGGATGTCATTGATTGGTTGAGTCATATATCCTGAAAATCAATTCAAACAATTTTTTATTCGGAGGAAAATATGTTTGAAGCAAGTGAAAAAATGAAAAAACTTCCGCCTTATCTTTTTGCTGAAATTGATAAAAAACGAAAACAGTTAATTGCAGAAGGCCATGAGGTGATCAGTTTGGGAGTTGGTGATCCTGATCTTCCAACGCCAGAAAGAATTGTAAGGGCAATGCAAAAGGCAGTTGAAGACCCTTCTGTTCACAGATATCCATTTGGAAAGGGAAGGAGTGATTTTCGCAGAGCAATAGCGAATTATTATAAAAAATATTCTGATGTCCATTTAGAGCCGGATAAGGAAATTTGTGTTCTGATTGGTTCCAAAGAGGGGATTGCTCATTTTCCATTTACCTGTATTAACCCAGGCGATATCACTCTTGTGCCTGAACCAGGTTATCCTGTTTATCAGATAGGTACTATTCTTGCTGGCGGGATTCCTTATTTTATGCCTCTTGTTGAGCAAAATGGTTTCCTGCCAGATGTAAGTAAGATTCCACAGAATATCGTTGAAAAGGCGAAAATTCTTTATCTGAATTATCCGAACAATCCGACTGCTGCCTGTGCTGACATTTATTTTTTGAAGGATGTGATTGCATTCTGTAAAAAGCATCAAATTATTATTCTCTATGATGCTGCGTATCACGAGATTTATTTTGATGGTAAAAGGCCAGTAAGTTTTCTTTCAATTCCAGGAGCAAAGGATATTGGTATTGAGATACATTCGCTTTCAAAAACATACAATATGACAGGGTGGCGTATTGGTTGGGCATGCGGTAATGAGAAATTGGTTTCTGCGCTTGCCACATTAAAGGAAAACATAGATTCAGGAACTTTTGAAGCAATTCAAATTGCTGGAATTGAATGTCTTGCGGGTCCACAGGATGATGTGGAAGAAATGAGGAAAATTTATCAAAAAAGACGCGATGTACTGGTTGAGGGCTTGAAGAAATTGAAATTTGAGGTTAAAATACCACAGGCAACCTTTTATTTGTGGCTCAATATCAGACAGAATTCTATCATCTTTGCTGAAAACCTGCTTTTGAAGGCAAAAATTATTGTGACTCCTGGTATTGGATTTGGACCATCAGGAGATGGCTATGTAAGATTTGCATTGACTGTGGATGAAGAGAAAATAAAAAAAGCAATAGAAAAGATAGAACAAACCGTATCGGAGGTATAAATGGAACAGGCAAAAATTGCGTTGGTTGTGGGAAGTCAGAACGATTTACCTTTTCTTGATGGTGCAAAGGAAATTCTGGATAAATTTGAGGTTTCTTATACTGTGGAAGTAATATCTGCCCATAGAAGCCTTGATAAAACGATTAATTTTTCAGAGTCAGCCAGAGAACGAGGGATTCAGGTGATTATTGCCTGTGCTGGCATGGCTGCCCATCTGCCAGGAGTGATTGCTGCAAAAACGACACTTCCTGTGATAGGAGTACCGCTTCCAACAAGTGAAATTAAAGGGATTGATGCCCTTTATTCAATGGTTCAGATGCCGTCGGGCGTCCCTGTTGGTACGATGGCGATAGGCAGGTCAGGAGTGAAAAATGCCGCAATTTTTGCTATCGAAATTCTTGCGCTCAATGACATCGGACTGTATGAAAAACTGAAAGAGTTCAAAAATTCCTTAAAATGACAGGAGGTAGCATATGGAAAACTTTGCGACTTATAAGGATGGAGTTAGAGTAAGTGAAGAGATTTTCAAAATTCTTGCAAGGTATTCTCCAGAAGGCGTTTTTGATGTTTTTGCGTCAGACCAGCACAGTAGTTATCTGAAGCTGACAGATGCCTATTTCAAGCACATCGGTGTTAACAGAAAGCCGAATGATAATGATGTAAAGGAAGTTTGTCTGAGATTTGCAAAGCATCTGAAAGGAAACGCAACAGCAGCGCTTTTCAATCATCTGGCATATCTTTCTCCAGGTTTCAGGGAAACACTCGGAAAAGATGTAATGTTGATTGGACGGCTTGAAGATACCAATACTGATTCAGTTGATGGCGGTACAGGCCAGATTGCAAAATTTGCGGTTCAGCCAGAAGAAGTTGCTCATGCTGTGGATGGTTTTAAAATTCTTGTGAAACTCAATCCCGCGCACAAAAAAAGCTGGGACAAAAATATTGAATTTGCTTCAAAAGCGTTTGAAGCAGCAAAAAAGTTCCACAAACCATTGTTTACAGAGACATTACTGTTTCAGCTGCCTGGAGAAAGCAAACTTGACTTTGCAAAAAGATTGCCAGAGGGTGTGATCGCAATGGCAAAGGACTTTGGTCCTTTAGGGCATTTTTATAAAACTCAGGTTCCCATGCTGTGGATTGAAGAAAATGGCAAAATTATTCAGGTTGCGAGTCCACAGGTAGTTCGCGATGCCACAGTTGAAATGGAGAAAATTTCACCAAGACCAATGTTATTGCTCAGTGCAGCGGTTGACTTTGAACAGTACTGTGCCCAGTACGGTATTGTATGCGACCTGATTTCAGGACCAATGTGCGGAAGGGCGTATTTCAAAGAGGCGTTCACAGATCCTGCGACAAAGGACTGGGATACTCTTGAACAATCATTTGTAAGAATCGCAATTCCTCGAATCAATATTATCAGGCGCCTGGCCTGCGCAATGTCAAAACCCTGGTGGTACAAATTTACTTCAATGACAGATGCTGCTATGTCTTTAATAAAAGTAGATACAAGAAAAATACTTTCTGTCAGAGCTGATTTCGGATATTGAAAGATGAAAAAAATTGGAGTTTTAACCAGTGGCGGCGATGCTCCTGGAATGAACTGCGCGATCAGGGCGGTTGTGAAAACCGCAATAGGTGCCGGACTGGTGGTTGCAGGCATCAGGAGAGGTTTCAGAGGACTTTTTGAAGATGACATCATTGAGTTAAATGCTCGCAGCGTCAGCGGCATTATCAACCGCGGTGGCACGATTTTAAGAACCATCAGGTTTCCTGAATTAAAGGAGCGAGATGTTCAGGCAGTATGTTTTGAGAACTTAAAAAAAAGAAAAATTGATGGCCTGGTCGTGATTGGTGGAGATGGCTCAAGCAGGGGTGCTTCTGCTCTGTACCAAAATTTTGGGTTTCCAGTATGTGTGATTCCGGCTTCTATTGATAATGATGTCTATGGTACGGATGAAACAGTTGGGTTTGATACAGCAGTCAATACTGCTATTGAAGCAATAGACAAAATAAGGGATACAGCAACGAGTCACGAAAGAATATTCGTTGTTGAAGTGATGGGCAGGGAACATGGATTTCTCGCTCTTGATGTTGCAATTGCGTCTGGCGCAGAGATCGTGATGATACCCGAAAAACCAATCACAATAAGAAAGGTTGTGGAAATTCTTGAAGTTGACAGAATAAAGGGAAAAGTCAGTTTCCTGGTGGTCGTTGCTGAAGGCGCAGGCAGAGCTCATGAAGTTGCAAAAGAAATCACACAGTTGATGCCCGAAGCTGAGGCGCGATATTCTGTGCTGGGTTACATTCAAAGAGGAGGAACTCCTACGTATCAAACACGATGTCTTGCCACGATGTTTGGCAATGCTGCAATAAAAGGGCTTGTTGATGGATTGACTCATTTTATGGTTGGGATTCACGGAACAGAGATCGTGAGAGTTGATTTGAAAGAGGTTGTTTCGAACACAAAACATATTTCAGAAGAAAAATTGAAGCTTGTTGAAGCAATGGCGATTTAAGACAGGAGGACATATGATTAGCGACCAGGTGAAAAAGGGTTATGTGAGAGCCCCGCACAGGAGTTTGCTGAAGGCAACAGGTTTAACAGACCAGGAAATAGAAAGACCTTTGATTGGTATCTGTAATTCTGGCAATGAAATTATACCCGGCCACATTCATCTTGATTCAGTTTGTCAGGCAGCGAAAAGCGGTGTAAGGATGGCTGGCGGAACTCCGCTTGAATTCAGGACCATTGGTGTTTGCGATGGTATTGCAATGGGTCACGAGGGAATGAAATACTCTCTTGTTTCGCGCGAACTGATAGCAGACTCAATTGAAATTATGGCGAAGGCCCACGGCTTTGATGGACTTGTCCTTGTCGCCAGCTGCGACAAAATTATTCCTGGTATGATGATGGCAGCGCTCAGATTGAATATCCCGGCAATTCTTATCAGTGGTGGGCCCATGCTTGCAGGTGTGTGTCCTGGTGCTGGAACAGTTGACCTGATTTCAGTTTTTGAAGCAGTCGGTAAGGTATCATCAGGAGAAATTACAGAGCAACAATTAAAAATTCTTGAGGACTATGCCTGTCCTACATGCGGATCGTGCTCTGGAATGTTTACAGCAAATTCAATGAGCTGTATTGCTGAAGTACTTGGTATTGCATTGCCTTATAATGGTACAATTCCTGCTGTGAATTCTGCAAGAATTCGTCTTGCAAAACTTGCTGGCATAAAAATTATGGAGATGGTAAAAAATAATGTGAACATCAGGGATATTGTTACCATAAAGTCCTTTGAAAATGCCATAGCCGTGGATATGGCAATTGGCGCTTCCACCAATACTGTTCTGCATCTTCCTGCGATTGCGCACGAAGCAGGAATTGCCCTAACACTGAATTTATTTGACAGCATTTCAAAAAAGGTGCCGAACCTTTGTAAAATTTCACCCGCAGGCAGTCATCACATGGAAGACCTTGATAGGGCAGGTGGAATTCCTGCTGTGATGAAGGAATTGTGCGAGGCGAATTTGTTGCACAAAGACGAAAAGAATGTAAGTGGTAAAACAATCGGAGAAATTGCAGAGGCAGCGAAAAATTTTGATCCGTCTGTCATCAGGAAGATTTCTGACCCTTATTCAAATGAAGGCGGTATAGCAATCTTAAAAGGAAACATTGCGCCTGACGGCAGTGTGATCAAGCAATCAGCAGTGGTAAGTTCAATGATGGTTCACAAAGGACCAGCGCGAGTATTTGATGGAGAACAAGAGTGTCTTTCAGCAGTTCTTGAAGGAAAAATCAAAAAAGGAGATGTCGTCATCATCCGTTATGAAGGTCCTCGCGGAGGCCCTGGTATGAGAGAAATGCTTGCTGTGACATCAGCAATATCAGGTAAGGGACTTGGTGAACATGTGGCGCTTCTCACAGATGGTAGATTTTCTGGCGGCACAAGGGGCGCTTGTATCGGGCATATCAGTCCCGAAGCAGCCGAAGGCGGACCCGTTGCATGTATTCAGGATGGAGACATGATTGAGATTAATATTCCCGAGAGGAAATTGAATGTTCTTCTTTCTGAGAAGGAAATTTTTGATAGATTGAAAAAGGTGAAACATCCAGAAAAAAAGTTATCAGGAATTCTTGCAAGATACAGGTTACTGGTTAAAAACGCTTCCACAGGTGCGATTTTTAAGGATACAATATGATACTTGAAAAACACCAGGCAAAAAAAGGTATCATTACGGATGCTGTGAAAAGTGTAGCGTCTCTTGAACAGGTTGATCCTGAAAAGCTTGCTGTCGCTGTTGCTGAAGGTAAGGCAGTAATATTGAAACACAAAAATATATCGACAGGAATTGGCGAACACTTAACTGTGAAGGTGAACACCAATATTGGCACATCCCCTGATGTGTGCAATATTGACTTTGAACTTGAAAAACTAAAAACAGCGAGCAGACTGAAAGCAGATACAGTGATGGATTTAAGCACCGGTGGTGATCTTGATCGTATCAGGCAGGCGATTGTCAATGCTAGTTCTATCCCTGTTGGTTCTGTTCCGGTTTATCAGGCAATGATTCAAGCGATTGAAAAATACAGAACAATTGAGAAACTTAAAGAAGATGAACTGTTTGATGTCATTGAAAAACACGCAAGAGACGGCATCAGTTTTGTGACGGTTCATTGCGGAGTGACGCTGTCATCTCTTGAATTACTTAAGAGAAAATCAAGAAAAACCGGTATCGTGAGCCGTGGCGGTGCATTCATCGCCAGCTGGATGATCAGCACTGGCAAAGAGAATCCTCTTTACGCAAATTTTGATCGACTTATTGAAATTGCAAGAAAATACGACCTTGTTTTGAGTTTGGGCGATGGATTGAGACCAGGATGTCTTGCTGATGCTTCTGATAGTTTGCAGATGGCAGAACTCCTTACGCTGGGTAATCTTACTCAGAGAGCGTGGGAGGCAGATGTCCAGGTGATCATAGAAGGGCCCGGGCATATTCCACTTCATCAGGTGATTCCAAATGTACATCTTGCAAAGACAGTATGCCATGGAGCGCCACTGTATCTGCTTGGGCCTCTTGTTACTGATGTGGCTGCTGGTTATGACCACATTACCTCTGCGATAGGTGGTGCCCTTGCGGCATGGGCAGGTGCTGACTTTCTATGTTATGTCACTCCAAGCGAGCATCTGGCTCTTCCAACAATTACCGATGTGGAAGATGGCGTTGTTGCTTCAAAAATTGCAGCTCATGCAGCAGACATTGCCAGGGCACACCCGAAAGCCAGGGCATGGGATGATGAACTATCAATTGCCCGATATCATAGGGACTGGAAGCGACAGGAACAGCTCGTGATTAACCCGGAAAGATTCAAAAAAATCAGACAGTCCCAAAAAATTTATTCAGAAGACGTTTGCAATATGTGTGGGAAGTACTGTGCAATGAAAATTATGGAAGACATTATTAAAAAGTCCGGATTGTGAAATGACTGTAAGAAGAATAAGAAAGTACGGGGCAGAAATTTTGAGAAAAAAGGCAGAAGAGATTGATGATTTTGGAAAAAAGACCCATGATTTATTCAGAGACCTTGAAGAAACACTTGAAAAATCCTGTGGTTTAGGGCTTGCCGCTCCACAGATTGGTGTGAGCAGGCGGGCATTTGTTGCTGTTGACAGAGAGGAAAAGAAGATCTACAAAATTGTAAATCCAGTCATTGTGGACATGGATTCAGAAAATGAGATTGACATGGAAGGTTGTTTGAGTTTTCCTGAAATTTATTTTGCGATATCAAGGCCAAAGAAAGTTTTAATTAGTGGTTATACCAGTACGGGTAAGAAAATCAAAGTTCAGGCAGAAGGAATTCTGGCGAGATGTTTTCTGCATGAGATGGAACATCTTGATGGAATTTTGATTGTTGATCACGCAAGTAAACAGGAAAAAGAATTCTGGCAGGAAAAGCTCAAGCGTCTTATTGAAACATTTGCTCACAAATGATTCCCGATTATTTGATTTCCATCAACCCTGCTTCAGTATCAATCGAGGATGTTGATTGTCTGATCGTGGGCAGTGGTATTGCAGGATTGCGGGCAGCAATAGAACTAGGAAGCATGCGTACACTTGTCGCCTGCAAAAATGATCCTTATGATAGCAGCACTTACAACGCTCAGGGTGGAATTGCTGTTGCTCTCTCAGAGAACGATAGTCCTCAATCCCATTTCAAAGATACTGTTGCTGCTGGTTGTTTTATGAATGATTCGTCAGCAGTCACAATCCTTGTCAACGAAGGCATTGAAAGGGTCAGGGAGCTGATCGACTGGGGCTGTAAATTTGATAAAAAAGGAAACTCGCTGGATTTTACCCAGGAAGCCGCGCATTCATTTCCCAGGATATTACACGCAAGAGGCGATGCAACAGGAAAGGAGATTGTTCATACCCTTCTTTCAAAAATTGGTAATATTCCTGAAATCGTACTTCAGGGAAAACTTTTTCTCATCGATCTGGTTTCTGATGGTGAAAAAATCATTGGTGGAATATTTTATGACCACACGACAAACAATTTGCTTTTTGTCAGCGCAAAAAAGACAATTGCTGCTTCAGGCGGTTTTGGCCAGCTTTTTCAGGAAACAACAAATCCAGCAGCAATTACAGGAGACCTGCAGGCCGCAGCGTTTCGCAAAGGCGCCCTGCTTGGAGACATTGAATTTTATCAGTTTCATCCAACAGCACTTTACATGGCAGGTGTACCGAGATTTTTAATTTCTGAATCAGTCAGGGGTGAAGGCGCAATGCTGGTGAATGCGGGTGGTGAAAGATTTATGAAACATTATCATCCAGATATGGAACTTGCTCCACGAGATGTTGTGTCAAGAGCCATAGTTGCAGAAATGAGAAGAACGAATTCAAATTGTGTTTATCTTGACCTGAGAAAAATGAAGCCGCAATTTATTGTTAAACGGTTTCCCGCTATATACAAATTCTGTCTTGAATACGGGCTTGACATAACAAGTCAGCTGATACCTGTAAGGCCCTGTGCACATTACGCGATGGGCGGTATTGTAACAGACATTGATGGCAAAACGAATCTTGAAAATCTTTTTGCCTGCGGGGAAGTTGCGTGCACTGGTGTCCATGGTGCAAATAGATTGGCTTCCAATTCCCTTCTTGAGGGTCTGGTTTTTGGAGCAAGGACAGGTAGAAAAATTAGAGACGAATTAACCTCATATCGTCATACAGGAAATACACGTTTATCTGAGTATAAAATCAAGCAACAAAACATTCCGTTCATTGACATCTACGACTTGCAGAGATCCATCAAAAGCTTGATGTGGAAAAATGTTGGCATAGAAAGACATCAGGATGGCCTGACTGAAGCCATAAACCGACTTGATGCATGGGGAAAGTACATATTTATGAAAGAATTTTCGTCACAGACAGGATGGGAGGTTCAAAATATGTTTATTCTTGCACTTGTTATGGCGCATGCAGCGTTAAAAAGACAGGAAAGCAGGGGCGCCCATTTCAGAAAGGATTTTCCAGAGACAGACGACAGAAACTGGAAAAAAAGACAGATTTTTTCAAAGAACAATTTTTTCTGGTGAAGGGAAAAACAGATGAAGCAAAAAAGACATCAACCGCAAAAACAAAAAATAGAAGAAAGGATAAAAAATTTTAATGAAGTCAGCCATGGATTGACTGAACAGGATGCCATTGAAGAAGCAAAGAGGTGTCTTCAGTGCAAAAAACCACTGTGCGTGGCTGGTTGTCCTGTGGAAGTAGATATCCCTGCATTTATTAAGAAAATTGCAGAGAAAGATTACGATGCAGCAATAAAAATTATTAAAGAAAAAAATGTGCTTCCTGGTATATGTGGAAGGGTGTGTCCTCAGGAAACCCAATGTGAAGGAGTGTGTATTCTTGGCAAAAAATCAGAGCCAGTCGCAATAGGACTTCTTGAAAGATTTGCTGCTGATATGGAAAAAGAAAAACAGATTCCTGAAATAAAAAAGAAAAAAACAACGCCCGTGGCTGTAATTGGTAGCGGACCTGCAGGGTTAACGTGCGCATCAGAACTTGCAAAACACTCCTACCCAGTGACGATTTTTGAATCCCTTCACCTGGCAGGAGGAGTTCTGACATACGGTATTCCTGAATTCAGATTGCCAAAAAAAATCGTGAAAGAGGAGATTGATTTTGTGAAAAAACTCGGGGTAGAAATCCTTACTGATACTGTTATTGGGAAAACATTGACGGTTGACGATCTGAGAAATATGGGTTATCAGGCAATTTTTATTGGTGTGGGTGCTGGACTGCCATCATTTATGGGAATACCGGGTGAAAATCTTCTTGGAGTTTATTCTGCCAATGAATTTCTTACCAGAGTTAATTTGATGGAGGCGTACAAATTTCCTAAGTCAGACACACCCATTAATGTTGGGAAAAGAGTCGCTGTGATAGGCGGTGGCAATGTGGCTCTTGATGCCGCGAGATGTGCGTTACGACTTGGCGCAAAGGTCAGTGTTCTTTACAGAAGAACTGAAAAAGAAATGCCTGCCAGGAAAGAAGAATATGAGAATGCAAAAGAAGAAGGTATTGAATTTTATTTTCTCACTCTTCCCATAAGATTTATTGGTGATGAAAATGGATATCTGAAAGGTATTGAAGTGCAAAAAATGGAACTGGGCGAGCCAGATGAAAGTGGAAGACGAAAACCTGTTCCAATACCTGGTTCTGAAACCATAATGGATTTTGAAACGGCAATTGTTGCCATCGGGCAAAGGCCAAATCCTCTTTTGACATCTACGATGCCAGAACTGAAATTGGGAAAATCTGGGATTATCGTTGTTGACCCTGAAACCTGTCAAACAAACATCAAGGATATTTTTGCTGGCGGCGACATTACAACCGGAGCAGCAACAGTAATCAGTGCAATGGGTGCTGGAAAAAAAGCAGCCCATTCAATTATGAAGTACCTTGAAACAATTCAAAAGACCTGAGATTCTTTTGACACTCTCGGCGAAAAAAGTTAACATTTAA
>JBMFLH010000045.1:0-2259 GCA_049971295.1 Candidatus Ratteibacteria bacterium | reverse complement strand
ACTATAGTTATTGTTCTTTTTACATGGAGGTGAAAAATGTTTGTATGGGCGATTATCGGGATATTTGTGGCAATCACGATTATTACCAATACCATCAAAATTGTTCCTGAATATGAAAGGGGTGTGGTATTTCGGCTGGGTAGATTAATGGGGCCAAGGGGACCAGGATTATTTTTCCTGATACCAGGGATTGAAAGAATGGTTAAGGTTAGTTTGAGAACAGTAACCTTTGATGTCACACCGCAGGAAGTAATGACAAAAGATAATGTTCCCATTAAGGTGAATGCAGTGGTGTGGTTCAGGGTGATGGATCCTTCAAAGGCAATCGTTGAGGTAGAAAATTATCATCTATCCACGATGCAGATTGCACAAACAACACTTCGCGGTGTTCTGGGGCAGATGGAGCTGGATGAGATACTTTCAGAAAGGGACAAAATCAATCACAAACTTCAGCAAATTATTGACCAGCAGACAGATCCCTGGGGTATTAAGGTCAGTATCGTGGAAATCAAGGAAGTTGAATTGCCTGACACGATGAAACGGGCAATGGCTCGTCAGGCAGAAGTTGAAAGGGAACGCCGTGCCAAAGTGATTAATGCAGAGGGAGAATATCAGGCGAGTGAAAAGCTTGTGGCAGCAGCGAGAAAACTTTCTGAGGTTCCAATAGCAATTCAGCTCAGGTATTTACAAACAGCGTCAGAAATAGCGACAGAAAAAAATTCAACACTTGTGTTTCCTATCCCTCTTGAAATGTTTTCTGTTTTCAAACAGATGGCTGAGAAGAAAACAGAATAGCTTTGATATCAGCGATGAGAAAGTTCAAAAGTATTGGTATTGCAGGACTTGGTTTGTTAGGTGGCTCTGTGGCACTCGCGGCAAAAAGCAATGGTCTGGTCTCAGAGATTTTTGGTTATACGCGAAGTCCTGACACTTTGAAACGAGCGTGTAATCTTGGAATTGTTGACAGGCCATTTTCAGATTTTTCAGAGATGGTAAAACAGGCAGAGTTTGTTTTTCTTTCCGGGCCGATTTCAGTAAATCTTGAGTTCACAAAAAACATTCTGAAGGTTAAACCGTCGCTATTATTTACAGATGTTGGCAGCACAAAAAAGGCAATCACAGATCTTGTTGAGGAGTTGTTTCCAGACGGACATTTTTTTGCTGGTTCTCACCCTATGGCAGGATCTGAAAAAAGAGGTATTGACGAGGCGAGAAATGACCTGTTTACAGGCAGGACCGTTATTATTACGCCTGTCAAAAATTCTAATACTCTGGCAAAGGAAACCATCAGGAATTTCTGGGAAAGTATCGGTGCAAAAACAGTTATCATGAGTGCTGAAAAACACGATAAGATATGTTGTTATACAAGTCATCTACCTCATTTGCTTGCCTTTTTGCTTGTGAAAATGCTTGAAAAAAAGTTGAGGGATTCTGATGTGTTGGCATGCATAGGTCCCGGCTTTCGCGATACAACGAGAATTGCTGCAAGTGACCAGGAAATATGGGCTGAAATTTTTACCAGTAATAAACAAAACATGCTTCTGGCGATAAAAAAGTTTCAGATGGAACTTGGGCGGGTTGAACAGATGATTGAGAAAAATGACATTGAATCATTGAAAAAATGGATTGAAAAGGTCAGGCAAATGAGAAATGGTATTTGAAGCATGAAAATGGAAAAAACATCCAGCAAAGAAATCGAGGACAGAAAAAAGTTTATCAAGAAAATCAAGAAGGTTGTGATAAAAATTGGAACCAATGTTCTTACATCTGTGGGACATCGACTTGATACTTCTTTAATGGAACATCTGGGCCAGCAGATATGCTGGCTTATTGAAGATGGTAGACAGGTGATAATTGTAACATCTGGAGCCATTGGTGCGGGAATGCAAATCCTTGGATGGAAGAGAAGACCTTCAAAAATTGAGAAACTTCAAGCCGCGGCAAGTGTGGGACAGAGTAGATTAATGAGATTTTATGAAAGGATTTTTCGTGAAGAAGGTTATAACGTTGGCCAGGTGCTTCTCACCCGGGACATTTTTGAATCTAAGGAAAGAAAAGCAAATGCCCTGGCAACTCTTGAAACACTTCTTTCCTACAAAATCATTCCAATTATCAATGAGAATGATGCAGTGGCTTCTGAGGAAATAAAATTTGGAGACAATGATCAACTTTCTGCAATGGTGGTGGAACTGATAAAGGCTGATGCATTGATTCTTCTATCTGATGTGGATGGTTTTTATGATGCTGACCCCAAAAATT
>JBMFLH010000044.1:0-15515 GCA_049971295.1 Candidatus Ratteibacteria bacterium | reverse complement strand
TGAGCATAGTGCAGACAGGTATCCTAAATGGGAAAGAACCTTTTGATATTTTTTATCATTAGCGAGAACACCTCAAAAAATAAGAGCACCTTGATTTCAAACTACTCTTACTCTCCTACCGATTCAACAGTAAAAAACCACCTTTTTCTGGTCTGAGTGACCTGTAGTAGTAGGAAGTATTTTTATGAAAACTTACCTATTACATTCGTATTGGTATAATTGGATGCGGTGGTATGGCGAGGGGACATGTGGAAAGATTCAGTAGTATCAAGGACAAGATTGTGGTTACTGCTGTGGCTGATATTGTGAAAGGACGGGCTGAAGCAGTTGCCAGTGTTTTAGAAAGTAAACCAATTGTAGACACCGATTATCACAGAATTTTGAAATATGTGGATGCGGTTCTTCTGGTTCTTCCCCACCACTTACATTGTGAGTTGACACTGAAATGTCTTGATGCAGGAAAACATGTGCTGGTTGAAAAACCCCTGGCAAATACTGAGCAAGATTGTATCAAAATGATCAAGAAACAACGTGAAACAGGCCTTGTTTTAATGGTGGGTTACTGCATGCGGTACCATCCATTAATTCGAGAAATGAAGAAACTGGTTGATGAAAAAAATACGGAGACGTTTTTCAAATGTCGATATGGACAGAGCAGCTTACATGCTATCCTGAAGGACATTGGGCAAGGAGTGCAAAACTGCTTGGCGGAGGACAACTTTTCAGCCATGGATGTCATTATATTGATTTTCTACTATGGTTTCTTGGAAAACCCCTCTGTGGATGTCATATTGGAACCAATCGTTGTACCCCCTGGATGGAGAGAGAGGGAACAAGTAATGTCACGATTGAGTTTGAAAATGGAATCCTCGGCTATCATTTTGAAACATGGGGTGCACGCGGGAGCCGACTGAAGTATTCTTTTCATGTCCATTGTGAAGGTGGGATGCTTGAGGTAAATAGAGAACAGGGCAAGCTGATACTTCACCACAGGGCAACTATTCATGATGCCGGAATAATGAAAAGCAAACAGATGGAAGAAGTATTGATGGAGACGCCAGATGCCAAACCAACCGCTGAAGAAATGGCACATTTTGTTGATTGCATTTTAACAGGTAATAAGCCACTTACAGATGCAGTTAGCAGTCTGGAAGGGTTAAGAATCATATGGAAACTCTACGAATCTGAACAGAAGCATATTCTTGCTGATTTACGGGGACTTGGTTTAGGGACTTTTAAAATTTGATAAGGAAATGAAAAACAGAGAAGATAAAGCGAGCTCACGGAAATAGGGATATTAGAAGTCAAAAAGTGGAACAGTTGGAAAGTAATATTGAAGCTGTATTGTTTATGTCGTTGGTAGCTTCCCCTGATTTGATATATTTCAACCAACCTTTCTTTAATTTCATCATGGTCTTTCCAGTCACAGAAATTTCCGCCGTGTGCAGTATGATGTGGTATTACAATGGCTTTTTCTTTTTTCAATGCTTTGAACAGTGCTTCTGGCGTGGGGAAATTGCCATCATCTGAGCGATACATAGGTCTATCGTCATACAAATAATAAACATTTCTATCTCCGTCTCCGTTTCTTCTCCACTTTGCCCACTCATAACCTAAAAATGTAATAAATTTTTTGGGCTTATGCCATTTTTTTACAGTCCTGCATGTTTTTTCCCACATTTTTTCTGTGGTTTCCCATGTATGGTCGTGGTCACCAGGAGCACCAAAATCAAGGTGGGCTTCGTTTTTTAATTGATGAAAATAATGGTCAATTGTTCCTGCGCCATCAGACATTTCAGTATGTCCGTGTATCATTCCCCAGTAAAGATTGTATTTTTCATTTTCACTGCATACGATGGGATTGCTGACAAATTTTTTCCCATCATACTTTACAACCCATCTATAAATTCCAGTTTCTGAAAGAGCAGTTTTAAACTCAAGGCAGATGGAATTTTTTACCTTTTTGATGATGCCATTTATTTTTTTTCTGCCACAAAACATGAATATTTTTTTGTGTGGAATTTCTGAGGAAAGATTATGGAATTTATCTTCAGGACTGATAAGTATAGAAAAATTTTCTTTCGGTGAAACATTTGAAGGCGCATGTATCTTCATATGATGAATACTTCCGCCAAGAATGTGAATTAAACAGGCAGAAAGAATCTTCTTTTGGTTTTCCTGGTTCCAGACACTTTCAGCCCTGTGGGGACCAGAGACAGATGTCAGCTCATCCTGATATAAAAAAACCTGTTCAAAATACTGGCTGATTGACAATGGACATTTCGCAGGATAACTTCCAGACGTTCTCCTTTTTTGATGCCAGTATCAGGAACATATATGATAAAAGTTCCTGGATAACCTGAATATTCTGAAATTTTCAAATTTCGATGTTTCAATCTGGCGCAGATGAAACCATCTGCTTTGTCACTGGCAATCTGAATGTTTGAAAAATACCCTTTGTTGTTTCTTCCACCAGCAATTTGAAATTTCACAGATGAATTGGGATTGATATTGCTTGATAAAAGAAACTGTAATTTTAGTATTACCTTCTGTCCCGCAAAAACAAAAGATGGCATGGAAAAAGCAATTTTTACTCTGGCCGGTATTCTGATCGGCTTTTCAAATTCAGGGACATAGATATTTTTCATATATATTCCAGAATATATTTCTGAATTATAGCACGAATTCAGTGGTATGAATAAAAATTTTGACACATTGGCAAGAAATGTGTATAATCTTGGCAAAAATAAAATCCTGCACAGGAACTATGCTGAAAATTCAGAAGCAAAACGGAGGAAATATGAAAACTCAAAAAACCCCTGTCCCAGATGGAGCAACAAAGGTTGAAAAAAAGTTTTATCTTGTGGATGCGACCGGTAAAACCTTAGGACGGTTGGCATCAAACATAGCCACGATTCTCCTTGGCAAGCACAAGAGTTGCTGGGTTCCGTATCAGGATATAGGAGACTTTGTGATTGTCATCAATGCTGAAAAGGTGAAATTAACCGGCAGGAAAATGTTTGACAAGGTGTATTACAGACATTCTGGATATCTTGGTGGATTGAAAAAAGAAACCTTTATGTCACTGATGCAGAAAAGTCCTGAAACTGTGATAAAACATGCTGTGAAAGGAATGCTGCCTCACAACCGGCTTGGAAGACAGCTGTTAAAAAAGCTCAAGGTTTATCGCGGTTCCCAGCATCCGCACCAGGCACAGACACCGGTAATCCTTGAGATGAAATAGGAGGTTTTTATGCCAAAAATTTACATTATTGATGTGACAAACAGGGATGGAGTGCAGACAGCACGGTTGGGCCTTGCGAAACTTGAAAAGACATTAATCAATATATATCTGAATCAAATGGGCATATTCCAGAGTGAGGCGGGTTTTCCTGTTACAAAGCACGAAATCAATTATCTCAACGCAAATATGGCACTTGTAAAAAAGGGTGTTCTCGCTCCAATAAGGATCTCTGGTTGGATGAGGGCAATTGTTGATGATGTTGCTGAAGCATTCAAAAACATTCCGGAACTTGAACATATTAATCTTTCAATTTCAACATCTCAGCAGATGATACTGGGTAAATTTCAGGGAAAAAGAGATTTTTCAGGGGTGGTTAAAGATATGACTTCTGCTGTTGATGAGGCAAAAGCACGCGGGGCAAAATCCATTGGCGTAAATGCAGAGGATGCATCAAGGACAGACATGAATAAACTGATTGAATTTACACTTGCTGCAAAGGAACACGGTGCTGATAGAATCAGGTATTGCGACACACTTGGATACGATACACCATTTACAATTTATGAGCGAATCTATCAACTTGCTTCAAAAACAAAGATGCCTGTGGAATTACATTGTCATAACGACTTGGGCATGGCTGTAGCATGTTCTATTGCTGGAGCAAAAGCAGCCATAGATGCAGGCGTTGACGCATATATTAACACCACAATTAATGGCATGGGAGAACGAGCAGGAAACGCAGATCTTATTTCGGTTTTACTTGCGTGCAAATACGGTGCTGGAATGGCAGGCAAGTACCAGCTGGATGAAAGAATCAATCTTTCGATGTCGTGGAAAATTGCCCACTATGCTTCCTATGCCTTCAAGGTTCCTATTCCAATTAACCAGGTGGGAGTTGGAGCGAACGCCTTTGCCCATTCCTCTGGAATACACGTGGATGGTGCTTTGAAAGACAAGAGAAATTATGAATTGTATGATTTTGAAGAACTCGGCAGGGGGGAGCCTGAAATCATTGAAACCGGACGAATGATTATTCTTGGTGAATACAGTGGTATCAAAGGATTGCGAAACATTTATGGAAAACTTGAGGTTGAATTCAAGGATGAGGAAGAGGCGAGAAAAATTCTTGAACTTGCCAGATACGCAAATGTTCATACGCAGAAGCCACTGACTGACGACGAATTGCTTTTTGTCGCAAGACATCCAGAAGAAGCCCGTCTTTTAATGACAGTAACACCATAATGTTATAAAATGGGACAGACAATAGCAGAAAAAATTCTATCATCTCATGCGGGAAAACAAACTTTTGCGGGCGAAATATGCCTTGCAAAGGTTGATTTCCTCATGGCACAGGATGGAACAGCACCACTGGTGATAAAGGCATTTGAAGAACTTGGAGGAAGTAAAATTTTTGACCCTGAACGGGTGTGTTTTGTTTTTGACCACAGTGCGCCAAGTCCCAATATGGGTGTTTCTTCTCTCCACAAACTCATGAGAGATTTTATACAAAAATATGGCATAAAAAAGATGGAAATAGGAGAAGGTGTATGTCATATTCTGATGCCAGAAAAAGGATTTTTAAGACCGGGACAATTGGTTCTTGGCGCTGACAGTCATACTCCCACCTATGGTGCATTAAATTTGATGTCCTGTGGAGTTGGTTCTACTGATCTCGCCATTGGAATGCTGACAGGAAAACAATGGTTCAGAGTTCCATATTCCACAAAACTTATATTTTCTGGAAAACTGAAAAAGGGAGTATTTGCAAAGGATATGGGACTTCTGATGGTCAAAACACTGACGGCGCAGGGAGCAGTGTATCAGAGTGTTGAAATTACAGGGCAGGCAATAAAAAATTTGTCAATGGATGGTAGATTTACAATCGCAAATCTTGTTACAGAAGTCGGTGGGAAAAACTGCGTGATGGAATATGATAGTGAAACTGAAAAGTATCTGAAAGATTTTGTTGGTGAAAACGAAACAATAAATCCTGTGTTTGCTGATAGTGACGCGATTTACAGTAATGTTGTTGAACTTGATGTAAGTAAACTGGTTCCGCTTGTGGCAAAGCCCCATACTGTTGACAATGTCGGTCCTGTGGAGGAACTTCGTGGAACAAAAATCAATCAGGCATTTATCGGTACCTGCACCAATGGAAGATTGGATGATCTGGCAATTGCCGCAAAAATTTTTAGAGGTAAAAAGGTTCATAAAGATGTGCGAGCCATTATCACCCCTGGTTCAAGAAAAATATATCTTGAGGCGATGAAAAAGGGGTATATCAAAATTTTCCTTGAAAGCGGTTGTTGCGTTACAAATCCGGGTTGTGGGCCATGTGTTGGAACACATCAGGGCATTCCATCGGATGGTGAAATAGTTATATCAACGGCAAATAGAAATTTTAAGGGAAGAATGGGTAATCCAAATGCATTTATCTACCTTGCCTCTCCAGCAACAGTTGCTGCCTCGGCAATAAAGGGCGAAATTTCAGATCCGAGAGAATTTTTATGATATGGACATTCATTGCTTGAGTTTACATCAGATAAAGGAACTTTTAAAGAAACGAGAGATTTCACCTGTTGAACTTGTCAGAAAACAGTTAGAAGTTATTCATGAAACAAACAAACTTCTCAATGCTTTCATTCATATCAATGACAATTGCATTGAACAGGCAAAGCAGAGTGAACAGAGATACATTCGTGGCGAATTTCGGGGACTTGAAGGTATACCTGTCGCAATAAAAGACAATATTTGCACAATAGACCAGCCAACAACCTGCGCTTCAAAAATTCTTCAGGGTTATATGAGTCCGTTCGATGCGTTTGTCATTGAAAAACTTATAAATTCAGGTGCAATTCTCATTGGCAAGACGAATATGGACGAGTTTGCTTTTGGTTCCTCAACAGAAAATTCTGCTTATGGACCTGTGCTGAATCCATATGACACTACAAGGGTACCCGGGGGTTCAAGCGGGGGTTCTGCGGTATCTGTTGCAGCGAATATGGCGTTTGCCGCGCTTGGGTCTGATACAGGTGGCTCAATCAGGCAGCCAGCAAGTTTCTGTGGAGTAGTGGGTTTAAAGCCGAGTTATGGAAGGGTGTCAAGATATGGACTGGTAGCATTTGGTTCATCCCTTGATCAAATAGGCCCTTTTGCCAAAAATGTCAGGGATGCAAGCATCATAATGAACATAATTGCCGGTTATGATGAAAGGGATTCAACATCATGCAATATACCTGTTCCTGATTATGAAAAGGAACTTGAAAAACCCATCGATAAAAAAAATATTCGCATAGGAATTCCTGATGAATATTTTGGCGAGGGACTTTCACAGGAAATTAGAGATAGAATTGACAGTATCATTAATTGTCTTGATAGAGATGGGTTTCATGTGGAAAGAATAAGTTTGCCCCATACAAATTACGGAATACCGACATACTATATTATAGGAACTGCTGAAGCGAGCACGAATCTTGCAAGATTTGATGGTGTTAAGTTTGGATATCGCAGCAAAGATTCTAAAACAGTTTTTGACCTTTACACAAATTCAAGGGGAGAAGGTTTTGGGAAAGAAGCCAAAAGGCGTATCATACTTGGTACTTTTGTTCTTTCTGCAGGTTACTATGAAGCATATTATCTGAAAGCGCAAAAGGTTCGTTCGTTGATTATCAGAGACTTTCAACAGGCGTTTCAGTCGGTAAATTTTATCATCACTCCCACCACGCCAGAGACAGCGTTTAAGATTGGTGAAAAAGCCATAAATCCTCTTGCAATGTATCTTTCAGATGTTTTCACCGTGAACGCAAACCTTGCTGGCATTCCAGGGATAAATTTGCCAGCTGGGTTTTCTTCTGATAAACTTCCTTTTGGTATGCAGATACTTGCACCTGCATTTAAAGAAGCAGAATTGCTCGGTTTTGCACATTACATTGAACAAAACTACACAAAGGAGTGAACGTGGAACGGGTATTTACTTTTCGCTCTTTTCTGACCGGTATCATACTTTCCATATTTATTGCATTTTATGACCATGTTTCAGTAGATATCAATTCCGGCTCATATCTTGCTATTGACCATATGCCTGTTGCAGCCATCACATTGTTTTTCTTTCTTGTCTTTTTTGTCAACACTTTGCTCAAAAGAATAAATCAGAAACTTGCTTTCAGACCAGGAGAAATGCTTCTTGTTTATTGTATGATGCTGGTTGCCTGCTCTGTAACTGAAATGGGACTTGGCAGTCAAATTCTTCCGTTGATTTCTGCTCCATCATACTATGCAAATCCTCAGAATGAATGGAATACCTTAATCGTTCCGCATCTGCGAAAAAGTTTGATAGTAACAGATCCGAATGCAGTCACATATTTTTTTGAAGGACTT
Source organism: Candidatus Ratteibacteria bacterium (assembly GCA_049971295.1). Lineage (GTDB taxonomy): Bacteria > Ratteibacteria > UBA8468 > B48-G9 > DTJG01 > DTJG01. Next base: position 7,894 of record JBMFLH010000044.1, on the reverse strand, counting down.
CCAAAAGGTATGTCCATTCCATGGGGTGTCTGGATTAAGCCACTGTCTCTCTGGATACCGTTTTTACTTGTTTTCTATTTTTGTACAATATGCATTGCAGTGATGTTAAGAAAACAGTGGATGGACAGAGAAAAACTGGTATATCCATTGACCATCCTTCCGATAGAAATGGTCAAAGAACAACCTAATCAGCCAGGTAAAAAGTCATATCTGCCTGGCTTTTTCAAAAATCCATTGATGTGGCTCGGCTTTGGTATCGCGTTTCTCGTTGCAACCATGGTGGCACTGCATGCGTATAACAATATGATACCAGCTCCACGATTACAGCAATCAATCTCTGCGTTCAGAGGGACGCAAAACATCATCTTAAGGGTAAGTTTTCCAGTAATTGGATTTGTTTATCTGGCAAACCTTGAAGTGAGCTTCTCACTATGGTTTTTCAATCTAATTTTCCAGATTATTAAGGGTGTTTTCAATATCACAGGGATTTCAAGCACAGAAAACATTGGAATTTACGGATGCTCTGGATATGCGATATTCGCCCATTTAGGAACCGGTGCAATGATAGCAATGGTAGCATACAGTTTGTACATTGCCCGCAGCCATTTCAGAGATATATGGAGAAGTGCAATCGGGAAAGCCAATACTGACGATTCAGATGAAATCCTTTCATATAAAGTTGCCTTCTGGGGTTTTGTGATTGGCTCAATCTTTGTGCTGGGATGGCTTGTGTATTCAGGACTTAACATTACGATCGGTCTTGTTTTTTACCTGTTTGCGCTTATCATTTTCCTTGTTTTAACAAGAATTGTGTGTGAGACAGGTGTTCCTACACTTGTTGCAACAATCATATCGTCTTCCATCGTGATTTCTATGTGGGGAAGCAAGCATATGCCTGTTACTGCACTTGTAGCACTCGGCCTGACATATGTGTACAGCGCTGATTTAAGAACATTCCCGATGGCAGCCAGCAGCATGTCATTGAAAATTATGAATCAGTTCAGCGGAGGAAAAAGATATTTATTCTGGGCAATTATGACAGCGATCCTTGTCAATATCATTGCCACAATGTTTTTTATGCTCAAAATTTCGTATAAATACGGCGGAATCAATCTGAACAGCTGGTTTTTCAGAGGCGGTCCCCAGGCACCGTTTGATTACATCGCAGACCTGATAAAAAACCCTACTGATTCAAACAAGATTGGATGGCTGTGTCGAGGCATTGGTCTGGTGGTAATGTCTGGCATTATGTTTATGCGTCAGCAATTTCTTTGGTGGCCACTTCATCCAATTGGATTTGTGATTGGACCAGTTTGGTTGATGGACTCACTATGGTTTTCCATATTCATTGCGTGGCTTATTAAAAAGATTATCCTTAAGTATGGTGGCGCGCGAGCATACGAAAAGAGCAAATACTTTTTCCTTGGATTGCCACTTGGATATTACACATGCGCTGGAATCTGGGTTTTCATTGATTTTATTGCCAAAAAACAAGGAAACGTAGTTTTCTGGATTTGAGATTAAATGGCGATATTAAAAAATCAACATCTTGAGAAATTTTTGACAGACATTCCAAAACGTAGAATCCTTGTTGTAGGAGATTTGATTCTTGACCATTTTGTAACAGGTCAGGTAAGAAGGATTTCTCCAGAAGCGCCTGTACCGATTGTTGAAGTTAAAAATCAAATTTATCGGTGTGGCGGTGCAGGAAATGTATGTCTGAATATCTCCGGTCTTAAAGGACACGTGACCATTTGCGGGGTCATCGGAGATGATTCCAACGGTGCTTTGCTGAAAGACATTCTTGAAACAAGCCATGTTGGGACATTCTTGCTTCCCAGAAAGGATTTTCCAACAAGCATTAAGACAAGGATTATCGCTGGTTCCCAGCAAATGATACGGGTTGACAACGAACAGATCGAAAAATTGTCTCAGAGTGAGACAGAGAAAATGCAACAGTTTTTTGAGAAAGAAATTGAAAATTATGACGCTGTCATTATCTCTGACTATGGAAAGGGAGTTATTGTACCCTCCCTTATTACGCATCTGGTACACCTGTGCCGCCGTTATAAAAAAATTATTACAGTTGACCCGAAAGTTAACCATTTTTCCTATTATAAAAATGTTGATTGTCTGACCCCGAACCTTATGGAAGCAAGCGCTGGAATGCACATGCCAGAGCCAACAACAGAACAGGACATAGTAAATCTTGGCAACAGAATCATGAAAAGCTTGCAATCAAATATGCTGGTTATTACCAGAGGCAAGGATGGCATGACAATTTTTACTGGTTCAAAGGTTATACACCTTCCTGCAATAAGCAAAGAGGTTTTTGATGTTACTGGAGCAGGGGATACTGTGATTGCTGTGCTGACGCTTGCTCTCGCATGCGGTTTTGATATCGTGAAAGCCGCTACGTTTGCAAATCTTGCGGCAGGCGTGGTGGTTCAAAAACTTGGTACCGCAAATGTTTCACCAGAAGAATTGAAAACAATATTTGATGTGTATCATTCTTCTGTGATAAAGGCGATTAAATGAAGGGTATCATTGGAGTAATTCCAGCGAGGTATCAATCTGAACGATTTTGTGGAAAGGTACTTCAGAAAATAGGAAATATCACGATCCTTGAAAGCGTGTATCAGCATGCAAAAAAGGCAAAAACTCTCGAGAAAGTGATTATAGCAACCGATAGCGACATTATAGCAAATCATGCCAGAAGTTTTGGGGCAGAGGTGATTTTGACTTCCTCAAATTGTACATGTGGCAGTGATAGGGTAGCAGAGGTTGCTGAAAAAATACCGGGAAGGATTTTTGTCAATATTCAGGCAGACGAACCATTTGTTCCTGATGAGGCAATTGACAAACCTGTAGCAGAAATGTTAAAGAATAAAAAAATTTTATGTTCAACACCTGTAACAAGGATAAGAACAGAGCAGGAACTTTATAATCCCAATATCACCAAGGTCGTGTCGGATAAAAACGGTTTTGCTCTGTTTTTTTCTGGCAGCCTCATTCCTTTTCCTCGTACCTATTTTAACAGGGACATACCATTTTTTGGAAAAGTGGAATTTTTCAAACACATTGGAGTGTATGTCTTCAGAAGAAATTTTATCCTGAAGTTTAAAAAATTACCTTCTGGCAATCTTGAAAAATTTGAACAGCTTGAACAATTAAGAATTCTTGAAAATGGCTATAAAATTAAGATTGTTATTATTTCAAAAGATTCAATCTCCATTGATACCATTGAGGATCTGAAAAGGTTGAAGGTAGCAGGCCATGACTAAACTGATATTTATCACAGGTGGTGTTGTATCATCGCTCGGTAAAGGAATTGCGAGTGCATCCATAGGTGCACTGATGGAAAGTCATGGCTACAGAATTTCAATGATGAAACTTGACCCGTACATCAATGTTGACCCGGGTACTATGAGTCCATTCCAACACGGCGAGGTATATGTCACTCAGGATGGAGCAGAAACAGATCTTGACCTTGGCCATTATGAGCGATTTACGAACGCAAAAATTTCAAGATTAAATAATGTAACAAGCGGTCAGATTTATTATTCTGTGATTCAAAAAGAAAGAGAAGGAAAATATCTTGGAAAAACGATACAGGTTGTTCCACATATCACTGATGAAATCAAAAATCGCATTATGATACTGACAAAGAAGGTCGACATACTCATATGTGAGATTGGTGGGACTGTGGGAGATATAGAAAGTTTGCCTTTTCTTGAAGCAATCAGACAGCTTCGTTTTGAGTATAATGCAGAAAATACTGTTTTTATCCATTTAACCCTTGTGCCTTTTATTCGTGCAGCAGGAGAACTGAAAACAAAACCAACCCAGCATTCTGTGGCAAATCTCAGAGAAATAGGCATCCAACCACAGATACTGCTGTGCAGAACCGAAAAACCCCTTTCTCAGGACCTGAAAGAAAAAATTGCACTTTTCTGTAATGTAAAAAAACAGGCAGTTATTGAAGCCATTGATACCCCGTACATTTATGAAATTCCCTTGATTTTTCACCGTCAGAATCTTGATAAAATCATTCTTGAACACCTGAAACTGCCCGCTCATCCACATCCCTCACTTGAAAGGTGGAACAATATCGTCAATATTCTCCATACTGCTACTGAAAAGGTGCGCGTCGCAGTGGTCGGCAAGTATATTAAACTACAGGATTCATATAAATCAATATACGAAGCCATCGTGCACGGAGCCATATCCAATCGCTGCAGAGTTGAACTGGTTAAAATTGATTCTGAACAGATTGAAAAGGATGGTCCTGAAATTTTGTTAAAAGAAGTTGATGGCGTGGTGCTGCCAGGTGGCTTTGGTGTGCGCGGGGTCGAGGGTATGATAAAAACCATTAAGTACTGCAGGGAAAATACGATACCTTTTCTTGGAATATGTCTGGGACTTCAGTGTTCTGTGATTGAATTTGCAAGAAATGTGATTGGATTGAAGGAAGCAAACAGTACTGAATTTTGTCAGCATACTCCAGACCCTGTAATTTGTCTGCTTGACGAACAGAAAAACATTACAAAACTTGGTGGAACAATGAGATTGGGCAGTTATCCCTGTATTATTGAGCCAAGGTCTCTGGCTTCAAGGGTATATAAAAAGAAAAAGATTTATGAAAGACACAGACATAGATGGGAATTCAATATTACATACCTTGAAAGTTTCGAAAAACATGGAATGAAATTTACTGGTTTCTCCCCTGATAAAAAACTTGTTGAAATCATTGAGATTGAAAACCATCCATTTTTCATAGCAACCCAATTTCATCCAGAATTTCAATCAAAACCATTCGCGTGCCATCCTCTTTTCTCCTCGTTTATCAGTGCCTCGCTTCAGCATAAGGGATAAGAAAAACCATGTGGATTGTAAATTTTTTTCTGATTAGGTTATAATTATTCCCAATAAATTACACTGATCCCCGAACATTTTCACAAGGGAGAATCTTATGTCAACATCGCTTGAAAAATGGGTGCAGAAGCAGGCAGAATTAACAAAGCCAGATAAAATTCACTGGTGCGATGGTTCAGAACAAGAGGCAAGATGGCTGATGAAAGTGGGCATGGAAGAAGAAAAAATCAATGGAAAACCAGTTTTCTATCAATTGAATCAAGAAAAATGGCCCAATGCGTACCTTCACAGAAGTCATCCCACAGATGTTGCAAGAACAGAGCATCTTACCTATGTATGCCATCCTGATAGAGAACTTGCTGGTCCAAACAATAACTGGATGGAACCAGACGAAGCAAAAAAATTGTTAACCCGTCTTTCAGATGGCTGTATGAAGGGAAGGACAATGTATGTTTTACCTTATATGATGGGACATCCTGATAGTCCCTTTGCAAAGGCATGCGTGCAACTTACAGATATTTCTTATGTTGCTGTTAGCATGCGCATTATGACAAGAATGGGCAAACATGTGATAGACAAAATTGGAAATAGTGAGGATTTTGTTAAAGGGCTTCATTCTGTCGGTGATTTTGACCCGAATAAGAGATTTATCATGCATTTCCCTGATGAACATCTTGTGTGGAGTATTGGATCTGGCTATGGAGGAAATGCTCTTCTCGGGAAAAAATGTTTTTCTTTAAGGATAGCGTCATGGTTGGGATATCGTGAAGGATGGCTTGCAGAACACATGGTGATTATAGGAATTGAAGACCCTGATGGAAATATCACCTATATTACTGCAGCAATGCCATCTGCGTGCGGAAAAACAAATCTTGCAATGATGCAATCAGCATTACCGGATTATAAAATATGGACTATCGGCGATGACATTGCCTGGTTTCATATTGGAGATGACGGAAGATTGTATGCTATCAATCCTGAAATCGGGTTTTTTGGAGTGGCTCCAGGTACATCAAACAAAACAAATCCCAACATGATGTTAACCCTGAAAGGTGATAAGTTCTATCCTACCCTTTTTACAAATACTGGATTGAATCTTGATACAGGTGAACCATGGTGGGAAGGAATGGATGCACCTTTAGGGAAAAACATGCAGGACTGGCAGGGAAATGCCTGGAATCCATCTTCAGAGTCGCCGGCAGCACATCCCAATTCAAGATTTACTGTTTCCATCTATAATACTCCCACTCTTTCAAAAGAATTTGACAATCCAAAAGGAGTACCAATTTCTGCTATCATTTTTGGTGGAAGAAGAACACATCTTGTTCCTCTTGTGACAGAAGCATTTTCATGGGAACATGGCGTATTTATGGGAGCAAGAAGTGGTTCTGAAACCACTGCTGCAGCCATACATAAGGTGGGTATGTTGAGAAGGGATCCGATGGCAATGCTTCCATTTTGCGGATATAACATGGCAGATTATTTCAATCACTGGATTAATTTAGGTAAAAAAATGAAAAATCCACCAAAGATCTTTTCAGTCAACTGGTTCAGAAAAGACGAAGATGGAAACTTTATCTGGCCAGGATTCGGTGAAAATATCAGGGTGCTCAAGTGGATTATTGACAGAGTGAATAATAAGGTTTCTGCAAAAGAAACTCCCATTGGCTGTGTTCCACATCCACAGGATATTGATACCACTGGTATTGATATCCCCAAAGACAAACTCAATAAAATCCTTGATGTTAATATTAAAGAGTGGAAGGAAGAACTTGAGGATGTGAAAAAGTTTTTTGAAAGTTTCGGTAAACGACTCCCTGGCTATCTATGGGAAGAATTTGAAAAACTCTACAAACAGGCAACCTGATTAGATATAGAGCTATTTTTGTGGATTAAGTTTACCAATTTCAGAAATCATGTATTCGCATTCTAATCCATACCTATCCATAATCTTTTCAATGCTTGAATTTTTCAATTCATCGAGCAATTTCATTAGCGGGATTTTGCCAGTTTGAGAAACAGCCCAGATAATGGATATTTCTGCAAAATTATAATTTTTTCTCAATTGTTCAAAATCTGCTGAAGAGATTCTGGATGTGGAAATGATTTTTTTTGCAATTACCTGTGCCTGGTATTGAGTTGTTGCTCGCTTTTGTATTTCAAGCGCAGCAGTATAAACATGCAAAATATTTTCTTTACCCTGTTCTATCAGTTTGTCAATGGTCTGAAAAGTAGAGGAAATTTCTTCCTTTATGGTTGGATTTATTCCTGCAAAAGATAAAGAAATCAGCAGACAGATAGAACAGAGTAACAGTATTTTAATCTTCATTTGTCCTCCTCGGATACCATTTCACAATTTATTTATTGGATATCCTCAAGGATATTGATCAAATCATCCTCATGCTCAATTTCATCTTTCAGGATCGAAAGAATCATCAAATAAGTAATGGGATCTTTATCCCTGAGCATCTCTGCCATTTTTTGATAAACCTCTATGGCGCACTGTTCCCCTTTGATGTTTTGCTTCAGAACAGGTATCACATTCGGATCCTCTGGCGCATCGTATCCGCAATTTGTCAGTTTATACCAGTCCTCTGGTTTTAAAACTGGAGTGCCCCCAAGTTGTATAATTCGGTCTGCAATCATTCCAGCATGTTTCAATTCATCTCCTGCATGCTGGCCCAATTCAGCAGCAACCTCTTCTCTAAATTTTCCCTTCACCACTTTTTCCCCAAGCCAGTATTGGTAATAGGCAAGCCATTCATCAGAAAGCGCCTTATTCAGCTGCTGCACAACTTCTTTTATGTCTGCCTTAACTATTTTTATTCCTTTTCTTTCCACTTTCTCCTCCTTTTTGGTTCCAAATATATTATACCATTATTTAACTGCTGGCAAGTTTGCAGGGGTGCGGATTTATCCGTAGTTTTGTCTGCGCCGTAGAGTGTGTGAACAATATTTTGCTGAAATCCATCTGGTGTTTTTCTGTTTTCTTTGTATTTTTCGTTTTCCCACCTTCTCC
>JBMFLH010000043.1:0-15894 GCA_049971295.1 Candidatus Ratteibacteria bacterium | reverse complement strand
GATGTTATTATCCAGATAAGATGTATAATTTTCAAGAACCACCAAATTTTAAAAGCTTTGCTGAAAGCACAAGGAAAGGGAATAAAGATAGTATAGTTGCCTTCAATCCAGGGGTTAAAGTTCCCGTTGTTTCTTTAACTGAATATGAGGACTATACAGCAGGAGAGATTGCTGGTGCCTTACCTGTAAGTGGAAATGAGCCATGCGTTATACCATTGAAAAGGTTTGTAAAAAATGTACAGTATCATATACTTACTTTTTTAGGTGGTTGCTGGGGAAGAGGTGAACCACGATTTTCAGATGAGTTTGTTATAGGTTATACAAGATACATAAACTCGTTTGGTGGTGTAATAACATGGGAATTTCCTCCACCAGATGATGATGGGAATATTTCTCATTGTTATCTAAACCAACTGAAAAAAATTGGGGCATGTCTTGAAATTTAAATTGAGTATTATGATTGAAAGAGGCGGTTTATCTCATCTCTGAAAAATTTCGGAAAAGGAAGTATCCCCCCACTGGAGACATACCAGACACCTTTTTTATCTACTACTTCTCCTATAACCTGTATCTTTATCCTTTTTCTCTTGCAAAATTCAATCAAACTTTTCTCCTTCTGCCTGTCTATTATGCCTGTGATACAGCCAGATGAGATAATTCCAAGCGGAGAAAGATTAAAAACCTTACAAAACCTTATAACAGGCGGATAAAACCTCAATTTTTTAAGGTCAATTAAAAGCCCTATATTCATTGCCTCTGACATCTCATAAAGCGATGTTGAGATACCGCCCTCTGTTGGGTCATGGAGATATTTTATATCAAGGTTCTCCCATAATATCCTTGCCTCTTTATATATACTTATCCCCGGCTCTTTGATTGCATCTTTGACCTTTTCAAGATACCTTTCAGAAAAATATTTTTTTAACTCATCATACTTCTCCCTCGCAATAACAGAAGCACCCTCTACCCCAATCTCCTTAAGAAGAAAGACCTTATCTCCCACCTTTACATTCTGTCGTTTTAATCTTCTTATCTTTTTCCCAATCAAAAGCCGCACCGCAACTGGACTACTAATCCCGCTTAAAATTTCAGTGTGTCCGCCTATCCATTTTATATTAAACTTTTTACACTCATCACCTATCTGGGAAAAAACATATTCAATCTCAGAGAAGGTGGTCCTTTCGGGAAATAAAAGAACTGTTAAAAGATGTGATGGAAGTCCCCCCATAACAGAGATATCATTAACATTTATATTCACAAGATAGAACCCAATATCTTTTGCAGTAAGGGTGATTGGGTCTGTCTTTACAAAGACAGTCCTGTCTTTTACCTTAAAGATTGCACAGTCAATACCAATACCTGGCCCAACTACCACATCCTTATCTTTCGCAGTATATCTTTCAATCAGGTACCTTAAAAATCTGTTGGGGAGTTTTCCTGCCTTAAAACCTTCCATCCCCAGTAAATATCCAATCTCTCCTATATCTTCAAAAACAAAGTCCGCCCCTTCTTTCAAAAACCCATCTTCTGAAACATTCTCGCTTCTCAGCCCTATACTTAATATATTCAGCTCTTTGCCCACCTTTATATCAAAGGGATGGTCACCTATAAGGATAACCTCATCTTTTTTAAGAGATAAATGTCTCAAACACTCATTAATATGAGAACTATCCGGCTTTACCTTTTTGCCATCATCTCGTGTAAGAAGTACATCGTAAAGAATCCCGAATTTTTTTATAACTTCTTCAACAACTTCTCTGCAGTTTCTTGTGATTATTCCAATCTTTATTCCCTTTTTTCTTAAACTTTTAAGGAGTTCTAAAACACCCTCTTTTGGCTGTGTATATCTGGAGGCATTGAGTTCCTCTTCTTTTAAAATTCTATGCCCTTCAAAATAAAAGTCGTTCCCTCTTTTGCCATTTAATCTTTTAATCTCCTCAAGTAGTTCAAGAATAGGGAGGTCCCCAGGAGGTATTTTTAATTTATATTCCCGTGCTCTTTTTAAGAGCGCTCCTTTTATCTTTCTAAAATCAATTGAGAGTGTTACAAGTGTGCCATCAAAGTCAAATATCACGCCTTTCACATTCATCATACATCCTTTTTGCTTTATAATAAGCGTCTGAGATGCTGTAAATTCCGATTATTATCATTCCTGTAAGCCCGAAAAGAAATAAGACAACACCCCATATAAGAAAACTCAAAGTAGTGAATGTCCTTATTATAAAGTAAAAGAGAAAGATAGCACCCAGTATTAAAACCAGCATAGAAACACCTGAAGAGAATATCAGAGTAAGCCCCTTTTTTATCTCTCCATTATAGATCTGGCCAAGCCCATTAAGAAGAAAAGAAAGCAAGGCCGCTATCCTTGGATTTGGTAGGTTTTTCTTCTCCATTCTGCCTCCTTTACTCCGCATTTTTTCTTCTCTTACATAGGGCGGAGATTTGATTTTTCTTTTACCTTTTTTCCCCTTCCTTACCCAGGCTAAAGTTTATCCGACAGAGCGTTAGCGTAGACGGACCTGCGGCTACCACCCCCACCTTCATCCTCCCCCGGATGGGGGAGGAAGCCCGAAGGGCAAGAAGTGTGAAGGAAAGCAAAACAACAAGACCTACCCTCCGGATTTTACTAAATAGATACAGGCGCTCTTTCTATCTATATCCAGTATTGCCTTTCTGTTTTTTACAGGTATAATCTCTCCTGTATCAAGATTTATCAATATCCTGTAATGCCTGTCCTTAAATGTAATTATAAACTTCGCTGCTTCAGGATAGTGATTAAGAACAAAAAGAACTGTTTCATCATTGTTTTTATGAAGTATGGCAGACCCTAAATTCCTTGTCTGCCTGTATACAGTATGCCCTCCCCCTTCTTTTTTCCAGTCAGTCCATTCCACAGGCCCCGGTATCTCTATTTTTACAACAGGGTCTCCCACATATCCTTTAAGTATCTTCTTAACCAGGCCAATACTGTGAACATTCTCTTCTTCACACTCGTCCTGTGCAATATATCCAGGGATAACAATAACCTTTCCACTTTTATATTCAATTGTGGTTACATCCTCTATTTTTTCACTCCTGACCGCTCCTAAAAATTTTACAACATCCCCTCTTTCATCTATTTTAGGCAAACAACCGCTCAATACAAGAACACCTCCACTTCCAACATAATTTTTAAGTGCTTCAACCACCTGTTTTTCAATTAACGGTGCTCCTGGAAGGAAGAGCAAAGGATATTTTCCCAGATTTTTGGTAGAATGGACTATATCTATAGCATCTGCCTGGTAACCACATTCTTCAATAAGGCGAAATAACCCAATATATTCTTTTGATGCCCTTCCCGCAGGGATATTATCTATAAATGGTTTCCCGATATAAAGGTTATTGTCATCACAGGGAGAGGGGTCCCCAATATATGTATGGCGGTGCTGTATAATGTCATAGATAATTCCCACATCATATTGTGGTTGCAAGCTATCCCAGTTTTTTATCTTTTTGAAAAGGATTTCAGGAACTTCTTTCAGAACATCAAGATTTTCACGACGGTGCCCATGAGAACTAACAGGTGCATCTCCCCAGCAATCCCTGTCATGAAACATAAACCATGATATTGCTTTACATCCCTGAGATAAGGCACATCTTGCCATAAACCTCATATGGTCAGAGGAAACCCTTGTGGTAAGGACTTTTTGCCAGGTGCCACTCATAAATTCCGCAGAGTAGGTATATCTGAGAGAGGAGTTCATCAATTTCAATATCCTTGCCATTGAATGATACCCTGAATAACTCATAAAAGTCCCTCTATAAAAGTCATATCCAACAATTCCACCAACCGCTGATTCAAAAGAAGGCATACGGGTTGGTACACCTTCTGGTAGATGCGGATTAAGATTGGTCATAAAAATAACATCTTTCACTCCATTTTCCTCATGGAATTTTCTAATGGTCCTTAGATATTCACACATAACCCATTCTTTAAATTCACACCAGTCAAGGTAATAGGCAATATCCTCTTTTAATTCATCTGGTACACACCGTGGTGGAGTAATATCTTCTATGCAGGCATACCTCTTTGAATAGGGTAGATTTGAGACCTTTTTATATTTTTTTGTTAAAAATTTATGGTAGTATCCTCCCGGAGCAACATTCACAGGATTATAGTCAGAAGAAAGAAAACCGTCCTGCACAATATAACTTACCTCGTTATCCAGATTTACCATCGTAATACATCCGCCTTTGCTCTTCAAATGTTTAACTATAATTTTATCAACTGCATCAAACCATTTTCTACACCACATAAGATATTCAGGATGAAGATAAGACGGCTGAGACCCTTCCTTCTTTGCTATCCAGTAGCCAGGTGCCGGTCTATTCTGATAGTCCCATACCATCATATCAGGGTGCCCCATAACCAACCATTGAGGATAGCCCCCATATACCATTTCATTACATACAAAAGGGCCACATCTAAAATTTAAATTAAGTTCATACTTCTCCACAAGTTCAAGAAATCTCATAAGATTTAACCGAGGATTTGTTTTTCCTTCAAAATCAAGAATACCTGCGGGATTCTTTTTATCCGGCAACCCTACAAGGTGTGTATTCCATGGCACATAACTTGTCACACATCTGAGACCGGTATCCTTAAAACATTTTATCACCCTTTCCCAGTATTCTGGCTCCAGACGGAAATATTGAATCTCTGCACCAAATATCTCTTTTGATTTCATAACCTTATCCTCCGTATTTTTTCAAGATAGGTGCATATTTACTGAAACCCGTAAATATCTCTCTTTCTTCTTCTACATTCTGAAAAAGAGCCGGTTTTCATTTTTCTTGTGAAAAAACCTTAGGGGTTTTTAATTTAAGTTAATTTTACCCTACTGGGGTCGGCTTTCAAAATATTAAATTGCCAAAAAGTTTTATTGGACAGTAGTGAAGGAATATTAATTTTTTTCTTTTTTGCTGCTTCTGTATGACCGATGTAAAGAACTGTTGAAATGTCCTGAGAAATTTTTTCGTCTTCAGCAATAATTTTTAGTTCTGCGCCAGACATTTGTTTGATATAGTTCTGTATTTCCTTTGCTGCTTCAATAACTTTCGGTGTAACGGATTGCTGTTTTGGAATAAGAGTTACCGCAGCCGGCACACCGTCTTTTACTATTGAAATATTTCCGGGTTTTGTTTTATCTTTAATTCCTGCCTGAACTAAAACTGGAAAAACCAACGCTGTCAAGATACAGATAAAAATTCCTTTCATTTTCCCTCCATTGTTTTGATTGTTACAAGATAAATTCCTGTTGCATGTTTTCCCACCACACTTTCTCTTTTTTCAAGTTCGTTTTGTGAATAATAGCTGATGTATAGTTTGCTGCTGTCTATCATTGGACCACAATAAGAAGTGTCTCCACCAGTCGGAAGAATGACAACCGGTCTAAAAATCATGTCTTTTGTATCAAGTTCAGGTATGGCTGTTTTTGCTTTCATTTTTAATGTAGGAATAAATTTTGCCGTCGGGTCTTAAAAAGACTTTCACGATGGTAGAAATAGGTTCAAATCTTATGCCGTCGTCAGAAGCAAAAAGAAAACTACCTCTTTCTTCAGGCATTGACCTGCAGGCACTTGCATAGGCAATATCACGACAGACCCTTATTCTCCAGAACCCGACGTTATAGTTTTCAATTTTATCGGTTCAAAAAAGCCTTGTCCATTATCAGAATATGCAACATAGGAATGAACACAGTGTCCAGTCATTTCCGGATCATCAGAAATAGAAAAAAATATGACTCCCAGTTTGTTTTTGAAAACCAAAAAGTTTCGGATCCCTGCTGTCTGGAAATGCGGGAAATTTGCATAAAAGTCGCCAGTTTTCAGTATCATTTGATTTTATTAAATAGATTTCACCTCTGCCTGGAGCACCATGCTGAGTTGCATGCCTGAATGTGATGAAAAAGCAATCCATAAATTTTGCAATATCTGTAAAGGCATTATGGTATCCATCCCACCATACGCATTTAATATCCATACAAGTTCTTTTTTTAATATTTTTCAATATACCAGAACTTTTACTGGAAATCAAATAAATATATTTTGAATGATGATATTTTTAAGACCTATGCTTCTTGCAAATTCTATTGCCTCTTGATATTCTTTCTGAGTGATGGGCCTATTTATTCGTTCCGGTATTTTTCCGTATGGCCGATATTGAGCCATTATATTGATAAAAACCCTGTCTGAAAGCTCGTTCTTTATAAAACGGAAAATTTCCTCACTGCCTGCCACATGATCTGGAAGCACCAGATGTCTGATTAACAATCCTTTCTTTGCGACACCATTTTCAATCTGCATTTCTCCTACCTGTCTGAACATCTCTTTGACTGCCAACTTGCATTTTTCAAAATAATCCGGTGCATTTGACAGAAGTTTCGCTATTTGTGATTTTGAATACTTTATATCAGGCATATATATGTCAACGATTCCTTCAAGTAGTTTAATAATTTCAGGATTTTCATATCCCCCGCAGTTCCAGACAATTGGCAGGTTAAGCCCTTTATGAGAAGCAATTTTTATTGCTTTTAAAAGTTGTGGTGCGTAATGAGTTGGCGTAACAAGGTTGATATTGTGGCAATTTCTTTTTTGAAGATAAAGCATAATTTCAGCGCATGTCTCAATTGAGGTGCGCTGTCCTATTCCTTCAATAGAAATGTCATAATTCTGGCAGAATAGGCACCTGAGATTGCACCACGAGAGGAAAATCGTTCCAGAGCCATATCTGCCAACAAGAATACTTTCTTCCCCAAAGTGTGCACCATAACTTGATATATAAAGGTTTGCGGTAGCCTTGCAATAACCTTTTTCACCTTTAATTCTATTGACGCCACATTTTCTTGGGCAGAGTAAACACTGTGAAAGAATTTTTTCAAACTGCTCAATTCGTTCTTGAAATTCTTCTTCAGATAAATTTTTATAAGCAGGGACAAATGCCATTTCTTAAAATTCAATCATCACGATATCATTGATACCAAGTGGCATGGAAAAGTCAACTCTGTGTCCTTTGCCAAATGGCTTTGCATTAAATTTCAATATGCCGGATTCACAAGAGGTCACTCTTAACGGCTTTTTTGGTACATCAATTACAACATTCAGGTTTTCTATCGGCTGGTAAGTAAAATTCGCAAGTACAAGGCACGTCCCATTTTGGGAATCGTAAACGCCTGCCTCAACAACAGGATGAGAAATATCCACGAGTTTTTTTCCATTTTTAATGATTTCGCCCAGTACCCATTTTCTTATATTGTCCTGCCATTTTTCTTTCAGGGCATTTGTGACAAACTTTGCTTCTTTTCCATAGGCAATGGCTGGACAACTTCCAATATATTCAGCAATTCCTTTCCTGTACTGGTTTCTCACACATGCCGGACTTCCATCACCAAAAGTTGCAATGACTTTACCAGTTGAAACCTTGAAACTGATTTTTGCTCCTATCGCACCAATTGTGCAATCATACAGGTTATTTGAACCTGGAGTAATGGTATCAAGATAATCTATTCCATTCAATGCACCACGTATATGCCATCTGCCTTGTTGAACAAAAACTTCTGGGTGTGGTCTTATTCCAAAGACTTCAGCAAGCCCCGGAATTTTTTCATTGAATTGATTTCTTGTTCCTGCACCACATGTGCCACGTATGTAACCTCCGTTTCTTACCCATTTTTTTATTTCTTCTACTGCCTGCTGGTGAATACACGGGTCTGTGACATAAAGAACTGAATAGTTTTTCAGTTTTCCCGCGATGATATCTTCTTCTGTTAGCATATCCACAAGATATTGCTGATGAGTAAGGGCAAAGTATGTCAGGCGCCTTTCAAGCATATGTACATAGCCAAATGGTTGCCAGAGGTCAGAAGAAATACTGTACAGAAGAGCAACATTTGTTGGTCTTGTTCTTCCATCCGCAAGGATATGTTCTGCCTGAGTTAATTGCCTTGTGATTTTTGCAATTCCATCGTATTCGCCGCAAAGATCAGACCAGTAATTTTCTGTACTTGTTGCAGTTGGTCCATATGTCCAGTAGAAGAAATGTTTTGCACCCTGGCACAGTGCTGAGGCAGTTTTCAATCTGAGGTTGATTTCATCACTTGGAGTGATCCAAGCCATAATCGGTATCGTTGAACTGCTGCCACTTCTAAAGATTGATGCTTGAAATCCCATCAGTTGAAATCCTTCCCATGTCCAGTTAGGCCCATACATGTATTGAAGCCCCATCCAGTCCTCAATGCCAGCCATGTCCACTGCTTTTTGTCTCGCCATATCAAACCAATCACAGGCAAGCGGGGTTGAACCCCAGGCAGGATTTGGTCCCATTCCCATACCCATACCTGTGCCCGCGAAATAAGGGTGGTCTGCTACGAGAGTTGAAGTATAAACATCCTTTGAAATATATTTGTGAACCGCTTCAGTAAGCCATCTGAACCTTTCATTTGTTGAAATTTGTCTGAATCTCGACGTATGGTAGAACAATCTATTGGCGGCAGATAAATTTTTCTTTTGTTGCTCTTTTAATGCATCCGGCGTTTCGATAGGAACTGCCTCTTCAATTTTTTTTACTCCGATTTCCTCAGGTTTTACTTTTTGTTGTTTTAAGTATGCGTGGAAATTTTCAATCGCCACTGGATTGTTTTTAATTTGCGGACATGTCACTTCGTCTGAAAAATTGAAAGGTGTGCCTGATTCTATCACGATATTCTGCTTCCTATACTGCTCTGCAATTCTTTTCACCTGGGTTTCTGCATCATCTCTTGATACTTCTGGACCAAAACTCGCCCACAGGTGTCCTGGTGTCTTAAAACTATAGTTTTCTCTTACTTCTTTTGTTTGATTACCAACAACATTAAAACCAAGTAACCATAGAACCTGTGCTTCTTTCAGATTTAACTCTTCCCGCTGTGGTGCCCAGAATGATGTCTGAATAATAAGTTTTTCAGGTGAATGTCTTTTGCCATCTGTCGCTTCTTTTGCCCAATTAAGATGTCTTTCTGTCATCTGACTTGCTGTTTCAAAAAATTCAGCATCTTTTTTGATATCGTTTGAGACGAGAAAACTTGTTAAACTCCCTTTATAGGCTTCTTCAAACTTTTTCACCACCTTTGTTTCGTCAGGCAAAGTGGCAAGTTCGATAATAATTTTTCTTTCGGGATATGGCTTATCAGTAATAAAGTCAGCTGTGATGTTTGGAAATTCAGCAATTCCGCCAGAGCGATTGAGCCGGCCATGGAGAGATTTTCCGGCGTGCTTTTTGAGGTCAAACCATGGTGTAAAGGTTCCTGCTTTCACCCAAAATTGGGAGTTTTGTTGGGCATTTCCTGGTACATAGGCAACAGGAATGTACCAGTTTGGAATGTGAATATAACCACCAATTTTTACATAATAATTTGTATCTTTTGGTTCTACCATTTTGAATCTGACATATATTGATTCATTGTCCTGAGCAAGAATAGTCGAAGTGAAAGAGACAAGCATGAACACAAAAATTTTTACAATTTTCATATTCATAAAAAGTCCTTATTGAGAAGTATAAAAATTTATTATCGATTGACAATGTCTGATCATGTAATCAACATTGATGAAGTCCTCAAGAAATGAACGATTATCTTCAAAAAACGCGATAATCTTTTTTTCTATTTCAATCATACTGCTAATGTTTTGTTGTTTTAATTCTTTCCAGGAATTTTTACCAAGTATCACATACTCAAGCCACATCTGGTATTTTTGTTTTAATGGTTGTTCAAGTGAATTGAAAATCCCTTTTGCAGTATTAACAATATCTGATGGAATTTCATTGTTCTCATTGATAGTATTTGCAATAATTCTTAAAATATTTTTCAACACTTCTGCTCTTTCTCCTGCAATTGTCCTGTAATATTCTATCACAAGTCTATCAGTGTTCTGAGAATTTTCCCACATCTGTTGCGGGAGATAGGCATAAAATCTTCCATCAGGCCAAAAGCCAGGGTAAGGTGGAGAACAATCGTAAAAAACCTTCATCCCAGATTTTATAAACCAGTTAATTTCATCCTCAACAATAGCAGGTTCTGGTTGATACAGATACCGGGATCTGTCAGATCTTTCTGTTTGATCGTGAAATACAAGCTGGTAATAAGAAAACACGCCAAAAGATGAACCTGTTTTTTCCAGGTAAGGTAGCCATTTTGACAGCAAGACTCCGTATTCCCTGTCATCAACAGGATTTATTGGGTCTTCATCAGGATATTTTACGCCCAGGGTTAATTGCGATTGATTAAACCCTGGATCGAAAATCCTGTGCCGATAATGCCTGAGATAAGGGCAGAAAATCGTATAAGTATTTGAAGAAAAAGGAAGATGCTTACCGGGGAGATGAAGCATATTTGAATAGCAAAGTAGCTCAATAGGAATAAATCTACCAAGTTTTCCTGAAATTTCAAGAGCGATGCGGTACATCATTTCGTAAGGTGATTGTTTCCTGCAATTATGGCACTGGCACCAGTTGTTAATGCCATCGTGTGGCCAGAGAGAAAAAATATAGGTTTCAGGATGGCTATTAATGAATTCAACAACTGCCTTGACATAAAGTTCTCGTGTCTTCGAATTTGTATAACATGGCTGTATTTTTGCCTTCCATCTTTTTTTTATATCAGGAGAACCTACTATGGATGTGATACAGCGAGTGCCATTTCTCATGCCGAATATGTCCGGCATCACGTTAAAAATGGATTCAGGGATGAAAAAATCAATTGCATGACAGCCAATAGCGAGTCTTATTCCAAATGTGTCGCACCATCTTGTAAACTCATGTTTTCTTGAATATTTTTCCCAGTGTGAAACATTGATATCAAGCAGGTTCCATCCATTTCTGACCATCCATTTCAAAAATTTCTCTGAGAACTGATAGTTTTGATTTTTTGGCGAAAACTCAAAGCCTCTCAGCGGTACCCTGGGCCTGTATATTTTTTCAATTTCTGATACTGGCTTTGCAAATGCTATGTCACATCCGCTGGTTCCATACCACCTGATACCAGTGATGTTTTTAATTGTCTGGTAAAAACCGTAAATTGCTCCCTCTGCGCCACCGCCGATCACCCAGATAACATCGTTATCTTTAATAACCTGGCTTGTTTGAATATCATTTTCATAATCACACATCTGGCTGAAACTGTTGAAATGATTGCTTTTTGAAGGTAACTTAATGGAGATTTTGTTTTGTACGTGCTCTGGTATCTGGGGACATCCTAATAAAGAGACAACATTGATATTCAACTCCGGGACAAAGATTTTTCTTCTCCTACAAAGATATAAAATATCTGCAAGTTCCCTGTTCAAGAAGATTTTCTTACCATCGTCAAGATTTGAATATTCTATAATCATTTCAGGCCCTTTATATATCTTACCAGAGTTAAAGAACTGTTTCAACAATAAACAATATTTTTTATTCTGCGTCAAATGAACGGAGGATTCTATGTATCCAATTTCAAATGTGGTAATATAAAACAAAAAAGAATGCACCAAATGTTCTTTATATTAATTGCGAATATCACGGTTTTGAGCGATGAGTAAAAAACTATTATTGTTTATAATTTTTCTATCTTCAATACTGCTGTGTCAGGAAAAGAAGGTTGAATTAAGGGATATTATTCAGGCATTTCAGAAAAACGAATTTGCGTCGACAATTGAGATTGCAAATAAAGCAATCAAGGAAGGTTTAGAACAACCTGATTTGTATTTTTATCTTGGTATGGCGTATTCAAGAATTGGAAAAAACCAGGAAGCAATTCAGTCATTTAGAACATTTCTTAATACTACCGATTATTCAAGAAACCAGTGGAACATAAGACAGGCATTGCAGAACCTTGTTAATATCTATAGGGATGGAAAAAACTTTGAGTCCATTGTTGAAGATTGCGGGATTTTTCTCGAAAAAATGAAGGCCGCGAAGAACACAGAACCACTTCAGTCGTTCTGCAAAAATATTCTTGCGGAGGCATTGAAAGAAATTGGAAATCAAAAAGGTATTAATAATGATTTTGCAGGAGCGATAGAGGCATACAGAAAATCTCTCGAATATAAGCCGGATGACCCTTCATCCTATGGGAAAATCGCAACATATTATAAGAATCTGGAGAAAAATGAACTTGCAGCCGAATATTTTCTGAGGTCTGCAACACTCTGGAGTGCATGGTCCAGTAAGATCTCACCACTGATTTCTGCTGTTGAATTGATATGGGAGTCAGGAAAATTTGAAGAATTTGCAGGGAAAGTAGAAAATGACCAGTTTTCGTACAATTTTATTCTTGCGATGGCAGAAATGAAAAAAGGCAAATTTCAGGATGCGTTTTTGAGAATGAAAAAGATTGAAGAAAGTGTGGGTTCTAATGGAAATGTATCAGAGAGAATTTTGAAAAATTGGTATAGATGGTTTGGAAGAGATGTAGACTTTTTTTACTCTTTTGTTATTGTATTTCCTGAACATCCAGCAGCGCAATGGGCTGTTGATATGATGACAAATCTTGCAAGGACAGATTCTGATACAGCAAAATTAATAAGAGAAAAAATTGCACCATCCTTTGCTGAAATTTTTGAAAAAAACAAGGAATCTCCAGGTATGAAAAAACTTTTTTCAAAATTTGTTGACTTAAAATTTGCAGGGATTCCTGAAACAGAGGAAACAGCCGGAGAAAAAATTAAAATGTATGAAGAATTCAGAGAAAAAATTTCCGATGAAAGTGTCATTCGGGATATTATACGAAGAGAGGCATCACTTTATACTGATATTCTTTCTGATTATAAAAAAGGGAAAGAACTTTATGAATTACTTGCCTATCAATATAGAGAGAAAGTTGCAATTCAACCCCTTGTGAAATGCTTGATAAATCTTGAACAGTTTGACCAGGCACATCAAATTCTTAAGCAGTATATTTCTGATAAAGATGTTGGTGAATACGCCAGATTTCAGGCAGCGCAGCTTTTAATTCAGGCAAATTTTTTTGACGAAGGGATAAAAATTCTTAATGAAATTGCTTCCACTACAAAAAACAGGTCAATGATACAACAAATAAAAGATGTTTTAAAAAATTTTAAGCAGTATTTAAAAGACGATACGATGGTTGAAAGTGGGGCAAGGTTTGTTGTTCTCAATCTATCCACCACAAAATTCTATTATACTAATTTCACTTCTCTTACAGAAGATTGCACACTTCTTTTTCAGGAAACTGAAATGCTTGAAATTATTCCTTTTGCCACTGAAAGGAAGTATGTTGATTGCGAGATTGGATGTATTTCTGACGATAAAATTTCTTTAACAGAGCCCTACACAATGATATTTCAAAGAGATAACAAATATTCTGTTAAGTTAAAAAAGAACCTTCAGTTTAGCCCCGATAGATGGAGAAAATCAGAAGGTATTTCATTAATTTTCCCCTGGCTCGATATTACCACAAACCAGATAAAGGTCATTCGCAACTATTCAACCGAAGGAGAATTTGGAATATCTTCAATATCTTTTGAAAAATTGAAACCAGGAATGAGAATTGAGGTTTATTTTTCACCAAGGGCTGGAAAATTTGAATCTGTTTTACCAGAATCATCTGAACCAGGTCTTGGTGGTGCAATGATTTTTCAACCAGCAGACGAGAAATTTGAAATAAAAATAAAATTTAAGCCGATTGCTGATTTGCTGGCATATCATCCAAGAGTAAGAATCACTGCGGAAGAAAAAACAGAGCCAAAAATAGCCCTAAATACTTCTCCTCTTTCTTTTAGGATAGATAAGACGGAATTTCAGATTAAATTTGGCACTGATTTAACGGTGCATTCCATTTCAAAGACAATAGAGACTATTTATGAAATTGATGAAAAAATTGATATTTAACGTTGTAATAGCATTTTTTGTCTGTTTTGCCTGTGATGCGGCAGCAGAAATTCTTTTTGATTTTGAAAATGGCACGCAGAACTGGTCATCTGTTTATGAGCAACAAACATTAAGAATTTCAAAGGATTTCGTTTCAAGCGGAGCAAATTCGCTGGCTATTGATGTGCCGGGCATGGAAGAGTCCTGGGTAAAGGTTGATGCTGATTTTGACCTGACTCATTCTGACACGTTATCCCTGGATATTTACATACCATCAAAAACCAAAAATTATGTTTCCTTTATCTGCTATATCAAGGACAAAAACTGGACATGGTTTCAGACGGGTCTTTATCAGATTAATCTGAATGAAAGGAAAAGATTTACAATTGACATCTCTGATACAAGTTCTCAATGGCAGCCCGCCACAGGTCTTGCATGCTGGGATGGATACACAAAAAGAAATATCCGAGAATTTGGAATAAAATTTTTCTTTTACTTCCCTTTTTCCGGTACCATTTATATTGACAATGTGCAAGCAATTCCACAACAGACCGAGCAACAAATTTTTCTTTTTAATTTTGAAACAAATGCTGAAACAATTCCACAGTATGATAAATTTGAGGTATCATTTGAAGTTCCTTTTGTTTTTGATAATCCT
Source organism: Candidatus Ratteibacteria bacterium (assembly GCA_049971295.1). Classification (GTDB taxonomy): domain Bacteria; phylum Ratteibacteria; class UBA8468; order B48-G9; family DTJG01; genus DTJG01. The sequence continues at coordinate 1,357 of JBMFLH010000043.1, read as the reverse complement.
TTTGACCCGGAAGAGATTGAGATTTCCGGGATTTTTTATTCCCTATCAGGTAAAAAAATATCAGTCCCTGCGTTTTTTTACAGAGACTACATTAGGTGTCTTGAAGAAAATGGTGAGAACCTGTATCCATACGGGAAACATCGCTGGTGCATAAGATTTGCGCCTGAGGAAATCGGGGATTACAGGTATGAAATTGTTTTAAGCTTTGCTGGAAAGACAAAAAAATTCGACTGTGGTTGGTTCAAATGTATTTCTGGCGCGAACCCTGGATTTATCAGATGGGACCATCAGGATCCGCAATGTCTTGCTTTTTCAAATGGCGACTTTTTTTATCCAATAGGCCATGTTCTTCGTTCTCCTGATGACTTGCGACAACCATATAAATATGATTTTACTCCTGACAAAGGAATGGGTACATTCGCCTATGACGATTATTTTAAAAAAATGAAAGATAATTTCGAAAATTACATCAGAATGTGGATGGGTGCATGGTGGGTGGGTATTGAATGGACACCTGCTTACGCACAGCACTACGAAGGCATTGGACGTTATAGCCTGGAAAATTCCTGGAAACTTGACTATATCCTGGACATAGCGAGAGAAAATGGCATATACATCGTTTTAACGCTAATTAATCATGGACAGTTCAGTATCAGGCCTGACGCAGAATGGTGGGATAATCCGTATAATGTTATCAATGGTGGTTTTTTGAATTCTCCGGATGAATTTTTTAATAGCGGTGAAGCGGAAAAATGGTTCTTAAAACGGCTCAGGTATATTGTCGCGCGATGGGGATATTCAACACAGATTGCCTTCTGGGAGATGTGGAATGAAGTAGATCTTACTGGATATTATGATTCAAAGAATATCAGACAATGGCATGAACGACTGATCCCTCTTTTAAAAAAAATGGATCCGTACAAACATCCCGTGACCAGTCACATCTGCAGACCAAATGCTGATCCAATGGTCTGGATAGTAAAGGATATTGAAACACTTGTTAGCAATGCATACAGTCAAACCGTGGTTGATACCATGAGGGAATATTATTTTAAGAGAAAACCCTTTGAAAAACCAATGCAGATTCATGAATTCGGCGTGGGAAGAAACAGCAGGGAACTTGAAAACAATCTTCATGCAGGAATATGGACATCATCCCTATCACCGATGCTTGGAACAGCGTTGTTCTGGTGGTGGCCATTTATCGATAAAAAGGACTTATACTTTCATTATAAAGCACTTGCCATGTTTCTGAAAGATGTAGATAGAAGGGGTAAAAATTTCCAGGTTTCCACAGCAAAACTTATATCTACGTCAGGAAGCATGTTTTCAAAAACTGTTCCAAGTAGATATGGGT